>JAFAKN010000121.1 GCA_019235415.1 Alphaproteobacteria bacterium
ACACCTTCCTGCAGAACAGCGCCAAGACCTCGGGCGTCGACGTGCGGCTGTGGGAGGTGGGCTCGGGTTCGCAGCTCGCGCTCTATCCCAACCTCAACGCCAACGATGCCACGTGGCGCAAGCTGTTCCGCGACGTCCGCGTGCGCCGCGCGCTGTCGCTCGCGCTCGACCGCGACGAGCTGAACCAGGTCGTGTGGATCGGGCTCGCCACGCCCTCGAACAACACCGTCATGGCGCGCTCGCCGCTGTTCGAGCCGCAATACGCCAACCTGTGGGCCGAGCACGATCCCGCGCTCGCCAACCGGCTGCTCGACGAGGTCGGCCTCATCGGGCGCGACTCGAGCGGCATGCGACTCTTGCCGGGCGGCCGCTCGGCCATCCTGGTGGTCGAGAGCCAGAGCGAGCAGACCGAAGACGCCGACGCCCTGCAGCTGATCGCCGACTACTTCAGGCGCATCGGCATCCGCCTGCTGGTGAAGCCGCAGACGCGTGAGAACTTCCGCCTGCGCACCTTCTCCGGCGAGGCGGTCATGACGGCCTATGCCGGCGTCGTCACCGCGGCGCCGACCCCCGCCACCAGTCCGCGCGAGTTCGCGCCCACCATGCGCGGCGGCCTGCAATGGTCGAAGTGGGGCGCCTACGTGGAGTCCAAGGGCAGCCAGGGCGAGAAATGCGACCTCGAGGCCGCCCGCCGCCTGCTCGACTATCTCGACGACTGGCAGAACGCGCGCGACGACGGTGCCCGGCGCGCGGCTTGGCGAAGCATCCTGCAGACCAACGCCGAGCAGGTGTTCTCGATCGGCACGGTGAACGGCGTGAAGCAGCCGGTGGTGGTCGGGCCCAAGGTGCGCAACGTGCCCAAGGAGGGCTACTACGCCTGGGATCCCGGCGGCTACATCGGCCTGTATCAGCCCGACACGTTCTGGGTGGCGTCGTAGCCCGCTTGTCTTGGCTGGGAGCGCGCCACTCCAGTGGCGCACTCAGTGGAGCGCGGACCTCTCGGTCCGCTCATAAGGTGCGGACCAGGAGGTCCGCGGTCCACTGAAGAGCATGAGCGCCACCGGAGTGGCGCGCTCCCAGCGATGAGTCAGCTGCGCAGCGTCTCGGCGTTGCGCGCCTGGCGCTTCTCGTCCCACCAGTCGCTGGCCTGCAGCCGCCAATAGACCAGCTGCGTCGCCGCCCGCCCCAACGCGCCGCCGGCCCAGCCGGTACCGAACGGGGCGAACAGGCGCCAGCGGTCGTCCTCGCGGGCGATGCCGGCGGCGACCGCATCGGCGCCGGCCGCTGTCTGCGCCACGCCATGGCCGCCGAAGGCCGTGCACGCCCACAGCCCGGGCTCGATCTCGCCCACCTGGGGCATCTTGTGCAGGGCGTAGCCCATGAGACCAGGCCAGGCGTACTCGATCGCGACGTCACCGAGCTGTGGATATACAGCAAGTATATCGGCCCGCATCATGGCGCGCAGGCGCCTGGGCTCGCGCGTGTCGGTGGTGATGCGGCCACCCCACAGCAGGCGATCGCCGTCGACGATGCGGTAGTAATCACCGGCGCGGCGCGTGTCGCCGATGGCGCCGTGCCAGCGGATCGCCGCGTCGAGCTGCGGCCCGAGCTTGCCCGTCACGGCGACATACGTCGCAACCGGCAGCACGGCGCCGGCCAGGCGGTGCACGCGGCCAAGATCGGCGTTGCCCGCCAGCACGACATGGCGCGCCGTGACCTCGCCCATCGCCGTCCGCAGTCGCCATTCAATGCCCTGCCGCTCGAGGGCGCGCGCCTCGCTGCCTTCGTGCACGCGCACCCCGCGCCGTTCGATGTCCGCCGCGAGCGCCAGCGCAAAGTTCAGCGGATGGATATGGAAGCCCTGCGCATCGTGCAGCGCCTGATGGTAGCGCCGCGTCGCCAGCAGCCCGCGCACACGCTCGGTGTCCCACGGCTCGAACGTCGCACCGAGCTTCTCGGCCAGGGCCCGCGTACGCTGCGCGAAGTCCGCACCCTGGTCGGTCCGCGACACGGTAAGCCGGCCCCAGCCCATCACGATGTCGGCGCGCGCCATCTCCTTGACGGCCTCGTGCACGATGGCCACGCCACGTTGCGACTGGGCATAGAGTCGGCGGGCATGATCGACGCCGAGCCGCTCGATCAGGGCGCCCGACCGCAGCGCATAGCCTGCGCCGACGAAGCCGCCGTTGCGGCCGGAGGCGCCCCAGCCGATTCGTCGTCGCTCGACCAGCACGACCGACAGCCTGCGCTCGGCCAGCAACCGTGCGGTATGCAGGCCAGCGAAGCCGCCGCCGACCACCGCGACGTCGGCGCGAACCGAGGCCGAAAGGCAAGGTCGAACGAAAGCGCCGTCGCGCGTGGCGGCGTACCAACTCGCCGGATACTCGGTTTCAGCCATGCGACTGATTTTAGCTGAGAAGGGCATTCACCTCGGTGCTGAATTGAGTCGTCGCGGGCTTTTTCTGTTTTCGAACTCCGTTGTATGTTTGATCTGGCTCAATTGGCCGTTCTCGAGGATGTGCGATCCGACACGGAAAGGTCGCCCTGTCGGTACCGGGCGGCGCGGGGGTAGCGATGAACGCTCAGCTGACAAAGGGCGAACGTCAGATTGCAATCGGCATCCTGCTGCTGATCGTCTGCGTCGGATTGGCGTTCGCCGGTGCCGGCAAGGATGGCCCGCTGGGCGTGCACGGCTTTCTGATCATGGCCAGCGGCATCCTCGGCATCTTCGCCATGATCAACGGCTACTTCAATCCCGAGCCGGGCGACGAGCGCTTCGACAGCTACTACGACACGCCGAGCAAGATCGGGTTGCTGCTCGCCATGGCTTGGGCCGCCTTCGGCCTGTTCATCGGCGACTGGGTGGCCTGGCAGCTCGCCTATCCTGACCTCAACTTCGAGGCCGCCTGGACGAGCTTCGGCCGGCTGCGGCCGGTGCACACCACCGGCGTCATCTTCGGCTTCGGTGGCAATGGGCTGATCGCCACCTCGTTCTACGTCATGCAGCGCACCTCGCGCGCGCGGCTGCCCGACCAGCTCAGCCCGCTGTTCGTGGTGTTCGGCTACAACCTCTTCTGCGTCCTTGCCGTCACCGGCTACATGATGGGCGTCACGCAGTCGAAGGAATATGCCGAGCCCGAGTGGTACGCCGACATCTGGCTGACCATCGTCTGGGTGACCTATTTCGTCGTCTATCTGCGGACCTTGGCGCATCGCAAGGAACCGCACATCTACGTCGCCAACTGGTACTACATGGCGTTCATCCTGGTCGTGGCGATGCTGCACATCGTCAACAACCTGGCGGTCCCGGTGAGCTTCGGCAGCGCCAAGAGCTACTCGCTGTTCTCGGGCGTGCAGGATGCGATGACCCAGTGGTGGTACGGCCACAACGCCGTCGCCTTCTTCCTGACCGCGGGCTTCCTCGGCATGATGTACTACTTCATGCCCAAGCGCGCCGGCCGGCCGCTCTATTCCTACCGCATGTCGATCATCAGCTTCTGGGGCATCACCTTCCTCTACATGTGGGCCGGCTCGCATCACCTGCATTACACCGCGCTGCCGCAGTGGGTGCAGACGCTCGGCATGACCTTCTCGCTGATGCTGCTGGTGCCATCGTGGACCGCCGCGGCCAACGCCTTGCTCACCCTGAACGGCGCTTGGCACAAGGTGCGCGACGACGCGACCTTGCGCTTCATGATGGTCGCCGCCGTGTTCTACGGGCTCACCACTTTCGAGGGCTCGTTCATGGCGATCCGCTCGGTGAATTCGCTGTCGCACTACACCGACTGGACGATCGGCCATGTCCACGCCGGTGCGCTGGGCTGGGTCGCCATGATCACCTTCGGCTCGATCTACGCCGCGGTGCCGTGGCTGTGGAAACGCGACAGCATGCATTCCCCGCGGCTCGTCGAGGTGCACTTCTGGTTCGCGCTGGCCGGCACCGTCGTCTACGTGCTGGCGATGTGGAACTCCGGCATCATCCAGGGGCTGATGTGGCGGACCTACAACGAAAGCGGCACGCTCGCCTACTCGTTCGTCGATTCGCTGGTGGCGATGCATCCCTATTACATCGCCCGGGCCTTCGGCGGATTGCTGTTCCTGATCGGCGCGCTGGTCGGTTGCTACAACGTCTGGATGACCGTCCGCATGCCGCTCGAGGCCAAGTCGCTGCCGGTCGACGACATTCCCGAGCCGGTCGCCACGGGCCAGCCTGGCCTCCAGCCGGCGGAGTGAGGTCGCATGTTCGGGCTCCACTACTGGTTGGAACGCAAGGCGATCGGCTTCGCCCTGTGCATCGTCCTGATCGCCAGCATCGGCGGCATCGTGGAGATCGCGCCTCTCTTCACGATCCATCAGACCGTCGAGGACGCGCCGGACATGCGGCTCTACACGCCGCTCGAGCTGGCCGGCCGCAACATCTACGTCCGCGAAGGCTGCTACGCCTGCCATTCCCAGATGATCCGCACCCTGCGCGACGAGGTCGAGCGCTACGGTCCCTATTCGCTCGCCGTCGAATCCAAGTACGACCATCCCATGCTGTGGGGCTCCAAGCGTACCGGCCCCGATCTGGCGCGCGTCGGCGGCAAGTACTCCGACGAATGGCACGTCGCCCATCTCAGCAGTCCGCGCGGCATCGTGCCCGAATCGGTGATGCCGCCCTACGCCCGGCTGCTGCGAAACGAATTGTGGACCGACGATCTCTCCGACCATCTGCGGGCCCAGCGCGCGGTCGGCGTGCCCTATACCGACGACATGATCGCCAATGCCCGCGCCGACGCCATCGGCCAGGCGTCGCCCGACAGTCCGCTCGCGGAAGGCGTGAGCAAGCGCTATGGCGACGCGACGGCGGTGCGCGTCTTCGACGGCGTGGCCGAGCAGGTCACCGAGATGGATGCGCTGGTCGCTTACCTGCAGATCCTCGGCCGACTGACCGACGCGGCGCACAAGTCATTGGTGAAAGCGGGAGAATGACCATGGCCGTGTCGCACGACGACCTCGTCTGGTTGGCGCAGTCCGCCGGCTTGTTCTACCTGATCGGGCTTTCCGCGATCGTGCTCGTCTATGTCTACTGGCCCTCGAACAAGAAGCGGTTCGAGAAAGCCGCCGAGGCGATCCTGCACGGCGAGGACCGGCCATGGCGCTAGAACGCGATCCCAAGTCCGGCTACCTGACGACCGGGCACGAGTGGAACGGGCTCACCGAGCTGAATACGCCGGTCCCACGCCTGGTCTTCTTTGTCCTGATCGTGGCCTTCCTGTTCTCGATCGGCTACTGGGTGCTGATGCCGGCCTGGCCGGTCGGCACGACCTACACCAAGGGCCTTCTCGGCACCGATCAGCGCGACGTCGTCAGCGAAGCGCTGCAGCAGGCGGCCGTCGACCGCGCGAGCTGGACCGATCAGGTCGCTCGCGAGAGCTTCGGCCAGCTCCAGCCCGACCCGCAGCTCATGGCGGCGGTGCG
>JAFAKN010000084.1 GCA_019235415.1 Alphaproteobacteria bacterium
TCTTGAACTGAAAACGCATGACCGCCTACACCTTCTTGCGCGCGAGCGAGCCGAACAGGCCCTGCGGCCGCAGAATCAGCATCAGCAGCAGCACGATGTAGGGCGCGGTGTCCTTGAAGCCCTCCGGCAGGGTGGCCCCGGCGTAGAGCTCGATCAGGCCGATGATGATGCCGCCGGCGAGCGCGCCGGGGATCGAGCCGAAGCCGCCCAGAACGGCGGCGGCGAACGCCTTCAAGGCCACCGCCAGACCCATGTTGATGTCGATCAGGGTCACCGGCGCCAGCAGGATGCCGGCCGCGGCCGCTACGCCCGCCGAGATCGCCCAGATCAGCGAGAAGATCAGCTTTACCGGGATGCCCATGTAGTAGGCGGCGAGCTGGTTCTGCGACGTCGCCTGCATGGCGATGCCGAGCCGCGTATGGTTGAAGAAGCCATAGAGCGCGCCGCACAGGATCAGGGTGCCGACGATGATCGAGAGGTACTGGTGGCTGAGCGTGACGCCCGCGACCGTGGTCACGCCGTTGAAAGGCGTGGGCAAGGTGTAGATTTCCGACCCCCAGGTCACGCTGGCGAAGGTGCGGAACATGGCGCCCAGCCCGATGGTCAGCATGACCACGGCGAACTGCGGCTGGCCGATGACGCGGCGCAGCACGACGGCGTCGAGCAGGGCGCCGAATACGGCGATAGTGACCACCGAGATCAGGAAGGCGACCCAGTAGTCCAGCCCCCACCAGACCACCGCCATATAGGCCACGAAGGCGCCCAACATCAGCAGGTCGCCCTGGGCGAAGTTCACCAGTTCCGTGGCCTTGTAGATCAGCACGAAACCCAACGCGACCAAGCCATAGATACAGCCGACCGCAAGCCCATTCAGGGTGAGTTGCAGAAAGGTAACCAGTTTCCTACCCCTGTCATCAAGCGGTCTGTCGCCGCCTTGGCTGGCTTGCCAATATGAACAGCTGTTCAGCGCTGTCAACGCAGTAGGCTGCGGTCGCATAAGGTGCCGAGTACGAATCGAAGGAGCGCAGCATGGCCGTCGCCGATTCAGCCCAGCCGCAACTGCCCGAGCCGGCGCGGCCGAGCCCGTTCTATACGGAAGAGCACGAAGCCTTTCGCCAGACCGTCCGGCGTTTCGTCGATCGCGAGATCATGCCCTATGTCGATCAATGGGACGAGGCCGAGGAATTCCCGCGCGAGCTCTATCGCACGGCGTCGGCGGCCGGCCTGCTGCAGCTCGGCTTCCCTGAGGAGTACGGCGGCGTTCCGACCGATCCGTTCTTCGGCATCGTCAAAGCCGAGGAGATGGCGCGGCACGGCAGCGGCGGCGTCAATGCCAGCCTCAACAGTCACACGATCGGCTGCCCGCCGATCGCCGCTCTCGGCCCGGAATGGATGAAGCGCAAAGTGCTGCCGGAGGTGCTGGCGGGCGACAAGATCAGCGCGCTCGCCATCACCGAACCGTCGGGCGGCTCCGACGTCGCCAACCTCAAGACCACGGCGCGCCGCGAGGGCGACCATTTCGTGGTCAACGGCTCCAAGATGTTCATCACCTCGGGGGTGCGGGCCGACTATTTCACCGTGGCGGTGCGCACTGGCGGGCCGGGGGCCGGCGGCGTGTCGCTGCTGTTGATCGAGCGCGACCGCGAGGGTTTTGGCCGCACCAAGCTCAAGAAGATGGGCTGGTGGGCGTCCGACACCGCGCAACTCTTCTTCGACGACGTCCGTGTGCCCGTGGACAACCTGATCGGCGTCGAGAACAAGGGCTTCATCGGCATCATGCTGAACTTCAACCAGGAGCGGTTGGGCATGGCGGCCGGCGCCTGCGGTTACGCCAGGGTCTGCCTCGACGAGGCGATCGCCTATGCCCGCGAGCGGCACACGTTTGGCAAGCCCTTGATCGCCAACCAAGTGGTGCGCCATCGCCTCGTCGACATGGCCATGCGCATCAACGCCGCCAAGTCGGCGCTCGAGCTGCTGACCTGGCGCGTGACGCAAGGAGAGAAGCCGATTGCCGAGATCTGCATGCTGAAGAATCT
>JAFAKN010000216.1 GCA_019235415.1 Alphaproteobacteria bacterium
TTGTCGAACGACAGCAGGCGGCCGAGCGTCAGGATATCGGCGGCCTGCCATGGCTCGCGCTTCAGGTCGAACAGGGCGAACTCGTGCGGCAGCGGCGCGTTTTCCAGGACGTGATTGATGCCGCTGGCATAGGCGTCGATCCAGGCGCGCGTCTCGTGCGGCAGCTGGCGCAAGATCTCGGGCACGACGCGCGCCAGATCGATGATGCGGATCGTGTGGTCGATCGGAACCGCGACGGCGCCGACCATCTCGCTCAGCCGGCCGTGCGCGACGCGGCGCAGCAGCTCCATCTGGCCGAGCCGCAGATGGGTATGCACGAGCCCCAGCGCGGCGGCGAGGTCGTGGTCGTTCGCCGCTTCGATGAACGGCACGGCGTGGTCGTTCCAACGGATCGTGCACGGCTGTTCGAACGGCGCGTTGCGCAGGGGCAGGGCGGCGAGCCGCGTCGCCAGATCGATCGTGTCGCGCCGTGGCGGCCGCGGCGCGATAAACTGCAGCCATGCCGAGAGTCGCGCCATATGGGCGACGGTACGCAACCGCATCGTCAACCTCGGTCGTATCGTAGGTCAGGCATACCAAGCCTGAACAATGGTCACCATGGGCAGTTGCGGGTCGAGCAACCCTCGCGCACTTATGCGCCACAAGGCTGCGCGTGCGACGGCTGTCATCCCGAGGCCGAGGTCGAGGGACCTTTATCGCGGCAGAAAGGTCCCTCGCTTCGCTCGGGATGACAGAGTGGGCTCGCGGCGCCTAGTGGCGCATGCGCCACACCGATAGCGCGATGCGCATTGCGCTCGACATCGGGCTTGCGCGACGAAATCCTGGGAACTACAACCTCGCCCCGACGACGGCCAGCGGGCCGCAGGCATCGGTTAGCCAGTAAACGCGGATTCAACCCCGCCTTTGCGACGCAAGCCGCAATGTATCCGATGCCGATCCATGTCCGCTGGCGCTTGTCGGATCGGCGCGGGCCGATGCGATTGGGTTATCGCTAAAGCGAGGGTCCCGGGTTCGAGTCCCGGCGGTGGCAACGCCGTAGCTCAGCGGTAGAGCGTCGTTAGGTGGCAACACCGTTCCCAGTCCGAACCATGTCCGCGCCACCGTTGCACGATTCCTCCGGGTGGGATCGTGCCGCGGCTCTCACGACCCGGAGGATGACGATCTTGCCCAAAGGCAACGAGCGTAGAGCAGCAAGGCACACCAGGGCCGCGCCGGGGCGCTGATCATCATCTGCGCTACCCACGGCGCCCGTGGTGCCGGGAGGGTAGCATGAGGAACATTCTGCATCTGTTGGGTTGGGCGAGCACCGGCCAGCGCGCGCCGCTGCCGCGCGTCGCCATGGTCGCCAACGATGCCGGTGGATACGTCTATGCGCTCGACGATTGGGCGCGGCTCGACCGCTTCCTCATTCTGGGAACCGAGGGCGGCACCTACTATGCGTCGGAGGCCAGGCTCACGCGCGAGACAACGCAAGCCGTGGCGCGGTGCATCGCCGCCGATGGCGTGCGGGCGGTCGCCCGGATCGTCGAGCTGAGCGTGTCGGGCCAGGCGCCCAAGCAGGAGCCGATCCTGTTCGCGCTCGCGCTCGCCACGGCGGCGCAGGACGCTGCGACGAGGGCGGCCGCGTTGGCGGCGCTCCCGCAAGTAGCGCGGACTGGCGCCCAGTTGCAGCGGCTGGTCGGTTACATCGACAGCTTGCGGGGCTGGGGTCGGGGTCTCCGGCGGGCGATCGCGCGCTGGTACCTCGAGCAGCCGCTCGGCGATCTCGAGCTGCAGGCCTTGAAGTACAAGGCGCGGGGCGAGAAGGGCGAGCGGTGGTCGCACCGAGACTTGCTACGGCTTGCCCACCCTCTGGCATCGGCCGACGACACGGTGCGGCGGGCATTGTTCGATCGCATCGTGCGTCCGGACGGCGACGCCGAGTTGCCGGCCGAGCTGGCGCGGTTCGCCGCGGCCGAGCGGCTGGTGCGGACTGTCGACGCCGATGAGGCGGTGCGGCTGATCCGCGACTATCGGTTGCCGCGCGAGGCGGTCCCGACGGTGCTGCTCGGCGAGGCGAGGGTGTGGGAGGCGCTGCTGGTCGACATGCCGGCGACCGCGTTGCTGCGGTCGCTTGGCAAGCTGAGCCAGGTCGGCCTGCTTGCTGCCGGCAGCGATGCCGAGCGGCAGGTCGTGGCCCGGCTCAACGGCCTCAGGCTGCAGACCACGCGGCGGGTGCATCCGCTGCAGGTGCTTACGGCGCTGGCGGTCTACCGGACCGGCCATGGCCTGCTCGGCAAGCTCGCCTGGCAGCCGGCGCCGGCCGTGGTCGATGCACTCGATCGCGCCTTCTACGGCGCGTTCGCGAGCGTCGAGCCATCGGGCAAGCGGCTGCTCATCGGCCTCGACGTGTCGGGCTCGATGAGCATGGGCCAGGTTGCGGGCTCGCCGCTCGCGCCGCGGGAGGCTGCGACGGCGGTGGCGCTGGTCACGCTGGCGACCGAGCCGGCGGCGCAAGTGGTCGCGTTCTGCGACCAGCTCGTGCCGCTTGCGCTGTCGCCGCGGCAGCGGCTCGACGATGCCGTGCAGGCGACGCACGGCTTGCCGTTCGGCCGGACCGACTGCGCCCAGCCGATGCTGTATGCGCTCGAGCGCAAGCTCGATGTCGATGCGTTCGTGATCTACACGGACAACGAAACCTGGGCCGGCGCCGTCCATCCGTCGATGGCGCTGCAGCAGTATCGGCAGGCGAGCGGCATCGCCGCACGGCTGGTGGTGGTCGGTCTCACCTCGACCGGTTTCACCATCGCCGACCCGGCCGATGCCGGCATGCTGGATGTGGTCGGCTTCGATGCCGCCGCACCGGCGCTGATCGGCGACTTCATCGCCGGTCGGCTGTGAACCGAGAAGGTCGGGAGAGGTCCGCGACGATCTCCCCCGACCGATCGTTACTCAATCGGAGGGAACACCATGAGCGATATCATCGTCGATGACAGCCAGCGGGTGCCCATCAAGATGTGGACCTCGGGCGTGCCTGTCGAAGACAGCGCGATGCAGCAGCTGCGCAACGTTGCGTCGCTGCCGTTCGTGCATCGCCATGTCGCGGTCATGCCCGACGTGCACTGGGGCATGGGCGCGACCGTTGGCAGCGTGATTCCCACCAAGGGCGCCATCGTTCCGGCCGCGGTGGGCGTCGACATCGGCTGCGGAATGATGGCGCAGCGCACGACCCTCGGCGCCTCGGACCTTCCCGACAGCCTCGCCGGGTTGCGGGCCGAGATCGAACGCCGTGTGCCGCACGGGCGAACCAACCACGGCGGACCGGGCGACCGCGGCGCATGGCACGACCTTCCGAAGGCCATCGCCGAGGCGGTGCCGCAGGAGACCAAGGCAGGTCTTGCCGCCATCTTCGAGAAGCATCCGAGGCTCAGGAGGCAGTGGACCGAGGCGCGCGCCTTCGGCCATCTCGGCACGCTCGGCACCGGCAACCATTTCCTCGAGGTCTGCCTGGACGAGGCCGACTCGGTCTGGGTGATGCTGCACTCCGGCAGCCGCGGCATCGGCAACCGGATCGGGACCTACTTCATCGAGCGGGCCAAGGAGGAGATGCGCCGCTGGTTCGTGAACCTTCCGGACGAAGATCTCGCCTACCTGCCGCAGGGCTCGGAGCTGTTCGACGACTATCGCTCGGCGGTCGAATGGGCGCAGCGGTTCGCCGCGCTCAACCGCCATTGCATGATGGAGGCGGCCATCGGCGCGTTGCGTGACGCGGTGCCCAAGCCGTTCGACGCCGCGGCGGAGACGGCGGTGAACTGCCACCACAACTACGTGTCGTGGGAGCATCACTTCGGCGAAAACGTGATCGTGACCCGCAAGGGCGCGGTCCGGGCGCGCACGGGTGAGCTCGGCATCATCCCGGGCAGCATGGGCGCGCGGTCCTTCATCGTGCGGGGACGGGGCAATCCGGACAGCTTCTGTTCGTGCAGCCACGGTGCCGGACGGGCCATGTCGCGCGGCGAGGCGAAGCGGCGGTTCACCATCGCCGATCACGTCGCGGCGACGGACGGCATCGAGTGTCGCAAGGATGCCGACGTGATCGACGAGACGCCGGGCGCCTACAAGGACATCGACGCCGTGATGGTGGCGCAGTCCGACCTGGTCGAGATCGTCCACACCTTGCGCCAGGTGCTGTGCGTCAAGGGTTAGGCGGCGAGCGGGAGCGCCGACAATCATCGTCGTCTTGCCGGACCGCGGGGCTCCAGCCCCGCATCGTGAGTCATGAGCGGACCTGGAGGTCCGCGGTCCGGCAAGAGGGCATGTTCATCGGGCGCTGACCTCCCAGTCCGGCCTCATGACTGCCGATCGGCTTCTTGCGGATTGCGACGGCCGAGGACCGGGGTTAAGCCTCCTCCTTCAGGGAGGAAGAGCCGCCATGGCCATCGGTGACAAGTACAGGGCAGTGCATCGCCGCTCGTTGGAGGACCCCGAGGGCTTCTGGGCCGAGCAGGCGGCGCCGATCGACTGGAGCAAACCCTGGGACAAGGTGCTGGATGCCTCGCAGGCGCCGTTCTACCGCTGGTTCGCCGGCGCCGAGCTCAACACCTGCTACAACGCCCTCGACCGCCACGTGCAGCGCGGCCGCGGCGAGCAGGCGGCGCTGATCTACGATTCGCCGCTCACCAACCGCAAGAAGAGCTTCACCTATCGCGCGCTGCGCGACCAGGTGGCCAAGCTCGCCGGCGCGATCGCCGCACTTGGGGTCGTCAAGGGCGACCGGGTCATCATCTACATGCCGATGATCCCCGAGGCGGTGATGGCGATGCTGGCCTGCGCGCGGCTCGGCGCGATCCATTCCGTCGTGTTCGGCGGCTTTGCCGCCAACGAGCTCGCCACCCGCATCGACGACTGTATGCCGAAGCTGGTGCTGACGGCATCGTGCGGCATCGAGCCGGGCCGCATCGTCAAGTACAAGCCGCTGCTCGACCTGGCGATCACGCTCGCCAAGCACAAGGTCGAGCGCTGCATCGTCTTGCAGCGCTGGCAGGAACCGGCATCGCTGGTGAAGGGCCGCGACCTCGATTGGAATGAAGCGGTGGCGGCGGCCGAGCCGCGCGGCTGCGTGCCGGTCAAGGCGACCGATCCGCTGTACATCCTCTACACCTCGGGCACGACCGGCCAGCCCAAGGGCGTGGTGCGCGACAACGGCGGCTACTGCGTGGCGCTCGCCTGGTCGATGCAATACCTCTACGGCGTCAATCCCGGCGAAGTGTGGTGGTGCGCCTCCGACGTGGGCTGGGTAGTAGGCCACAGCTACATCGTCTACGGCCCGCTGATCCACGGCGCGACGACCATCCTGTACGAGGGCAAGCCGGTCGGCACGCCCGATGCCGGCGCCTTCTGGCGGGTGATCTCCGAGCATAAGGCGACGGCGCTGTTCACCGCCCCGACCGCCTTCCGCGCCATCAAGAAGGAGGATCCCGAGGGCGGGCTTTTGAAGCAGTACGACCTCTCGAAGTTCCGCACCCTGTTCCTCGCCGGCGAGCGTGGCGATCCGCCGACCATCGAATGGGCGCAGAAGCTGTTGGGCGTGCCGATCGTCGATCACTGGTGGCAGACCGAGACCGGCTGGGCGATCTGCGGCAACTTCGTGGGCCTGGAATCGATGCCGATCAAGCTCGGCTCCTGCTCGGTGCCGGCGCCGGGTTGGCAGATCGACGTGCTCGACGAGCAGGGCCAGCGCATCACCAAGCCGGGCGAGGTCGGCGCCATCGCCGCCAAGCTGCCGCTGCCGCCGGGCACGCTGCCGACCCTGTGGAATGCCGACGAGCGCTTCAAGCAGGCCTATCTCGCGGACTATCCGGGTTACTACAAGACGGGCGACGCGGGCTTCATCGACCAGGACGGCTACGTCTCGGTGATGACCCGGGTCGACGATGTGATCAACGTCGCCGGCCACCGGCTGTCGACCGGCCAGATCGAGGAGGTGCTGGGCAGCCACAACGATGTCGCGGAGTGCGCCGTGATCGGCGTCGCCGACGAGCTCAAGGGCCAGGTGCCGCTCGGTTTCCTGGTGCTGAAGGCTGGCGTCACCCGGCCGCCCGAGGAGACCGTGCGCGAGGTCGTCCAGCTGGTGCGCGACAGGATCGGGCCGGTGGCCTTCTTCAAGAACGCCGTCATCGTGCCGCGCCTGCCCAAGACCCGCTCGGGCAAGATCCTGCGCGGCACCATGCAGAAGATTGCCGACGGCCAGCCCTGGAACATGCCGGCCACCATCGACGACCCGGCCGCCATCGACGACATCACCGGCGGGCTCAAGACCGCGGGCTATGCGGAGAAGGCGTAAGGCGTTTCTGCGAGAACGATTGTCATCCCGAGCGAAGCGAGGGACCTTTGAGGCAACGCGAAAGGTCCCTCACTGCGCTCGGGATGACAGCGAATATCTGACGACGTTCTTTCGGAGGACTCATGACTCTCGACATCAACCGGCCCGACCTCACCGTCGGCGTGGTCGGCAACGGCGCCATGGGGCGCGGCATCGCGCAAGTCACGGCGCAGGGCGGCATAAAGGCGATTCTGTTCGACGCCGCCGAGGGCGGTGCGGCCAAGGCCAAGGCCGCGATCGTCGACATCCTGAAAGGTCTTGCCGCCAGGGGCCGGTTGAGCGAGGCCGACGTCGCCAAGACAGAGGCCAATCTCGTCGTCGCCGATGGCCTTGCCGACCTCAAGGGCTGCCACATCGTCATCGAGGCGGTGTTCGAGAACCTCGAGGTCAAGCAGAAGCTGTTCGGCGAGCTCGAAGCGATGGTTGCACCCGACGCCATCCTGGCTTCGAACACATCGTCGATCCGCATCGCCTCGATCGCCCGATCCTTGAAGCATCGCGAGCGCATCTGCGGCATGCACTACTTCAATCCCGTGCCGCTGATGAAGCTCGTGGAAGTGATCCGCGCGGCCGAGACGGCGCAATGGGTGGTCGCGGCGATGACCGCCCTTGGCCAGCGCCAGACGCGAGTGCCGGTCGTGGTCGGCGACACGCCGGGCTTTTTAGTCAATCTCGGCGGCACGGCGATCGGCACCGAGGGCCTGCGCATCTGCCAGGAGGGCCGCGCCAGCGTCGCCCAAGTCGATGCCGTGATGCGCGACACATGTGGCTTCCGCATGGGACCGTTCGAGCTGATGGACCTCACGGGCATCGACGTGAACTTCCCGGCGCGCAAGATCATCTACGAGGGCTTCTTCCACGATCGACGCATGACGCCGAGCCCCTATCACGAGAACCTCTATGCGGCGGGCAAGCTCGGGCGCAAGACCGGCGGCGGCTGGTACGCCTACGACGCCAAGGGCGCCAAGGTCGATCCCGGCGCCGACTACGCGACCGACGCAGCACCCGCGACGAGCGTGGTGATCATGGACCCGCACAACAAGAAGCTGACCAGCCTGATCGCGCACGACGGTGCGCGCATGCTGGGCGCCGACGACGGCAAGAGCTCGATCCTGGTGGCGCCGATCGGCAAGGACTGCACCACGACCGCCGTCGAGTTGGAGCTCGATCCCAAGCGCACGATCGCCGTCGACCTCACGGGCGACACCGGCAAGCGCATCACCGTCATGACGGCACCCGGCGCCGACAAGGCAGTGCTCGACTCCGCGGTGGCGCTGTTCGCCAAGTCGGGCACCAAGGTCACGGTCATCAGGGACTCGCCCGGCTTCATCGCCCAGCGCATGTGCGCCATGATCGCCAACCTCGGCTGCGAGATGGCCATGATCGGCATCGCCTCGGCGCAGGACGTCGATACCGCCATGACGCTCGGCCTCAACTATCCGCACGGGCCGCTGGCGCTGGCCGATTGGCTTGGAGTCCGGGACTGCCACGAGATCCTGGTCCAGCTGCAGGCCATCACCGGCGACGACCGCTACCGGCCGAGCCAGTGGCTGCGCCGGCGCGCGATGCTGGGGATGAGCGCCACGACGCCGGAGTGACGACGTCAATCGTCATCAGGGCCGGCGCCACCGGCTGAATGAAGCGCAAAAAAAGCGCTGCGTGGGACGCGCAGTCAGTCTTTTGGGACGCACAGTTAAACGTCCCAATCGCGAAGATGATGGGACCGTCGTGCTCAAGCCTCAGCCAATCGTAGGTTGCAGGCGTGATTGCCCTTCGAAGGGAGGCAGCATGGCAGCCAATATCATCTCCGACGGCACTGAGGACGGGACACTTTCCGAGGAACCGCGGGAGCTCAGTCTCGACGCCTTGCGGCACGTGGTTGCCGGTCGAGGCCAAGCGGAACAAACGAAGTGTGACGAAGCGATCGTCGCGCTCGGCCAAGCCGATGCCGCGACCCCGAAGACCGATCTCGCTGGCAAAGTGAAGGCCGAGGTTGCGGGGCCTCCGGTCAAGGTCGGGACGGAGTTGCGCCCGGCGAGGCCAAAGCCAAGGGCATCGCGACGTCCGGCGACGACGGCGCGAAGATTTACGATAAAGCCAAACTTGGTGACCTCGGCAACGTCCCTGGCAACCTCAAGGTCGGGATCGACGAGTCCGCCAAGGCCACGACAGACCGGGCAGTCGGTGAGGCGTGGGCCAAGGCCAGCGTGAAATCTGACGACGGCGCGAAGACCACGGGACAGGCCACCAACGAAGCCGAAGCCGAACTCTACAAAGGCGCCATGCTCGAGACCGCCAGTGTCAATGTGAAGGTCACGGGCGAGCTTGGCGACAAGAAGGACAGCTGAGCAGCTGAGGGGACGACGCGAAGCCTCTTCGGCTGGCGCCCGGCAGCGGGGTGGAGCTTCCATCTCGGAGGGCGGCAGCCTCGAATCGGGCGGCGTGGGACGCCCAGTCAATCTTTTGGGACGCACAGTCAAACGTCGCGGTCGCAAGGGTGGTAAGCAGCGCACGCCGAAAGCGTGTGATGGCTCCGGCTTGGGTAAGTCGAGAATTGCCGAGCTGATCTCGCTTGGCCGCTCGTTTCGAGGGCCGCATTCACAGGGGGCAATCATGGATAGCAACAACCTGCCGCGCGAAACCGCAGACGCAACGCTCCTTGCCGGAGCGCGCGAGCTCGGACCCGAAGAGCTGTGCCAGTTCGTTGCCGGCCGCGGCGAAGCGGAGCGTGAAAAGTCCCCCGAGACGATCGTGGCGCTCGGCCATGCCGATGCCGACACGACGAGCGCCGACGGCGGCAAAGGCTCGGGAGAGTGGAAGAAGACGTTCGAGAAGACTGTCGAACGCGAGTTCGAGAAATCTCCTCCTCACAAGAGCGATCCCGATTGGGCCTGGAGCGAGTTCAAGACGGACAAACCCGGCAAGACCGACGATCAGAAGAACGCCGAGAAGAAGCCGGAAGAAAAGAAGAGCTTCGACGGCAAGGGCAAGCTCGGGGCCGAGTTCAGCTTCGATAAGGATACCAAGAGCGTCTCCAAGACGATCAGCGACGGCAAGGGCGGCACCGTCGACCTCTCGGGCAAGCAGGAGCGCGAGAAGGTGGTGTCGGTCGAGACCGAAGTCTCCAAGAACGGCCTCTCGGTAAAGGCAGGGGCGGAAACGCGCGGCGAAGTCTCGGGCAAGGTGAACGCCGAGAAGAAGCTCGGCAGCGGCGTGTCCGTCTCGAACGAAAGCGAGGGAACAGCCAAAGGATCGGCGGGCGCGAAGGGCACGATCGACATCGGCAAGGGCAATATCGCCATCAAGGCCGAGGTCGGGGCCAAAGGCGAAGTAGGTGTCAAGAACACGGTGCAGATCAAGGACTCTCTTGGCTCGAGTACGTTCGAAAACAAGCACAAGCTGGCGGGTGAGGCAAAAGCCGAGGCCGGCATTGAGAACGGCACGGCGAAGGTCAAGGTCAGTGCCGAGATAAAGAACGAGAACGAGGTTGCCGCCAAGCGCACCATCAAGGTCGGCGGTGCCGAGCTCGAGGGCAAGAGCTCGCTCAACAATCAGAACAAGGCCGCGGCCGAGGCCGAGGTCAAGTTCGGCAAGGAGGGCGTGAAGGCGAAGGCCGAGGTCGGGGCCGAGGCGAAGGTGTCGGCCGAAACGGGCGGGAAGGTCAAGTTCGGTGGAGACAAGGAAATCGGCACCAAAGCCAACGTGACCGCGAAGGTCTACGCCAAAGCCGGTGGCGAGGCCGGCGTCACCAAGGAAGGCGCCAAGTTCAAGGGCAGTGCCGAGCTCGGGGCGTCGGTTCAGGCGGGGAGCGAGAGCAAGTATGCGGAGGGCAAGAATGCCGTTACCGCCGGTGTCGCCGCGGAGTTCGGCAAGAAGGTGGCGGCAGGCGGCTCGGCCGAAGCCACGGTCAAGGACGGTGTGGCGACGATCTCCGTCAGCCTGAAAGGCACGCTGATCATCGGGCTCGAGGTCAAGCTGAAGGTCGACTACGACACCAAGCAGGTGCAGGCCGCGGTGAGCAAGGCTCTCGAAGCCGTCAAGTCGGAGTGGGCGGAGTACGAGAGAAAGGCAGCCAAGACTGCCGACGGCCAGATCGACCTCGCCGGCGAAAAGGTCAAGTCGAGCGCCAAGCTGGTCGAGGCGTTCGGCAAAAATCTGATCCTGGAGGGCAACAAGCAGGGCGGCTTGTTCGGCGCGGTCAACGTCGTGGGCGGCCACGCCGCCCAGCAAGCCGGTCTCATCGGCAAGAACGTGGCCGTCAAGGAAGGCGTGGCGATCATCACCGATATCGGCGTCGAGGCCGCCAAGCAAGGCAACAAGGTCGGCGACGCACTCGACAAGTCGGAGATGGCCAAGGATGTGAAGAACGCCTTGAAACCATTGACCCAACTGCCGGACATCTTGAAGCCCCCGGGCCAGCCCCCACCCAATCTCGATGCGACCAAGCGGCTGGAGAAAATCTTGCAGGAGCAGCAGGAGAAGGAGAAGGCAGATCGTGCGGCGAAGGCGGCTGAAGAGCAGGACCGGGCGTTCAAGCGACTCTCGATCCAACACAAGAACCACATCGAGGTCCCCACGGTGAAGGATGTCGTCAAGCCGGTGGCCCGGAGCATCGGCGACGGCGCTACGACCGTCGTTCAAAAGATTTCCAGCGCGTGGACGTTCTTCAAGAGCATCTTTCGGCGCTGACTCATCCGCGACTTGAGGGAGCAAACCATGATGGCGTCGAACCCATCTGATCCAGTCCGCGACGCGGCGATCGCCGACGAGATCCGAGAACACCTGGTGCCCGAGCTCGTCGAGCTTTCGGCCGAGTTCGTCAACCTCGCAGCTCACAAGCTGGCAGACGACGGATGGCAGCCGGCGCAATCGGCAGCCATCGTTGAACGAGCCTTGCCCGACTTTCTCGATCGTGTCCTCGGCGAAGAGGCGGGCGGCGAGGCGATCGATCGCGCGATCGGTCACGGCCGGCGCGAGCTGTTTGCCGATATCTTCGATGAGGAGCTTCAGGAGGGCAGCGACCGTCGGACGGCGTTCCTGCTGCTGGCGGCAATCGACCGCGAGAACGCCGAGCGGGTGGGCAGCCCGGAGACCAACTATCCCGGCGCGTGGGTCGACGCGGCGGTTGCCGCCGTGGAGGCTGCCGCTGCGCGCGGCGAGAGCAGCCGCGACCAGATCGCCGAGGGCTTCTCCGCTTTGGCGCGAGCAGCGCGAAGCGCCGCCAACGACCAATAGCGGTCGACAGGCTCAGTTCGGTAGCGCGGATGACGGCGGCGGCGCAGCGCGGAGGCATCAGCTGGCCGCGGCCAGGTACGTTCGGGCGACGTCACCGCGTGCCGACGACCTTGCAGGTCGAAGCCGCGGAGTGCGGCGCGGCCTGTCTGCGCATGGTCCTCGAGAGCTTTGGCCGCCACGTGCCGCTCGACGAGCTACGCGATCGATGCGGCAGCTCGCGCGATGGCATCGATGCCGGCACGCTGGCGCGGATCGCCATGGAGTTCGGCCTGGCGGCCCGCGCCTACTCCTGCGAAATCGCCACCTTGCGCAAGTTGCCGCTGCCGCAGGTGCTGTTCTGGAACTTCGATCATTTCGTCGTGCTGGAAGGCTGGAGCGGCAACCGGTTCCATGTGCAGGATCCGGCGCGCGGGGCGCTCACCCTGTCGGAGGCCGAAGTTGGTCGCGCCTTCACGGGCATCACGCTCACGTTCGAGCGGGGGCCACAGTTCGTACGGGGCGGGCGTCGGCAGAAGCTGATCGGCACGTTGTTGTCGCACGCGCGTGGCGCACGTGGCGGTCTGGCGATCGTATTGGGCTTTGGCTTCCTCGAGGCGATGGTGGCCGCGCTGCTGCCCGGGTTCACCCGCGTGTTCGTCGACGATTACCTCGGGCAGCACTACGGCGACTGGCTGCTGCCCCTGCTGGCCGCCATGGCGGCGGCGCTCGTCTTCCGCACGCTTCTCGCATGGATCCGGTCGGCGGCGTTACTGCGGTTGCAGACGCGCATCGCCGTGGCGCTGGCTGGCCGCTTCCTTTGGCACCTGTTCCATCTGCCGTTCGGCTTCTTCGTCGTGCGCAGCCCCGGCGAGATCTCGGCGCGGGCGCAATTCTCCGGCCAGGTGGCTGGCGTGATCGCGGGTCCGGTCGCCGAGATCGGGCTCGCCCTGCTCAGCATGACGGTCTATGCGGCGATCATGCTGCTGTTCAGCCCGCCGCTGACGGTGCTGTGCGTCGGATTCGGGATCGTGAACCTCGCTATCATGCGGACGATCTCACGGCAGCTGCGCGACAGCAGCATCCTGGTGCAGACCATGGGGGGCCGGGTCCATGCGGCCAATATTCAAGCGGCCGCGCTGTTGGAGGATTACAAGGCGACCGGCGCCGAGGACCTCTTGTTCCGCCGCCTGATGGATGTCGAGCTGCAGCACGTCAATGCCGAGCAGCGCATTGCCCGCCTGAAGCAGCTCGCGGCGCTGTCGCCGCTCATCGCCTCGGGGCTGCTCGAGCTGCTCGTGCTGGGGGCGGGGGCCTGGCTGGTCCTCGACGGCGAGCTCACGGTCGGTGGCCTGATCGGCTTCCAGTTGCTCGCCGGGATGTTCGCCGGCCCGATGGGGAGTCTGCCATCGGCCGCCACTGCCTTGCAGATGACGGCGGGCACGATGAGCCGGCTGCAGGACGTCCTGGAGCAGAAGCCGGACGGCGTGCTCGACGGGAAGCAGTCGGGAGCCGAAACGGCCTGCTCCAGCCGCACCGTGCTGTCGGGTGCAGTCGAGGCGATCGGCATTCATTACCACTACACGGGCGGGCCGCCCGTGCTCCAGGACGTCACGTTCACGTTGCCGGCCGGCTGTCTGGTGGCTTTGGTGGGCCCGTCCGGAAGCGGGAAGACGACGCTCGGTCGGCTGCTGGTCGGACTCATGGCGCCGAGCGACGGTGAGCTGCGGTTCGACGGGGTTCCGGCCGGCCGCATTCCACGCAAGACCTTGCGCGGCTCCATCGGCTACGTCGATCAGGCGGGCTTTTTGTTCGCCGGCAAGATCAAGGACAACATCACCTTGTGGGACCCCACGGCAGGTTCGACGGACCTCGCCGCAGCCGTCCGTGGGACTTCCATCGAAGCGGTGATCGCGCGCCGTCCGGGAGGCTTCGAGGGAAGAGTAGGGGAGGGCGGCATCGGCCTCAGTGGGGGCGAGCGCCAAGGCGTTGCCATTGCCCGGGCCTTGGTAACGCGGCCGTCCCTCCTGGTGCTGGACGAAGCGACCAGCGCTCTCGATGCGCTGAGCGAGGAAGCGCTCCTCGCCGAGTTGCGGGAGCGCGGCATCACGGTCGTCATGATCACGCACCGCGCCAGCGTCATCCGGCGCTGCGACATGGTGATGATGCTCGATCGGGGCCGTCTCGTCGCAACGGGACCGCCGGATCTCATGCTGGCCGAGCACGGCGTCGGTGACCTCGTGGAGGCACGATGAGCGAGGCCGCACATCAAGATTTGGATGACCGAAGGGCGCGCCGGTGGGCGCGCATGGACGCCGACTTTCGCCGCAGTCTAGGCGACTTCGACTTACTGCTGCGCGGCAAGTTCAAACGGCGCCTCCCCGAGGTGGAGGCGTTGCCGCCGCTTATTCGGGCGGCTTGCCGTGTGCTGGAGGCAGGGCGAAGCAAGCCGTTCACCGAGTTCGTGGCCGATCCGTCGGAGCCGATGGCAGATGCCCTGGCGCGATTTGCCACGGACAGCGCGGTCCGGCTGCGGCCCGTCAAGCTGGAGGGCGATTGGGCGCGCGATCTGCAGAATCCTTTGCTGGTGCTGCTGCGCCGCGATGGACGGGCGCGGCCCAGCCCCGCGCCTTTGTTGAAGGACTGGCGGAGGCGCTTGTACCTGGAATTCCCCGAGGACGGCGGTCGCCGCATACCGTTTACGCGCGAGTTGCAGGCTCGCCTCGAGCCGATCGGCTATGCCTTTCATGCGACCCTGCCCGGAGGCAAGCTTACCTACCGCGACGTGCTGCTGTTTGCGCTCAGGCACTCCTACGGCGCTCTCGCCGAGATCGCGGCATGGGGCACGCTGAGCGCGCTTTTCAGCCTGGCGACGCCGCTTGCCCTGGGTCTCGTCGTGGGTGTGGTGATCCCTACGCGCGACGTCACGTTGCTGGTCGCCATCCTGGCCGGCCTGCTGCTGACGTGGATCACGTTGGGCAGCATGCGCCTTGCGGCGGCGATCGCCCAGGTGCGGCTCGATGGTCGGCTTGGGCAGCTGATCCATGCCGCCATGATCGACCGCCTCCTGCGCTTGCCGGCCGCCGCCTGGCGCAGCCAGACCTCGCTCATCCTGGCGACCCAGCTCGAGACCGTCGAAAAGTTTCGTCGCGGCGTGACGCACCAGGTCATCCACGGCGGGCTCGCCTTCATGCACCTCGTGGTGCTGGCGAGCTTCCTGGTATTTTACAACACGCCGGCCGGCCTGCTTGCGATCGGTTTGAGCGCGGTCCTGATCGCGCTCGCCGTCGTGATCGGGCGTCGCCAGTTCGAGGTGATCTACGAAGGCGAGCGCATGGACGTGATCGTCCTGGCGTTCGTCTACGACCTCATCCGGTTGTTCCCGGTGCTGCGGGCAATGGGCGCCGAACAATTGGGCTTCACGCAGTGGGCGCAAAACTTCCTGGCCTTTCAAAGCCGCCTCAACCGCTCGGCGCGCATCTACAACATTGCCGGCATCTTCGAAGCAGGCTGGGAGACAGCGGTCTACATCGCCGTGTTCGCGGCGGTGGCCCTCAGCATCGACGCACAAGCCGCAGGCCTCACCACGGCGGCCGTGGCGGTCGCCTTCATCGTGGGGTTGGAGAAGCTGGTGCGCGCCGCGCGCCAGACGGCCCATGCCGTGACATCGGGAGCCAAGCTGCTGCCGCTCGCCAAGCTGGCCCGCAGTTTCATCGAGCATCGGCTCGAGACGCCCGGCGGTCGCGTGCCGGTTGGCACCCTGTCGGGGGCGA
Source organism: Alphaproteobacteria bacterium (assembly GCA_019235415.1). GTDB lineage: Bacteria > Pseudomonadota > Alphaproteobacteria > Reyranellales > Reyranellaceae > Reyranella. The sequence goes on from JAFAKN010000216.1 coordinate 15,346, forward strand.
TCGAGGTCGTCGGACTCGGCTTCACCTACGGGTCCTCGATCGTGCTTTCGGACGTCTCCTTCCAGATTCCCGCCGGCGGCTTCGTCGGCATCGTCGGTACTTCCGGGGCAGGCAAGTCGACGTTGATGCGCCTGCTCTTGGGGCTGGAGGAGCCGCACAGCGGCGGCATCTACCTCGACGGACGCAATATGGCCTCGCTCGATCCGCGACTGGTGCGCCGGCAGATCGGAACCGTGATGCAGCACAGCCGTCTGTTTCCCGGCACGCTGTTCGAGAACGTCCGGGGCGCGACCGCAATCGGTCTCGACGACGTGTGGCAAGCATTGGAACTGGCCGGGATCGCCGACGAGCTGCGTGCTCTGCCGATGGGTGTGCACACGCTGGTGGGCGAGGATGGTGCGGGCTTTTCCGGCGGGCAGGTCCAGCGGCTCCTGCTCGCCCGAGCGCTGGCGTCGCGGCCAAAGGTCCTGGTGCTGGACGAGCCCACCAGCGCTCTCGATGGCGAAGCGCAGGCCCGCGTCGTCGAAACCTTGAAGGGGCTGCAGGCGACGCGCGTCATGGTCGCCCATCGCTTTGCCGCGCTTCTTCACTGCGACGAGATCATCGTGCTGGACGGCGGGCGAATTGCCGACCGCGGTTCGTTCGCCGAGCTGGCCGCGCGCGAAGGTTTGTTCCGCGACCTGCTGCAAAGGCAGACGGCGCAAATCGGCGCCTGGCGAGGCCTTCCGGTCGAGACGATGGAGGCTGCACAATGAAGCCGAACCAGCTCTTCCGTCCCGCCGCGCTCGGCGCATTGCAATCGCCCGACCAGCTCGGGCTCACGCTGCGCGCCACTCATCCGATGTCCAGGATCGCCCTGGTGGTCCTGGGACTCGTGCTGGGATCGGCCCTCATTGCGGCCTGCATCATCAAGGTTCCGATCCAGGTGAAGTCGGAAGCCATACTGATCAGCTCGAAGGGCATTCTCGAGCTGGACATCGCAGCGCAGAGCGAGGGACGCGTGGTCGAGGTTCGTGTCGCCGAACGCGATCCGGTGGCGCCAGGCGATGTGATCGTCCGCATCGAGCGGCCGGCACTGCGGCTGGAGCTCAGCCAGGCCGAGGGCGAGCGCGATCAGCTGACCCAGTCGATCGAGGCGATCAACCAGCTGCAGATCGAGACGGCGAAGGCGAGCAAGGACATCCGCGATCAGATGCGGGCGCAGGCGGACACGAGCGAGCGCTACCTGCGCGAGCGCCTGGCGGCCTTGCAGCAGCTGATCAAGGGCGTCGAGGAGCTCAAGACGAAAGGCATGACGACGGTCGATCGCGCCCTCCTGGTGCGCAGCGATGTCGCCGATACCGAGGAGCGGCTGTCCAGAACGCAGTCCAGTCCGCTCAATCTGCTTCTCGACGAGCTTACCCAGAAGGGGCAGTTCCGCCGCGAGCAGTTGCAGCTCGAGGAGCGGTTGATCGCCGTGCAGCAGCGAATTGCCCGGCTGTCCGACCAACTGCAGCGGGAGAGCGCAGTGATCAGTCGCGACTTCGGCCTGGTCTCGGAAATCAAGGTGTCGCCCGGCGACGTGGTGGCGTTCGGCGCGCCGCTGGTGAGCCTGCTTCCCACCGCCAATACCCTATACCGCGAACGGCCCGGTCCGAACCGGCTGGTGGCCGCGGTGTTCGTATCCGCCGAGGCGGGCAAGCGGGTGTATCCGGGCATGTCGGCGCTGATCGATCCGTCGTCGGTCCGGCGCGACGTCTTCGGCAACATGATCGGCGAGGTGAGCTATGTGTCGGATGTGCCGCTGACGCCGGAGCGGATGCGCCAGCTGCTGCGCAACGACGAGCTGGTGCGGCGGCTCACCGCCAAGGGAGCACCCTTCCTCGCCCAGGTGACGCTGCAAAGGAGCCGCGAGCGGCCGTCGGGCTTCGTGTGGACGTCGTCCAACGGCCCGCCGATGCCGATAACGCCGGGGACGCTGGCCGAAGTGCGCATCGTGACGGAGCGGGTGACCCTCATCAGCCTGGTCGTACCGGCCCTGAAGTCGCTGTTCCGCGGCCTCGACCGCTTCTCCCCGAACACGGCCCCGGAATGACAGCGCTTGTTGGATAGAGGAGCTCGAGGACGATGAGAGTGCCTGCCGTACTGCTCGCCCTGTCGCTGATCGCGGTCCTTGCCGTTCACGCTCGGGCCTCGTCCGAACCGACCACCGACGGCGCGGTGTTGATCTATGCCAACGCCGCAGGGGCGGCCGTCCTGGTCGACGGCAAGCGGCGGGGTGAGATGCCGGCGCGCACGGATTCAGGCTTTCGAGTCTTGCTGCCTGCCGGAAACCACACGATCGAGCTGAAGCGGGACGGGCGCAACGTCTTCTACGAGTTCAGAGCGTCCGCTTCGGTCTCGGTGCAGCCGGACACGCTGTTGCCGATCGCCATGCCCGCCCTCGAACCATCGTTGTTGCCCGATGCCCGAAGCAGAGTGGACAAGATCGTTGCGTCCTTTCTGCCGCAGATGGCGACGATTCCCCAAGGTACGTACCAGATGGGTGGCCGCGAAGAGGAAGACTCGAGCGACAACGAGTTTCCCCGCCACGAGGTCGTTTTGGCCAAACCCTTCCTGATGCAGAAATACAACGTCACGTTCGAGCAGTGGGACGCCTGCGTGGCGGATCAGGGCTGCACTCACATTCCAAACGACGAGAATCGGGGCCGCGGCGCCGTCCACGTCTTCAATGTCAACTGGCAGGAGGCGCGCGACTTCGCGGCGTGGATCTCGCGACGCCTCGACAGGACCTGTCGACTGCCGAGCGAGGCCGAGTGGGAATATGCCGTGCGTGGCGGCTCGCAGGCGAAATTCTTCTGGGGCGACGGCACACAGCAGATGAGCGACTACGTCTCCATGGGCATCGACCATCCGTCCTCCGTGCCGCCCAAGATGCCCAATCCATTCGGCTTGTTTGCCATGGTGGGAGGCATGACCGAGTGGGTCGCCGACTGCTGGCATTCGACCTACGCCGGGGCGCCCACCGACGGGTCGGTATGGGGCGCGCCCAGCTGCACTGCGCGGGTCGTGCGCGGCGGCTTTTGGGATGCCGATCCTTGGTATTGGCGCTCGGCGCGCCGCAGCACGATGATCGCACGCAACCGGTACAACTACGTCGGTTTCAGGTTGTCCTGCGCCAGCAAGGAGTGAGACGCTCGGGGACGGTTCGACGGCGGTGGAGTGAAGAAATGGGACGAGGGCGAGCGGCCGGCGCATTGCTTGGCCTCGGCCTGTGGCTTGCGGTCACGCCGGTGCAGGCGCAGTTCCAGGGCGAGAACCTGCTGGTCGGCATGCCGGCGGGCTTCACGTCCGGTTACCAGGACACACGCAACGGCATGTCGATCCAGGAATGGGTGCCGGAAGGCGAGACGGTGCAGAACTGGTCCGAGATGGTCACCGTGCAGGTGTTCCACGACCG
>JAFAKN010000434.1 GCA_019235415.1 Alphaproteobacteria bacterium
GAAGGTGACTTCGGCGGCGATCACCGACCACAGATTGTTGGTCAGCCCGTAGATCTGCATGATCCGGTAGAACGGGATCGCGAGGAACGAGGCCGGGATCACGTAGGTCAGCAGCGCGGCGTTGCTCAGCACCCAGCCGTAGCGCACGCGCATGCGGCCGATGGCGAAGCTCGCCAGCGAGCCGATCGCCAGCGTGAAGAACACCGTGCCGACGCCGATGTAGAAGCTGTTGGCGAACTGGTGCCAGAACTCCTCGAGGTACCAGTAGCCCTGGGTGATGACGGTCCAGAAGCTGTCGAGCGACGGCTTGTCGGGGAAGATCGTCTCGGTGAACACGTCGCCCTTCGATTCGAGTGACACCATGAAGATGTTGTAGACCGGCACCAGGGTCCAGATCAGCACCAGGACGGCGACGCAGATCGCGCCCGCCTCCTTCCACCAGCGCAGCCGCCGCGCGCTGCGCGCCCGCTCGGCCGAGGCCGGCCGGACCGCGATGGCGGCAACGGCGGGAGGGGCGTCGTCGACGGCGATGGTCATAGCGTCACCTCCGTCGTGCGCAGCTTGCGCATGAGGATCAGCACCAGCGGGATCATCAGCGGCAGCGCGGTCAGCACCGCGGCGACGCCGAGCTCGGGCCGCGCCACCTCGAAGGCGTCGCGGATGCCGAGCGTCGCCAGCACGTGGGTGCTGAGCGCCGGCCCGCCGCCGGAGACGAAGAACACCGAGTTGAAGTCGCCCAGGGTGAAGATCGTCGAGAGCAGCGTGCACACCAGGTAGAGGTTGGCGAGCAGCGGGAAGGTGACGTGCGTGAAGCGCGTCAGCCCGGTGGCGCCGTCGACCTCGGCCGCCTCGTAGAGCTCCTGCGGGATGGCCATGCGGCCGGCCAGCAAAATCACCGTCCAGAACGGCATCCACTTCCAGATGTGCGAGGTGATCACCGCGCCGAGCGCCAGCCAGCGCGAGGTGTCGAGCCAGCCCGGCCCGTCGATGCCGAACACGTTGAACAGGAAGTTGTTTATGAGCCCCCATTCGCCGTTCAGCATCCAGTGGATGGAGATGAACGATGGCAACGCCGGCATCGCCCACGGCAGGACGAACACCAGCAGCAGCGCCTTGACCCACCAGCCGCGCCGCATGAAGAAGCCCGACAGCAAGAGCGCGCCGAACATCTTGAGGTTCACGGCGATGCCGACATAGAGGACCGTGTTGACGATCGTCTGCTGGTAGATCGGGTCCTCGGCCAGCTCGAAATACAGGCTCGGGTCGTGCCCCAGCCAGGCGCCGAAGGCGACCGGATAGGCGACGAAGGCCAGGAACAGCAGGATGTAGGGCACCGTGAAGGCGATCGCCCAGGTGTACTCCGAGCCCTGCAGACCGCCGCGCCAGAACCGCTCGGCCGCTGGGCGACGCCGGACGAGGACTTCGCCGCTTTCGAGCGTCTGGGTGCTCATGACGAGGACTCGCTCATGACGCCTCCTCAGGCTTTCGCGACCGGGTATTTCGCCAGGATCTCGCCGACGCGCTTCAGCGCCTTGTCGGCCGACGCCTGTGGCGTCATGCCGTTCTTCACGATATCGGCCACTGCAATGCCCCAGACCTGTTGGGCGTTGCACTCGGCATAGCCCGGGTTGAAGCAGGGATAGTTGGCCACCGTCGGGTCGATCATGCCTTCGGTGGCGTAGGCCGTGCGATGCGGATCCTGCTTGAGCCAGAACGGATCCTCCTTCACCAGGTGCGGCATCGGCGGCAACCAGCGGCCCAGCCCGGTCTTGAGGTAGAGATTGAGGTTGTCCGGCTGGATCACGTACTTCAGGAAGTCCTTGGCGACGTCCACGTTCTTCGCGCTCTTGGCGATGAAGGCGCCGGCCGAGCCGAGCTCGGCGCGCATCGGCTGGCCCGAATTGTCGTTGGGCAGTTTCAGCGTGATGGCGTCGTCGTATTTCTCCTTCTCGTGGAACATCGCGACCTCGGTCGAGATGGTGCCGTCGAGATCCATCACGATCTGCTTGGCGTGGAAGGCATTGTTGTCGTCGGCGTCGCTCCAGCTCAGCGCCCCCGGCGGCACGTAGCCCTCCTTGAAGGACGTGGTGATGTAAGCGAGCGACTTGATCACCGCCTCTTTGACCTTGGGATCGTCGAGATGCGGTTGGCCGTCCGGCGTGACGATGTCGTTGCCGCCGTTGGCGATCAGGAAGTGGTGGAAGGTGTTGTTGCCGTCGGCCGGGCCGTTGGTCGTCGGTTGCAGGCCGTGCACGTAGACGTTGCGCTGGGTCTCGCGCAGCTTCTTCTGCATCGGCTTGAAGAAGTCCCAGAAGGCGTCCCAGGTCTTGGGCGCGTCGGCAAGCTTGAAGCCGGCCTTCTCGACCATCGAGTTCCACACGTGGAACGGCAGCACGCCGCACTTGATCGGCACGTAGGTGTAGCCACGCTGCTTGGTGACGTTGTTGTAGTACTTGGACGCGAGCAGCGCCGTCGGATGGAACTTGTCCTTCTGCGTGTCGACGACGTCGCTGACGTCGATCAGCTTGTCGTTCCAGGTGTTCTGCGGCACGACCGCCTGGTCGGCGATGTCGTGGAACATGATGTCGGGCGTGTCGCCGCTGGTCAGCCCGGCGACGATCTTCTGCATGGCCGGCCCGAACGGGATCAGGCTGTACTCGATCTTGTTGCCGCTCGCCTTCTCGTAGGCCGCCACCAGGTTCTTGAAGGCCTCGTCCTCTTCCTTCACGAAGCCCTGGACCCACAGAACGCTCGCCGTCTTGGCCTGCGCATTGGCGATATAAGGCGCGCTCACGCTTCCGGCGGCCGCCAGGCCGACAGATCCGCGAAGCACAGAACGCCTGCTCAGTCTGTTCATTCCTTCCTCCCTGATGCCGGCCCCACTTCTTCGGTGGTGCTCGTGAACGCGGTCTCGAGGAAAAGCTGAAGACGCTACTAAGCTTGGACTTGCTG
>JAFAKN010000500.1 GCA_019235415.1 Alphaproteobacteria bacterium
ACGCGTCGGCGACAACGTCTGGGCGCGCATGGTCGAGAACGTGATGCCCAACCTGCAGCAGGTGGCGCCGATCTGGGAGGACGGGCTCAGCCCGCACGGCTTCAGCGGGCCGATGATGAGCCGCTGGATCGTGCCGATCGACGACACGAGGACGATGTTCGTCGAGCTGCGGCACGTCAACGAAAACGGCGCGGCACCGGCGATGCCTGCCTGGTGGGCCGACCGGGGCATCATGCTGCCCGGCCAGCTGGCGATGGACAGCTACGAGGAAAGCCAGCGCCGGCCCGGCGATTACGAGGCCCAGGTGTCGCAGCGGCCGATCGCGGTGCACGGGCTCGAGCATCTCGCCACCACCGATCGCGGCGTGGCGATGTTCCGCAAGCTGGTGCGCAACGGCATCCAGGCGGTGCGCGACGGCCAGGACCCGCTGGGGCTGAGCCGCGGCAACGCGGTGCTGCCGACGTTCTGCAACGACACCGTGGTGCACCAGCCGCCCGCCGTCGACCCCAAGGCCGACCCCATAGCCGATCGTGCCGCCATGCGCGCCACCGGCCGCCGGCTCGCCGAGGGCTACGTCAAGGACCCGCCGCTGCTGCCCCGCGCGTGAGGCTCCGTCGTTGCCTGCTGGGGGCGCGCGCCTCGGCAAGCACGACGGCACGCCTGAACGCTGCTCGGACCATGGTCGACGAGAGGCATGCGGGTTGCTCGGGCTTCTGCGACGAGCTTCCAGCGGCGCAAGGCGATCAGCCGGAGTGCTGCAAGCCCCGGTCGGCGCCGCCTTCTCGCCGAGGGACGTCTAAGCAGCGCGTTTGCGCGAGGGGCGAATCAGGATATCTGCCGGGATCCCAAGCCTCTCGTTGAGCCGCCGGATCATCGCGATCGAAAGGCCGCGCCGGCCGTTCAGGACTTCGGCGATGCGCGTCCTGGTGCCGATGATGCCCTCGAGGTCCCTGCGGGTGAGCCCCTGCTGCTCCATCCGGAACTTGATGGCTTCGATCGGGTCAGGCTGATCCATCGGGCAATGCTCTTTCTCGTAGGCGTCGATCAGCGTCGCCAGGACGTCCAGCCGGTCGCCCTTCGGCGTGCCTGCCTTGGCGCCCCACAGCGTCTCGACCTCGGCCAGCGCGGCCTCGTAGTCGGTTTCGGTCCTAATCGGCCTGACTGCCGCCATGATCCACACTCCTGACATCGATGCGGTCATAATCGCGATGAGTGCCCAGCCACTTGATCCAGACGATGCCTTTCTCGAAGTCGGCCGACACGACCAATCGATAGTCGTTTCCCTTGATGTTGAATACGATCCGGTCGGCGCTCACGATGCTCGCCGACGCATAGAGTCTCTTGATGTCGGCGCTGCTTCTCCAATTCGCCTTCCGCACTTCTGCAAACCATGCGTCGAGGGCCGCCTTGACGGCCGGCTGGTCCTTGTGCCGGGCCCTGCCGTCGACAAAGCGGCGCAACGTGCGCCGAGCGATGATGCGCCCGTTTTGGGCGCAAGAAATGATGGATGCTGCCATCGCCAGCTCGAGCGGGCGACGCCGCTATCACTGCTAGCCGCACCCGAATATTTAGTATTTCACGAAATAGTCTACAATCCGATGCGGCAAAAGCGAGGATCTTCAATGGGTTAGCCTGCCGCGTCCGGAAAATGGAATCGCGCTCCCGGAGCCCAGAAATTCGGAGGTCTCGGCAAGTCGCGACGTGATCGACACCGCCCCGAAGTCGCCGGCGACGCCGACCCGCGCATCAGCCTGCAATTTGCGGTTGATAGTTCTTTGCGGCGTTCACAAGACCGAGAGTGATGCCGAACGCGGAGATGGTCGAACGCGACCACGCGTATCGCGTGTAGTCGTCGACGACGACCGCACGTAGACACTCCCGCCCGCCGAAACGAGCCAGTTGCGACGTGCTCACCGCTCTCCCGGGAGGGACCGATGTTTCGCACGCTGATGGTCGCGGTTGTCCTGACGTTTCCGTTGGCGGGCTGCGCCGCCTATCAGACCGGGCAAGAGCCGATCAGCCGAGCCCAGGTCGAGAGCATTCAGAAGGGCGCCACGACCCGCGCGCAGATCGAGGCCATGTTCGGGCCGCCGATCTCAATCGCGATCGTCGACAACGGCGACCGGCTCGCGTCGTATCGCGCACACCAGACCACCGTTCCGCCGGTGAACGGCGCCACCTTCATCCCGCTGGTCGGGCCGTTCATCGCGGCCAGCCAGGACCCCGGCACCAGCGTGCGCCGGCAGACCCTGCAGGTGCGCTACAGCGCATCGGGCGTGGTCCAGGACTACGAATTCCTCGACACGACGACCCTCTACAGCTCCGACGGCACGATCCTGCGCAGCAACACGGAGCCGGCACCCGCCGCGATGCCGACTTCCCGCAGCTAGGCCGCGCGACGTCACTGCCGGCAGCCGATTTTTCGGGCGGGGCGGTTGTGACGACCCCCTTCTGTAGCGGCCGTCCGCGGCGCCATCCCACTAGGTTTGGTGGATCGAAGCGCCGAACCCCTCTCTTGGCGCTTGGTTATTCGCCCGGCCGGAATGAGATGCAAAAGTCCAAAAATTAGACTTGCTAAAGGTCCCGAGGCAGCCTATCTAACGAGAACAAGAAGAGAACGACAACTCGACGTCGATCCCCAACCTCAACGCCGGCCTCGTTCCCCTTTCTCGCCGGAAGTGGAGATCGCGAGGCCCGGCCTCCAGCCGATCGCGGCGACCGGAGATCGGGTCGAATCGGGTATTATCGGGTACGAAATCGGATGTGATGTTCTGCTTATGAAGGAACCCAAGCTCGCCTTCGGCCCCGACCTTGTGAAGCTCATCGCCGAGATCGATGAATTCAAAGGGAGGTGGGAAGCGCTCAAGACAGTCTCGCCGGACCGCCTCGGCGCGCTGCGCAAGGTCGCGACCATCGAGAGCGTCGGCTCCTCCACGCGCATCGAAGGCGCCAAGCTGTCGGACGCCGAGGTCGAAGCGCTGCTTTCGCGAGCGATATCGCTCGCCTCCTTCAAGACCCGCGATGAGCAGGAAGTGGCCGGATACGCCGCGGCGATGGACCTCGTCTTCGAGGCCTGGGCCGACATGCCGCTCACCGAGAACCACATCCGCCAGCTGCACCAGACCTTGCTGCGCCACAGCGACAAGGACGCCCGCCATCGCGGCTCCTACAAGACCCTCTCCAACAACGTCGTCGCGCTCGATGCGGATGGCCTGCAGCTCGGCGTGGTGTTCGAGACGACCCCGCCGTTCGACACGCCGCGCGAGATGGAGGCGCTCGTCGCCTGGACGCGCAAGGCGCTGGACGAGCAAGCCCTGCACCCGCTTGCCGTCATCGCCGTCTTCGTCGTGACGTTTCTCGCGATCCATCCTTTCCAGGATGGCAACGGGCGCCTGTCGCGCGTGCTCACGACGCTCCTTCTGCTGAGGGCCGGCTATGCTTACGTGCCCTACGCCTCGCTGGAGCGCGTCATCGAGGAAAACAGGGATCTGTACTACCGGGCGCTGCGGCGCACGCAGACGACGCTCCGAAGCGACACGCCCGACTGGGACTCGTGGGTCGGCTTTTTCCTGCGCTGCCTCAAGAAGCAGAAGGACGCGCTGGCCGCACGATTGGACCGCGAACGCATCGCCCAAGCACATGAAGCCGATTTGCCGGCGCTGTCGCTGAAGATCCTGAACGCGCTCCGGACCACGGAGCGGGCGTCGATGACCGAGCTTGCGTCTCTCACCGGCGCCAATCGCAACACGCTGAAGGTGCGTCTGCGCGAGCTGGTCGCCGACGGCCGCGTGCACCGGCACGGCAAGGCCCGCGCCACGTGGTATTCGCTATGACCGTCATCGCCGGCAGCAGCGCTGGGCGCGATGCGGCGCATGCTGCCTCGGATGTCCCCGAGCACATCGAGTGCGCTGTGCTGGACCTGCAGGATCATCTCCGGCGTGACATCAGCCATGGGCCCCTCTCTGCTCCGCCTCCTGATTGGCGAATCACTTGCGCTAACTGCGCTAACTGCGCCAACTGCGCCAACTCCTCACCCCCGCCCCTCGAGCAGCGGCTTCTCGCGCTGGAAGAGCTCGATCACGGCGTCCATCACGGCGCGCACGCGCGGCAGGGCGCGCAGGTCGCGATGGACCAGCAGCCACTGCTCGGCCGCGACCTCGGCCAGGACGCCGCCGACCCGCTTCAGCGCCGGATCGGGATCGCCGAGATAGCACGGCAGCACCGCGAGCCCCGTGCCGGCCCGCGTCGCCTCGTGCAGCACCAGCCAGTTGTTGCCGC
>JAFAKN010000662.1 GCA_019235415.1 Alphaproteobacteria bacterium
ACGGCGCCGCCCGCCGGCGGCCCGGGCGTCAAGGGGCCGCTGTTCACCGACTTCACCTACGACAATCTCGGTGTCCCGCGGAATCCCTTGAATCCTTGGTACCAGCAAGCGGAGAATCCGCAGGGCCGAAGCTGGATCGACCTCGGCCTCGGGGGCTTCCTGCAGACCGAGGACCAGTGGCGGCAATATGCCGAGCAAAACATGGGACGGATGAAGGTCCCGACGCTGCGCAACGTCGACAAGCGGCCGCATCCCGGCTTTGTGAAGTCGTACATGCACAACGGCTACTTCACGAGCCTCGAAAACGTCGTCAGCTTCTACAACACGCGGGACGTCAAGCCACGCTGCCCCAATGCTTTCACGCCCGAGAGCGAGGCGGTGACGCAAGGGTGCTGGCCGGAGCCGGAGGTGCCGCAGACAGTGAACCGCAAGGAACTGGGCAACCTGCGGCTGACCGCGGACGAGGAGCGGGCGCTGGTCGCCTTCATGAAGACACTGAGCGACGGCCTTGCGGGTGCGGCGCGTTAGCTCCTATGCGTCTCGGCAGACGCCTACTACCGCGATACGCATGTCACGCTCCCTCTTATGACCTGCCCGGCGACGAGCGTTGCAAGAGCGCCCTCGCCGTGTTCGATGCGCAGCGCCTCGTCGGCCGCCAGCTCATGGTCCTTACCTGACAGGCGCAGCACCGACTGGCCTGCCGGACAGTAGGCAAGGTGCAGGCCAGCGCCCAGTCGTTGCGTGTCGCCGGCGATCATCACCGCGAGGTCGAGACGGACCCGCGCGCGGTCGCCCAACAGGTTCACGACCTCCACCGGCCCGGCCTCCAGCCGGCTCGCGATCGGCGTCTCGCCCGCGAAGCGCACCGGACGAAACGGCTGCCGCAGGTCGATCTCGCCGTCCGGTGTCTCGAGCACCAGGCCGCTACCGACGATCAGCACCTGGAGGCGGTCGTATCCGGTGTAGTCGGAGAACGCGCCCGCAGCCGTGATCGGTGTGCGGCTGAAGCGCCAGACGTCGCCGTCGAAGGCGATGTCGACGGTAACCCCGCCGCCGTTCTTCCACGGGATGCGTCGATAGTCGGCGGGCGACAAGGTGGTGACGCGGCTCATGTCGCAGGATAGCTAGGTGATTCCCTGGTCGGAATCTCCTTTGAGCAGCCGCTGCGGGACCTGCGTGAATCGCCAGCCTCTGCCGTCTCCCGGCGGCGGGTCGAGAACCCAGACGACATCGAAGCGGTCGTCGGGCCATTGCGCCGGGATGGGCTGTTGCGGCGGTTGGGCGCCCGTGAACTGTCGGGCCAGGTCGCAAATCGGCTCGTGCGACCAGGCAATCAGGACGGGCACCGTGTGCGTCAGCACCTGCCTTACCAGATCGGCCTCGTCTCCCTTGCCGAAGTCGAGGTTGGGCATGAGACCGAGCCGCGCCGCCAGCGGAGAAACGGTTTGCCGCGGGCGCTTGCTTCGGCCTCGGCTGGTGCCGCCATCGGCGCTCGGAGTGGCGGCGCCGCTGCGTGGCTTGGACGCGTAGATCAGTTGCGGCGTTGCCAGCGGCGATGCCGGATCGCCGGGCAACAATGTGAACAGGGCGGCCAGTGCGCCCGCTCTTTGCCAGCCGCGCACCGAGAGCGAATCCCAATTCTGCTCGCCGTTCTTGTTGACGCCGAAAGGCGGCTGTCTCTTCTCCTCCGGTTTTTCGCCGTGGCGGATGATCATGATCTTGAGCCCGGAGCTCACCGCACGTCCTCCGCCGCCTTCCACGCGGCTCTCATCCGGCGAGCGCGACGGCGCCGTCGCCGAGCAGGCGCTCGACCTCGGCCGAGGTGAAGCCGTGCTGCGTCAGGATCTCCCTCGTGTGTTGCCCGGTCACCGGAGCAGTGCCGCGCGTGGTGCCGTCGGCCTGCGGCAGCATGCCGGGCAACGCCGGCACCGGGACCGGACGGTTGAAGCCGGCCTGGCTCAGCCATTGGATCAACCCGGTCTCGCGCACATGCGGCTGCTCCAGGAACTCCGCGTAGCTGTTCAGCCGCTCGTGCATCAGCCGCGCCTCGGTGAGCCGCTTTGTCCAGTCGTCCCACGGCTTGGCGGCCAACGCCGGGCGGATGATGCCGTAGAGCGCGACGTCGTTGGCAAGCCGTGCCTTCTGTGAACAGAAACGCGGATCGTCGGGCAGCGCGGCCAAGTCGATGGCGCCGCACAGCGCCTTGAAGTCGCGGTCGTTGAAGGCGAGCAGCGACATCCAGCCGTCGGCGATCTTGAACACGCCGCCGGGCGCCCCGCCGGGCTTGACGGCGCCATCTTCGAGGAAGGACGACATCAGGCGGATCGATTGCAGCGCCGTCGCCGACTGCATCAGGCTGACGTCGAGGTAGCGGCCGCGCGCTTCGTCGCGCCGGGCGTAGAGCGCGGCGGAAAGCGCCTGGAAGGCATAGAGCGCCGTCGACATGTCGACCACGATCACCGGCACGCGATGGGGAATGCCGTCCTCGCCGCGGTTCTCGACCATCAGGCCGGTGTAGGCCTGCAGCACCGGGTCCATCGCCGGCCGCTCGGCGAGCGGGCCGCTCTGGCCGAAGCCCGAGATCGAGAGATAGAGGATGCGCGGCTCACGGGCCGAGACGGCGGGGTAATCGAAGCCCAGCCGCTTGATCACGCCCGGCCTGAACCCTTCGAGGAAGACGTCGGCGCCTTCTATCAGCCGCCACACGATCTGCTTTCCCGCCTCCGACTTGAGGTCGACGGCGATGCTGCGCTTGCCGAGATTGCCGATCACCGAGAAGGTGGAATGGTCGCCGTAGCGCGTGCCGATCGTCCGCACCCAATCGCCCTCGCCGATGCCCTCGACCTTGATCACATCGGCGCCGTACTGCGCCAGCAACATGGCGCAGTAGGGGCCGGCGATGCCCTGACTGAGATCGACGACTTTCAGCCCGGCGAACGGTGCATCGTAGCTCATGGCAGCATAATCGGAATTCGGCGCGGCTCACTCAAGCGGCAGGTTCCTTGATGCGGTACCAGATGACGTAAAGCGCCGGCAGGAACAGCAAGGTGAGCAGCGTGGCGACCACGATGCCGCCGATCATGGCGAACGCCATCGGGCTCCAGAAGACTTCGCCAGCGATCGGGATCATGCCGAGGCTCGCCGCCGCCGCGGTCCGCCCGGCATCGTCCGTCGAGATACCTTTGTCGATCAAGAAGC
>JAFAKN010000054.1 GCA_019235415.1 Alphaproteobacteria bacterium
TCGGGAGCAGCCACCGAGTTCAAGCTGCTCACGCCGCTCAACGCCGATGGGTCCGGCAAGGTCAAGGCGATGAGCCCCAAGAACCGCGAGGTCACGTTCGACATCGACCCGGGCAATGGCCCACGCACCATCCGTATGACACCGGCCAACCACTTCTGCGTCTGGGCCTGGGTGCCGATCAAGTCCTGAGACTGGTCTCAGCGTTCTCGCTCTCGATCAAGGAGGAAGCGCCATGCCGATCTATGAAAGAGGTCCCGTCCGCATCCACTACGAGGAGATGGGCTCCGGCTTCCCGCTGCTGGTCATCCCGGGCGGCGGGTTGAACTCGACGATCGCCGGCCTCGACACCAGCCATCCCTTCAACGCCATGAAGGAGTTCGCCAAGGACGGCTTCCGCTGCATCGGCGCCGACCTGCGCAACGCCAATCCCGGCCAGTCGTCCGGCCCGCTCGAGATCGACCGGCCGTGGGACTCCTATACCGACGACCATATCGGCCTGATGGATCACCTCGGCATCGATCGCTTCATGGTGCTGGGCTACTGCATCGGCCAGCCGTTCATCTGGAACCTGATCAAGCGCGCGCCGCGACGCGTGGTCGCCGCCGTGCTGACGCAGCCCAGCGGCCATCGCCCGGAGATGCCCGACCAGTTCTATCAGAACAACATCGCCAACTGGGGTCCGGCGCTGGTCGCGCGGCGGCCCGACATCACCATCGAGCAGGTGAGCCAGTTCCTCAGCAAGATGTATCGCGCCAACGCCGACTTCGTGTTCACCGTGACGCGCGACTTCGTGCGCTCCTGTCAGATCCCGATCCTGGTGCTGCCCGACGACATCCCGCCGCATCCCTACGCGGTGGCGATGGAGGTGGCGATGCTGGCACCCAACTCGCAGGTCAGCATGTATCCGTGGAAGGACGTGCCGGAGAAGATCCCGCTCGCGGTCCGTCACATCCGCACCTTCCTGCAAGCCAATCGTCCGGCGACGGCGGCCCTGGAGCAGCGCGCGGCTGCCGATTGAGGCTGGCACGCGCGCGGCGAGCGATTGGCTTTTGAATACATCTCTCGGTTGCTTATCCGACCATGCCCCTCGTGCTACAAGAGAGGCATGGTCGACAGCCCCGAAAATCCAGTTCTGACTCAGCTCCGCGCTATCCGCTCCGACATTGCCGACGTGCAGGGATCGCTCGGAGAGATCAAGCGACGCCTGGCGAACGTCGAAGGCGGACAGGCCTCGATCATTCAGCATCTCGGACATTTGGCGGCTGCGGATGCCCAGCAGCAAATGGCGATCGATGGATTGAACGAGCGACTGGTCAGAATCGAACGGCGCCTCGAGCTGCGCGACGTGTGAACTGTTCAGGCCTACTTGCCGGACCGGGGTCTTCCGGACCGCGCGCATCTTGCGCGCTTCAGGCGCATGTGAATGCGTCGGATAGGCATGAGCGAGCGGGACGCTCGCGGTCCGGAAGAATAGGTTGCCGGGCCGCTTACGGGCTGGTCTTGATGCGGCCGCCCTTGTCGACGGTGATGTCGATGGGTTCGTCGCCCTTCCTGGCCTTGGCGTGCCAGAGGCCCGTGCTGTCGCGCGACAGATCCCTGACGTCGCTATAGCCACTACGTTCGATCTTCGAGCGGATGACGTCGGTGTCGGTCGTCTGCGCCTGCGAGGCAATGGGCTTGACGGAAAGCGGGTCGTCCGTCGGCCTCTGCTCGGCTTGCGCCCACGCCGTGCCCGCCATGGCGGCAAACACAATACAGGTGAGAATTGGCTTCATCGGACACCTGCTGGCATATCCCCCGTAACGCTCGATCGCGAATTCGCGTTGCGTTGCCAAAAAGATGTTGTCCGCTCACGTCAGCGTAGCGAGGGATCCTTCAGGCCAAGGAAAGATCCCTCGCTATGCTCGGGATGACAGCAGATGCGGGCGTGGATCCTTCGACTTCGCTCAGGACAGGGGGCCGCTGTCCGGCAAGACTTAAGCCGTCTTCTCGGTCTTGAGTCCGAGCTTCTGGATGGTCTGGTCGCGCATCACGAACTTCTGGATCTTGCCGGTGATGGTCATCGGGAATTCGCCGACGAACTCGATGTAGCGCGGGATCTTGTAATGGGCGATCTGGCCCTTGCAGAACTCGCGGATCTCCTCGGCCGTCGCCGACTTGCCGTCCTGCAGCTTGATCCAGGCGCAGATCTCCTCGCCGTACCGCGGGTCGGGCACGCCGATCACCTGCACGTCCTGGATCGCCGGATGGCGGTAGAGGAACTCCTCGATCTCGCGCGGATAGACGTTCTCGCCGCCGCGGATCACCATGTCCTTCAGCCGACCGACGATATTGACGTAGCCGTCATCGTCCATGGTCGCGAGGTCGCCGGTGTGCATCCAGCCCGCCTCGTCGATCGCCTCGGCCGTCTTGTCCTGGTCGTTCCAGTAGCCTTTCATCACCGAGTAGCCGCGGGTGCAGAACTCGCCGGTCGCGCCGCGCGGCACCGCCTTGCCTTCGGCGTCGACGATCTTGATCTCGATGTGCGGCAGCACCTGGCCGACGGTCGAGACGCGCCGCTCGACCGGATCGTCGGTGGCGCACTGCGTGGAGACAGGCGACGTCTCGGTCATGCCGTAGGCGATGGTCACCTCGTGCATGTTCATGCGGCTCTGCACCTTCTTCATCACCTCGATCGGGCAGGGCGAGCCGGCCATGATGCCGGTGCGCAGGCTCTTCAGGTCGAACTTGGCGAACTCGGGATGGTCGAGCTGGGCGATGAACATGGTCGGCACGCCGTAGAGCGCCGTGCAGCGCTCCTCGGCGACGGCCTGCAAGGTCGCTAGGGGATCGAAGGTCTCGGCCGGATAGACCATGGTTGAGCCGTGCGTCAGGCAGCCCAGGTTGCCCATCACCATGCCGAAGCAGTGGTACAGCGGCACGGGGATGCACAATCGATCCTCGGGCGTGAACTTGAGGCCTTCGGCGACGAAGAAGCCGTTGTTCAGGATGTTGTGATGGCTGAGCGTGGCGCCCTTGGGATGCCCGGTCGTGCCCGAAGTGAACTGGATGTTGATTGCGTCGTCGAATTGCAAGAGGCCGGCAAGCTCCGCGAGCCGCATCCTCTCGGCGTTTCCGCCGGCCCCAGCGACATCGTCGAAGTTAAGCATGCTCGGCGTCTTCTCGGCGCCCAACCGGATGACGTGCTGGAGATGCGGCAGCTTGCCCGCCTTCACCAGCTCGCTCGCGATCTCGAGGTAGTTGGACGTCTTCAGCGCCGGCGCCAGGATCAGCGCCTTGCACTCGACCTTTTTCAACGCGTATTCGAGCTCGGCCCGCCGATAGGCCGGATTGACGTTGACCAGCACCAGGCCGGCCTTGGCGGTGGCGAACTGCGTCAGCGTCCATTCGGCGTTGTTGGGCGACCAGATGCCGATACGATCACCGCGCTCCAGCCCCAGCGACAGCAGGCCGGCGGCGAGATCCTCGACGCGCCGGCCGAGCTCGCCCCAGCTCCAGCGGATGCTCTGATGGCGCACCACCAGCGCCTCGCGCTCGCGATAGGTCTCGACCGTGCGGTCGAAGAACGAGCCGATCGTCTCGCCTATCAGCTTATTGGTCGCGACGCCGTGGTCGTAAGAGATTTTTGCGGCAGCCTGAGCTTTGATCATGCGGCGAGCTTAGCCGGACGTGGCACATTTGAAATCATGAAACGCGACTTCGTCACCGTGGACGTCTTCACCGACCGCCGGTTCGGCGGCAATCCTCTGGCTGTCGTCACCCGGGCCGAGGGGCTGACGACGGCAGAGATGCAGTCGATCGCCGCCGAGTTCAACCTCGCGGAGACGACCTTCGTGCTGCCGCCCAGGAACCCCGCGCACACTGCCGAGGTGCGCATCTTCACGCCCAAGGCGGAGCTGCCGTTCGCCGGGCATCCCAACGTCGGCACCGCCTTCGTGCTGGCGCGCGCCGGCGAAAGCTACGGCCGCAAGATCGCGGGCGAGAGGCTGGTGTTCGAGGAACAGGCCGGCCTCGTGCCGCTGGACCTCGATCGCCAGGGCGGCGAGGTGGTCGGGGCGCGGCTGGCGGCGCCGCAGAAGCTGGCGCTCGGCGAGGAAGTCTCGCCCGAGGTCGTCGCCGCATTGAGCGGCGTTGCCGCCGACCAGATCGAGACGCGCAACCACCGGCCGGTCATCGCCTCGTGCGGCATCCGCCTTCTCTTCGCCGAGCTCAAGACTCGCGAGGTGCTGGCGAAGGCCCTGTACAATGCCGAGGCCTTCACCCGGCATCTGCCAGTCGACCGGGCGACCGGCCTGCACCTCTACGTGCCGGCGGCCGAGCATGGCGTGGAGATCCAGTCGCGCATGTTCGCGCCGCTGTTCGGCGTGCCGGAGGATCCGGCGACCGGCGGCGCCAACGTGGCGCTGATCGGCCTGCTGGCCAAGCTGCGGCCCGAGGCGGACCTGACGTTGGCCAAGACGATCGGTCAGGGCTTCGACATGGGCCGGCCCAGCATCCTGAAAGCCTCGGCCGAGAAGAAGGCGGGCGAGGTCGCCGCGACCTACATCGGCGGCCGCTGCGTGCCGATGCTGAGAGGCACGATCGACCTTTGAGGTTTCCTCCCCAGCTTTGCTGGGGAGGTGTCGCCGTCTTACGGTGACGGAGGGGTCATGAGGCCTTGATCCATGACCCCTCCGCCTGCTGCGCAGGCACCTCCCCATCGCGGTCTCCGCGATGGGGAGGAGAAGAGAGCCTAACGGCGCTGGCCTGTGAGCGGCAATGCCGCGCCTTGCTTGACGGTGCGCAGCGCCAGCGAGCTTCTGATCTGCGCTATGCCGGCGATCTTGGTGAAGTCCATCACGAAGCGCTCGTAGGCTTCGAGGTCGGGCACCACGATGCGCAGCAGATAGTCGCTGTCGCCGGTCATCAGGTAGCACTCCATGACCTCGGGCCGGTCTGCCGCCGCGCGCTCGAAAGCCTGCAGCGCCTTCTCGACCTGGGTGGTGAGCGACACGCTCATGAACACCGTGACGGCAAGACCGACCGACTTGGCGTCGAGCTGGGCGGTGTAGCCCTTGATGACGCCCGCCTCCTCCAGCGCCTTGACCCGCCGCCAGCACGGCGAGGGCGAGAGCCCGACCTCCTCAGCGAGATCGGCGTTGCTCAGGCGTCCGTCGCGCTGCAGGCGGTCGAGGATGCGACGGTCGATGTCGTCCAGGGAGATCATTGCTTGAAACCGCCCTTCAGAGAAACGATCTGCCTTATACAGCGCTCCAAGGGGCCGCAACGCAAGGACCTTCCAACGGCTTGAGCGTATGCCATGGCCATGACCACGATCGCTCCCGTCCAGCGCCTGCGGCTCCTGCGCGAGCTCGAGCGCAAGGTCCTGTGGCTCAGCGCCTGGACGGTGCATCACGCCAACCACATCAGGCCCAACCGCGACGGGCTCAAGGTCGGCGGCCACCAGGCGTCGTGCGCCTCGCTCGCCACCGTCATGACGGCGCTCTACTTCTCGGTGCTCAAGCCGGAGGACCGCGTGGCGGTGAAGCCGCATGCCTCGCCGGTGTTCCACGCCATCCAGTACCTGTTCGGCCATCAGACGCGAGACAAGCTCGAGCGCTTCCGCGGGCTGGGCGGCGCGCAGTCCTATCCGTCGCGCACCAAGGACACCGACGACGTCGACATTTCCACCGGCTCGGTCGGCCTGGGCGTCGCCATGACGCTGTTCTCCTCACTGGTGCAGGA
>JAFAKN010000169.1 GCA_019235415.1 Alphaproteobacteria bacterium
CCTTCTTCGCTTGCGCAAGCGCGGCAGCAGCCCCAAGAGCGTCAGTTCGCGCGGGGGCCGCTGCCAGGGCCGGAGCGCGCGGCGCAATAGGCTCGATCAGCCCTTGCGCGCGACAATGTGGAACAAGTGCCAGTGCTTGGGCGTTCCGCGCGGCGTGACGGAGTCCGTTTCTTCCTCCTCGAACACTTCCAGATCAAAGCCGTCGAGGAGGCGGAGCGCTTCGTCGCGACCGAGAAAGGTGATGCCGGGGCGGCCGACCCAGCTGTCGTTCGGGCCGAACCATTGACCGCTGAAGCGGCCGCCCTCGGGCAGTGCGCCGCGAATGCGCTGCCACAGCATTCGGAACGCTTCCTCCTCGCAAAGCGGCATGGCGAAGCTCGAATTGACGAGGCGCAGTCCGAGCGGCAATGGCACGTCCTCGAAGCGCGCCAAGACTGGAGTAAGCTTGGCATCGGCCGGCAAAGGCCGTTCGTGCAGCCGCTTCAGCGCCTGCGGCTCGGCGTCGACCGCGACGACTTCCCAGCCGCGGCGCAAGAGCTCGATGACGTCGCGGCCGTCGCCGCAGCCCAGGTCGATGGCCAGCGCGCCTAGCGGCGGCGGGCCGAAATTGTCGACCGCGGTCAAGAGCGTGCGGCGGGGCGGCCGATCCTTGAGCTTGTCGTAGTAGGCCGTCCATGCGGCTGAACCATCTTGCGTCATGTCTTGCTCGTTGCGGCGAGCTCGATCGTATCGCGGGAGGAACAATCGGAAAATGCGCCGCGCGAACGAGTCACGGGCATGACGTCACGGGTATGACACGGAGATCCAACCGATTTTCGCCACAGCGCCCGTTCAGACCGAGGGCGTCACAGTAGCTCTTGAGCGAGGTTCTCGATGGGTAGCGCGTACGAGAGGACGCTGAGCAAGGTTCCACAAGTCACCCTGGTCTTCTGGATCATCAAGATCGCCGCGACCACGCTCGGCGAGACAGCTGGCGATGCACTCTCCATGTCGCTGGATCTCGGCTACCTGGTGAGCACGGCAATCTTCGCGGCACTCTTCCTCGTTGCCGTGACCGCCCAGGTCGTCGCGGATCGATTTCATCCCTTCCTCTATTGGGCGACGATCATCGCCTCGACGACCGTCGGAACGACCATGGCGGACTTCGCCGATCGGTCGCTTGGCATCGGTTACGCGGGCGGCAGCGTGCTTCTTCTCGCTCTGCTGCTGGCGTCGCTGTTCCTGTGGCATCGGACCTTGGGCTCGATTTCCGTGGAATCCGTGAGCTCACCGAAGGCGGAAGTATTCTACTGGGTGACCATCATGTTCTCTCAGACGCTGGGCACGGCTTTGGGCGACTGGACGGCGGACACAGCGGGTCTGGGCTACGCCGGCGGCGCCGCGATCTTCCTGGCCTTTCTCGCCCTCGTCTTGGTCGCCTACTTCGCGACCAGCCTGTCGAGGACCGCTCTGTTCTGGACGGCGTTCATATTGACAAGGCCGCTGGGCGCGGTGGTCGGGGATTTCCTGGACAAGCCACGCGACGTCGGCGGACTGGCGCTCAGCCGTTTTACTGCCTCGGATGTCCTGCTGGTCTTCATCGTGGCGTGTATTCTGCTTTTTCCTCAGAGGCCCGCCGCCAAGGCACATTAGCGTCGACAGAATGACTTTTAAGGTCGAGGGCAAAGCCCGGCTCGGCGATGCGGACCTCGATCTCCGGGAATCGCTCGCGCACCGCTGCGGCGAACGAAGGCCAAGGCTCGGACACGACACCCATCATGGCATGGAAGTGCTCGTGCGGCGGATAGAGCACGACGAGCCGCGGTTTGAGGGCGGCCACGCCGCGCACAACGTCGGCGACGAAGTTGAGCTGCATGCCGGCCAAAAGCACGTCGGTCTTGAGACGCCGTCCAAGATCCTCGATCTCGGCGTCGGTCATCTTGGTGTTGAAGCCCTCGTTGTAGTTCAGCACCGTGAGACCGTCCGGCAGCTCGACGTGGTAGCCGGTGTAGGGCGAATAGAAGGGCGCTTGCGTCGCGCTGTGCAGCGCCCAGGAGAGCTGCGTGGCATTGCCGTGGAACAGGGCGCGGCTCAATGCCCGAGGCAGGTTGATGTCGCGATGCTTCCACAGGAAGGCGGTGAGCTTGAAGCCGGGCAGCGACAGCTGGCCGAAGCTCTTGGGGTCGATGACCCGCAGGCGCTCGGCGGGGATGCCTCGCCGCCATTTCAGGAATGTGCAGACCGAGGGCGAGCCGACGATCACCGCGTCGGTCGCCTTGGCGATCACGGGCACGTCGAGGAAATGCTCCTCGTGGCCGTGCGTCACGCAGATGTATCTGGCACGCCTGAAATCGTCCAGGCCGAACCATTGCGCGCCGCAGTAGGAGCGGAAGAACGGGTCGAAGAACAGGGCGCCGTCGGCCGTCTCGATCGACAGCGCCGACCATCCGAAGTAGCGCAGCGTGGTCATATGATCAGCGGATCGTCCTTGGTCTCGCGGGCAAAGCAGGTCGCAAGCAAGGTAACAAGGGCAAGCAGGATCAGCATCACCGAAACGCCGGCGGTTCCGCCCATGGCGGCGGCGAGCGCCGTCGCGATGATCGGCGCAAAGCCGCCGCCCAGCGCCGCCGAGGTCTGGAAGCCGAACGAGGCGCCGCTGTAGCGCACCCGCGCGCCGAACAGTTCGGGAAAGTAGGCCGATTCGGGCGCGAACATGAGGCCATGGCCAAAATTCAGGGCGACGATCACGGCGACCATGACGATCCAGGGCGTCCTGCTGTCGAGCATCCAGAACAACGGGAAGGCGAAGGCGACGGTGAACAGCACGCCGGCGAAATAGAACGGGCGGCGGCCGAAGCGGTCGCTGAGATGGCCGAACAGCGGGATGGAAATCACCTCCACCAGAGCGGCCCAGAAAATCGCGTCGAGCATCAGGGTGCGCGGCAGCTTGAGCTGCGTCGTGGCGTAGACGACCACGAAGACGGTCAGCATGTAGACCCAGGACACCTCAGAGATCTTCAGGCCCAGGGCCACGAAAAAGGCGCGCGGGTGATGGACAAGCGCCTCGACGAACGGGTTCGGCGAGATGTCGCGCCTGGCCTTGATCTGCTCGAACACCGGCGTCTCGGGGACGCGCGCGCGAATGAAGGCGCCGAGTGCCACCAGCAGGATGCTGATCAGGAACGGGATCCGCCAGCCCCAGGCGAGGAATTGCCCTTCCGGCATCAGGCTCACTAGCGCGAACACGCCGGAAGAGGTCACGAGGCCCAGCGGAAAGCCCGCCTGCACCAGGCTGCCGTAGAAGCCGCGCCGGCCCTGCGGGGCGTGCTCCAGAACCAGGAGCGAGGCGCCACCCCATTCGCCGCCCAGCCCGATGCCCTGCACGACGCGCAGCAGCACCAGCAGGATCGGCGCCAGGATGCCGATCTGGCTGTAGGTCGGCAGCAGGCCGATCAGGAAGGTGCCGAGCCCCATGACGAACATGGTGACCATCAGCATGGACTTGCGACCGATGCGGTCGCCGAAATAGCCGAACAGCGCCCCGCCGACCGGCCGCGCCGCGAAGCCCACGGCGTAGGTAGCAAGAGCGGCGAGCGTGCCGGTGAGTGGATCGATGGTCGGGAAGAACAGCCTATTGAAGACCAGCGCCGCGGCGGTGCCGTAGATCAGGAAATCGTACCATTCGATGATGGTGCCGAAGGTGCCGGCGCAGGCGATGGTGAGCATGCCGCGTCCGGCGGCCTGGCCGGACGGCATGGCGGCGGCAGTCGAAGTCATGCCAAGGTTCCCCCTTGGCATGCAGCGAGCATGTTTCATGCCATGGGGTCGGAGCACGCAAGGCGATGAAGTTCGGGGTGTTCATCTACGAGGGCGTCGAGCCCATCGATCTCGCGACCTTCGGCGTGCTGTCGATGGCGCGCCGCATTCAGCCCGACATCGAGATCACGACCCTGGCTCCGAGCGCGGGCCCGGTGAAGCTGTCTAATGGGCTGGTGGTGCTGGCCGAGCACGCGCTCGCTGTCGCGCCGCCGCTCGATGTGCTCGTTGTGACCGGAGGTCCGGGCTGGGTCGCCGAGAGCAAGCGCGCCGAGACGCTCGACCTGCTGCGCCGGCGGGCGGCGGACACGCTTCTCGTCTCGGTGTGCACCGGAGCGATGATCCTGGGGGCGAGCGGCGTTCTCGACGGCAGGCGCGCCACCACCAAGCGCCGCGTCGTGCCGCCCGAGGAGCCGCCCATCCGGCTGCTGGCCGAGCGTCATCGCCGCATCGACGTGCGCGAGGCGAGTCTGGTCGACGAGGATCGCCTCGTCACCGGCGGCGGCGTGGCGCTGTGCATCGACGCCATGCTGCATCTCCTCAAGCGCCTCTATGGCGAGCACACCGCGGCCGAGATCGCGCGCGTCCTGGAATACGACCGCGCCTGGGCCGCCAATCTGCAGCAGTTTCCGCCCCTTGCGTAAGGCTTGGCTCGTGGACTCATTGGAATTGCTCTGCCTGCATGCGCTTCCGCTCGACGGCTCGATGTGGGCTGCGTAAAGGCATCTTTTGCCGGGTTTGACCTATACGCCGACGCTCTATTCATTGGTGACAGCATCCAAGCATGGGCAGCCGCCGCGCTGAGCATCGCGAAGGGCAGCCGCATCCTCGTCGTCGGCTGCTCGGTCGGCGGCTCCTGCGCGAACTGGCGATCATGGCGCCCGACCGGGTCGCTGCCCTGGTGCTCATTGGTACCAAGGCCGGGCATCATCGTGACCGGCGC
>JAFAKN010000206.1 GCA_019235415.1 Alphaproteobacteria bacterium
GGAGAGCTGCTATCGGCTGCGGCTTCTGCTGTCGCAGCGCCGCAATCTCAAGCGCAAGGTGCTGGATCTCGAGAACGCGATCCGGCATTCGCTGAAGGCCTTCGGCATCCGCATAACAGGCACCGGCCGGGGCGGCTTCGACACGGCGGTACGTGAAGCGGTAGCCGATGATGCGCTGACCAGCGAGC
This sequence comes from Alphaproteobacteria bacterium, assembly GCA_019235415.1. GTDB lineage: Bacteria > Pseudomonadota > Alphaproteobacteria > Reyranellales > Reyranellaceae > Reyranella. The sequence goes on from JAFAKN010000206.1 coordinate 189, forward strand.
TGATGGACGCCATGCTGGCGGCACGGGCGATGCTGTGGAAGCAATATTGCCGGCTGCATGATCTGGTGGTGAAGTTCGTCGCCCGTCACGAGGTCTGTCGGCGCTTCATGGCGATTCCCGGTGTCGGCCCGGTGACGGCGTTGAGCTTCGTGACGGCGATTGATGATCCGTCGCGCTTCCGCCGCTCACGCGACGTGGCGGCCTACTTCGGCCTGACCTCGCGACGCTGGCAGTCCGGCACGTCGATCGACGTGCAGGGACGCATCAGCAAGGCGGGCGATGGCGATGTTCGGCGCGCGTTGTACGAGGCGGCGTCGGCGCTGATGACGCGCTTCAAAGGGCGCGACAAGGTGCGGACATGGGGCCTGGCGCTGGCCAAGCGCAGCTGTCATCGCAAGGCGACGGTCGCCGTGGCCCGCAAGCTGGCGGTCATCATGCACGCGATGTGGACGGATGGAACCTGTTACGTCGGCGACGCGGCGGCCAGCGCCAGCGATCGCGACGCGCGCGCCGCCGTCAAGGATAGCAAGCTGCTGGGCGCCCAGGCATGACTGCGCGCCCGACACCTCCGATGCTGCGGTCCGTCATCCTGACGGTCGTAAACTGACCATGGAGCTCCGCTGCGGCGGATGAGAACTGGTGCAGACCAAGGACGACGGGACGCACGTTATCTTGCCTGTGGCCGCACAGCTTGCGGTGTCGGACCACGATCGACTGCCTGTGATGATGCCCCGTCAATCCGATGGAAAAATGCGCCGCGACGGTTCGAGCGCTGCACGACCGCAGCCATCCCACCCCGTCGCTGAGTGCGGAGGACTGCACGGCGCACCAGAACTCTCAGCTGTCGTGGAACAGGGCGTGGCCGTGAAGGGAAGAAGGACGTTCCGTGCTATAGAGGAGAGACGACGATGGCGAAGAAGCTCAGACTCATCCCCCCGATTAGGACGGCAAGATAAAGCGGGTTGCCCCGCTGGCGTCGCTGCGCTCCTAAATGGTTGTCTGCACGTTGTTTTGTCGCTCCGCTCGTGATGGGCCGCCGAAGTGCGGGTGCGGCGCTTGAACCGCTTTTCGCTGTGTTTTCAAAGCGCCGAGCGCCGTCGCCGCGAGGTGTGAGCGAGCGAAGCTACACCGGCGCACGTCTTTCTACGCCACGGTACGACGACCGCCCCTAACCTCTTGCAGGCGATCGCACGGCTTCCGATCGTGGTCGCATGGCACGCGACGACGACGACTTTCGCATTCGCCCCGGCAAGGTTGGCGATCGTCGTGGCGAGCGCCCGCGCGGCCATCGTATCCGCATACCACGGGCGCGTCCGACGAGCTTCATTGGCGCGGTCCATCAGGCGGTTCGGCGGGCCGGCAGCATCCCTGCTCGGCTGGGCAAGGCCGGGACGAAGGGGGGTGGCCGCTTCAATGCGCGCGGCCGTGGCGCGGCGGCGGCCGCGACGCTGAAGAATCGCAGCCCCTGGAGCCGGGATGGAAGTGGCAACCGCACGCGGGCGCGCCGGGTCGCGGTCAAGGCGCGCGTCGTCAAGCTCAACCCGCAGCGCGGCGCTCGGCGCGGCCGGCAGTTCGTCAGCGCCAAGGCGGTCGACGCGCATCTGCGCTACCTCCAACGCGACGGCGTCACGCGGGACGGCGAGAAGGGCCAGGTCTATTCGGCCGACCGTGACGTGGCGGACGGTCGGGCCTTCCTCGACCGCGGCCGCGAGGACCGCCACCAGTTCCGCTTCATCGTCTCGGCCGAAGAAGGGGTGGAACTGTCCGACCTGCCGCAGACCACCCGCGATTTGATGAAGCAGGTGGAAGCCGACCTCGACACCCGGCTCGACTGGATCGCGGTCGATCACCACAACACCGGCCACCCCCACACCCACATCCTCCTGCGGGGCGTTACCGATGACGGCAAGGCGCTCAACATCGCCGGCGACTACATCGCCCACGGCGTTCGCGAGCGGGCGAGTGAGATCGTCACGCTGGAGCTGGGCCGCCAGAGCGAGCAGGAAGTGTCGCGCAGCCTGGAGAGGGAGGTCGACGCCGAGCGCTTTACCCGGCTCGACCGCATGCTGATCGCCGAGCAGCAGGGTCGCAACGAGTTCGCCGACCTGCGCCCCGACCGGGAGATGCTCGACACGATGCGGCGGAACCGGGCGCTCCTGATCCAGCGGGCGCGTATGCTGGAGCGCATGGGGCTCGCCACCGAAGTCGAGGTCGGTCGCTGGACCATCTCCAGTCGGGCCGCCTCTGTCTTGCGCGAGCTCGGCGAACGCGGCGACATCATCAAGACCATGCACCGGGCATTGGAGCGGGAAGGCCTGGCTGAAGCACGCCCCTTCGCGCGCTACGTCCTGCACCGCGAAGATACGACCGAGCGCATCGTCGGCCGGGTGCTCGACAAAGGCCTGGGCGGCGACGAGATGGGCGATCGGGTGCGCTTGGTGATCGACGGTGTGGACGGGGGCGTCCATCACTTCGAGATGGACGCTGCCCGCGCCGAGGATGT
>JAFAKN010000308.1 GCA_019235415.1 Alphaproteobacteria bacterium
CCATGGTGAGCGCGATCGCAGCACCCTGGCCGAGCTGGCCGCCGATCATGGCCACGTCGAAGGCATAGGTGGCGAACACGTTGGTGGCGTTCGCCGGTCCGCCATGGGTGAGGACGTAGATCAGCTGGAAATCGGCGAAGGTGAAGATCACCGAGAACATGGTGACGATGAAAATCACCGGCATCAGCAGCGGCAGCGTGACATAGCGGAAGCGCTGCCAAGTGCTGGCGCCGTCGATGGTCGCGGCCTCGTAGAGCTCGGGCGGGATGGTCTGCAGGCCGGCCAGCAGCGTGATGCCGTAGAACGGCAACCCGCGCCAGGTATTGACCACGATCAGCGAGGTCATCGCGAGGTGCGGATTGCCAAGCCAGCTCGGGCCGGGAGGAGTGATCAGGCCCGTCGCCACCATCACCCAATTGACGACGCTGAAGGCCGGATCGAGGATCCATTGCCAGGCGATGGTCGACAGCACCGTCGGCACGATGAACGGCAGCAGCAGGAGCGCGCGCGTCAGGTTCTTGAAGCGGAAGTCCTGGTTCATCACCAGGGCGAGGCCGAGGCCGCCGACCATCTTCAGGATCGTCGCGACAATGGTGTAGATGAAAGTGTTGACGACCACCTGCCAGAACACCGGATCGTGCCAGGCGGAGATGTAGTTCTCCAAGCCGACGAACACGCCGGCTTTCGCCACCGGCCGGTTCTGCAGGCTGAGCCAGATGCCGTAGAAGAAGGGATAGCCGACCAGCGCCGCGAGGAAGGCCACGGGCGGCAGCACCATCAGCCAGCTGAACACGCCCGGGCGCTCCAGCCAGCGTCCGAGCGAGAACGCCGGCCGGCGGTGAACGAGCGCCGGCGCGAGCGATGGCGCCGTCACCGGGCTATGCCGCTTTGTAGATTTGCGTCAGCTGTGCCTTGGCGTCGGCGATCACTTCCTTGGTCGACTTGCCGGCGCAGGCCTTGGCAAACATGTCGACCACGACGTACTTGGCCACGCTCTCCGACTGCGCGCGGCTAAGCGGCGCCGGCCACCCCGGCAGGTGCGAGGTCTTGAGCGCATCGCGGTAGGGGAGGTTGCGCGGCTCGACCTTCCAGAACGGCGCCTCGTCGTAGGCGTGCAGGAACGGCTGGTAGTAGCTCACGGCTATGTCGAGCCAGGCGCCACACTGCTTGGGCGCCATCAACCAGCGCAGGAAATCCTTGGCCGCCTGCTTGTCCTCGGTGTGGCTGAAGATCGAATGGCACAGCGGGTTCAGCATGTGGAAGCGACCCTTCGGCCCCTGCGGATTTTCCGACTGGTCGATCACCTTGGCCATCTCTGGGAAGTCCTTCTTGGCCGCCCACAGGATCGATTCGGCGTTGTTGGTGCAGGAGATCTGCTCCGACAGGAACGCCTTGTTGTTGTTGACGTCGGTCCAGCCCAAGCAGTCCTCGACCATCGTCTCCTTATAGAGGCGGCGGCAGTAGTCGACGGCTCGCGCCGTCTCGTCGGCATCGATCGCGACGGTCTTGCCGTCGGCCTCGACCTCGCGCGCGCCGTAGGACCATAAGAGCGGATAGAGCCAGCCGTGATTGTCGCCGAAACCGTGACCGAGCTCGAAACCGAATGGATGCCCAGCCTTCTTGAGCTTGATGCCAGCCTCCAAAAGCTCGTCCCAGGTGTCAGGGAACTTGTTGTAGCCCGCTTCCTTGAACCAGTCGGTGCGCCAGTTCATCAGCTGGCCGATGTTGCCGAAGGGGATCGCCTTCCACTTGCCGTTGACGACTACGGCCTCCTGGGCCGTGTCGTACCAGCCGCCGGACTCCTTGCCGATCTCGGCGGCGATGTCGGTCACGTCGACGAACTTGTCGTCGAACAGGAAGGCCCAGTTGAACCCGATCGCCGTCAAGTCGGGCCCGGTGGAGTTTTCGGCAGCCGTGGTGACCCGGGTCAGCAGGCTGCCGACGCTCACCACCTCGTAGTTGACCTTGATGCCGGTCGCCTTCTCGTACGCCTTGGCCAGGTCGTTCTTGAAGTAGGCGTCGTAGGGCGGGATGAACGAGCTCTCATGCATCATCGTGAGGCTCTTGGGGGCGGCCCGTCCCGCCGAGGAGCCGAGCAGCGTCCCGACTCCGGCGAACGCCGCCGTCTTCAGTACGTCACGGCGTGATTGGGCACGAACGCTTCTCACCATCGCGCTTCCTCCTGTATGCGGCCAAATTTTGGTTGAGCGCCTTATCCGGCGCATTCAGGCCTTGCGCAAAACCTTATGGAGCGGATTCCGGCGAGTCAACGCGCACCCCGACCATTCCAGTCGTATCCAGCCTAGGAGCAGCCCCAATTATTGGATTGCCCGGCGGGCCGCATGGCCCTTGTTTCCCAGTCTTTTCGCGTGTTACCGGCTGTCAGCTAGACGGTGAGATTGACGGCGCCTCCGGGGCGCACGGAGGGAACGAGATGAGCGTGCGCGCGGGGCGTGAATTCCTGGCCATTCCCGGACCGACGAACGTGCCTGACGAGGTGCTGGGAGCCATGCATCGCCCGGCGATGGACATCTACGCCGGTCCATTGCTGGCGCTGACCGACAGCCTGCTGCGCGATGTGGCCCGCGTCTTCAAGACCAAGGGGCACGCCTACATCTACATCGCCAACGGGCATGGTGCCTGGGAGGCCACCCTCACCAACGTGCTGAGCAAGGGCGACAAGATCCTGGTGCTGGAAAGCGGCCGCTTCGCCGTCGGCTGGGGCGACAATGCCCGCCGCATGGGCGTCGAGGTCGAGGTGCTGAAGGGCGATATGCGCCGGGCGGTGCGGCCCGCCGAGGTGGAGGCGCGTCTCAAGGCCGACCGTAAGGCCAATGGGGGCGGCTCGATCAAGGCGGTGCTGGTGGCTCAGATCGACACAGCGTCGGGCGTGGTGAACGACATCGAGGCGATCGGTCAGGCGATGCGCAACGCGGGCCACGACGCATTGCTGATGGTCGATACCGTGGCCTCGCTCGGCTGCATGCCGTTCGAGATGGACGCCTGGCGCGTCGACGTCGCCATGTCGGGCTCGCAGAAGGGCCTGATGACGCCGCCGGGGCTGGGCTTCGTCGCCGCCAACGATCGCGCGCGCGAAGTCCACAAGAAAGCCGGCCTGCGCACGCCCTACTGGGACTGGACCGAGCGCGAAGGCGATCTTCACTACCAGAAGTACGCCGGGACGCCGCCCGAGCATCTGCTGTTCGGTCTGCGCAAGGCCTTCGACATGCTGTTCGAGGAGGGCCTCGAAAACGTCTTCCGCCGCCATTGGCTGCTGGCCGAAGCAGTGCGCCGTGCGGTCGGCGTCTGGGCCGAGGGCCAGGCGATCAGCTTCAACATCGTCGAGCCCGCCGAACGCTGCGACACCGTCACGGCGGTGCTGCTGGCGGGCCGCGATCCCGAGGCGCTGCGCGCCTATTGCAATGACAACTGCGGGGTGATTCTCGGCCACGGCATCGGCGAGCTCTCGGGCAAGGCCTTCCGCATCGCCCACATGGGCCATGTCAACGCGCCGATGGTGCTCGGCACCTTGAGCGTGATCGAGGTCGGGCTCGCCGCCCTCGGCATCCCGCACGGCCGCGGCGGCGCACAGGCCGCCATCGACTGGTTGGGCGAGCAGGTGAAAGCCTAGCCGACAGGCCGCCGTCGTCCGGACAATCTTGCAGTCCGCTCGCATTGCGGACATGCTTGCGCCGTCAGCCCGACTATTCGATCAGTCGCGTCGCACGAAGTCGCTCGGTAGCACGGCGTACGCCCAGTCAATCAAGCTTAGAGTCTGTCAGCGTCACTCCAGGGTGTGGAGGGGCCAATGGCGGGCAAGCCATCTGTCGTTCTCGCCGGCGTCGCTCTCCTGCTGGCGTTGTCGTTCTCGCCGGCGTCGGCGCAGAGGTCCGGCGGGCTGCTGAAGCTGCAGTTCTTCGACAGCCCGGCCACCATGTCGATCCACGAGGAATCGACCATCGCGGGCCAAGGGCCGATGATGGGCGTGTTCAACAACCTCGTAATGTACGACCAGCACGTGCCGCAAAGCGGGCTCAGGTCGATCGTGCCCGACCTCGCGAGCGAATGGGCATGGGACGAGGCTGGCACCGCGCTCACCTTCAAGCTGCGCAGCGGCGTCAAGTGGCACGACGGCAAGCCCTTCACCGCCCGCGACGTCAAATGCACCTGGGATCTCCTGCAGGGCAAGGGCGTGAACGACGAGCAGCTGCGCGTCAACCCGCGCAAGACGTGGTACGGCAACCTCGAGCAGGTCGTCGTGAAGGCCGATGACGAGGTGACGTTTCACCTCAGGCGGCCGCAACCGGCGTTTCTTGCCCTGCTGGCGGCGGGCTTCTCACCGGTCTATCCCTGCCATGTCTCGCCCGCCGAGATGCGGCGGCGGCCGATCGGCACGGGGCCGTTCAAGTTTGTCGAGTTCAAGCCCAACGAGATCATCCGGGTGGCACGCAATCCGGATTACTGGAAGAAGGGCCGGCCCTACCTCGACGGCATCGAGTACAAGATCATCAAGAACAACTCGACCGGCGCGCTCGCCTTCGTCGCCGGCGATGTCGACATGACCTCGCCCTATTTCTTCCAGGTGCCGATGCTGAAGGACATCAAGGAGCAGGCGCCCAAGGCCACCTGCCAGCTGATGGCCTCCAACGTGCAGCGCAACGTGATCATCAACCGCGAGGCAATCCCCTTCAACAATCCCGAATTGCGGCGCGCGGTGGCGCTCACCGTCGATCGCCAGGCCTTCATCGACACGCTCACCCAGGGCAAGGGCAGCATCGGGGGCGCGCTGTTGCCGCCGCCGGAAGGCATCTGGGGCATGCCGGCCGACTTCATGCAGACGCTGCCGGGCTACCATCCCGATGTCGCGAAGAACCGCGCCGAGGCGCGGCAGATCATGGAGAAGGCGGGCTACGGACCGAACAACCGGCTGAAGCTGAAAGTCTCGACGCGCAACATCCCGCCCTACCGCGATCCCGCGGTGATCCTGCTCGACCATCTCAAGCACATCTACATCGACGCCGAGCTCGACGTGCTCGACACCACGCAGTGGTTTCCCAAGGTGCGGCGGCACGACTACACGATCGGGCTCAACCTCACCGGCAACGGCATCGACGATCCCGACCAGGCCTTCTACGAGAACTACGCCTGCGGCTCGGAGAGCAACTACGACGGCTACTGCAATCCCAAGATCGATGCGCTGTTCGCGCGCCAATCGATGGAAGCCGACCAGGACAAACGCCGCAAGCTGGTCTGGGACATCGAGCAGCAGCTGGCCGAGGACGTGGCGCGGCCAGTGCTGTACCACAATCGCTCAGGCACCTGCTGGTATCCCTACGTGAAGGGCTACACGCCGATGATCAACAGCATCTACAACGGCCTGCGCATGGAAGACGTCTGGCTCGACAAGTAACGACTTATGCGCGGCAAACCTCAGCGGGGAAACTCGCAGGGAACGACTTGCCGTCCGTGCCGCCGATAGATGCGAAAGTCGCAATCGCTCGTCAACAGCACGGGATCATTTACCGTCTCAGTCATGCGAACCAAACAGGCATCCGCGAAGCTCATCGGCACGTCCGCGTATTTCTCCAGAAGCTTGAGCACGGCCGCTATGTTGTCGCATAGTCGATATGGGCAGAGGAGGGCGCCGCGTCGAAGCAATGACAGCAGATGCTGCGCTCTCGGGGCTCCAAGCAGATAAAATGTCTCGGAAAGGACCGCCTCGCATGTCAGCCAGGGTGGCGGCAGACGAAGCGCCTGTCGATCGGCCCAGGCGTGGTCGCCTTCACGACGACTGAGGAGCGCTACGAGAAAGCTGCTGTCAACGAGGACGTTTGCGGCCATAGCCCATCGACTTGAGATACTTCTTCTTGTTTGCGCCCAAATCTGAGGGCAGCCCATCGATGGATCCTATGAGGTCGGCGATGGCATCGTACGACGCCGGGCGCGATGGACTCGATTTCGCCGCGATACTCAGTCGTTCGCGAACGACGTCGGACTTCGACAGCTTACGCCGTCGTGACTCGGCATCGATCTCCGCGACGAGCGCTTCGGGCAGCCGGACCGTCAATGTCTTCATATGCGTAACGTATTACGCATTTGGCAGATTCGCAATACGTTCACCTCACCCTTCCAGAAGCGAAGTCTCTTACGAGGGGGACGTCCAGCGCACTGACATGCTTCGCATCGGCGCCCCCCGGCGAGCCCCATCCGTTGACGGCAGGGCCGAAGAACTCTGCGTTGGCCTCGATGAACGCCTGCTCCTCGGCCGGCACGTCGACGTCCTCGAAGATGGCTTGCACCGGGCAGACCGAAACGCAGATGCCGCAATTGATGCATTCCTCGGGCTGGATGTACATCATGCGCCCGCCTTCGTAGATGCATTCGACCGGGCAGACTTTTTGGCAGATGCCGTCCTTCACGTCGATGCAGGTCGAGGTGATAACGTAAGTCATCAGAGGGGGCCCATCAGCGGCCCTGCCATTGCGGGGCGCGCTTCTCGACGAAGGCGCGCACGCCTTCGTCCTGGTCGATCGATTGCAAGGCTGCGACCAGCGCCGGCAGGCGCAGGCGTTGCGCTTCCTGCGGCGACAGGCCGGCGCCGCCGCGCACCATCTGCTTGATGGCGCGCAGCGAAAGCGGGGCACAGGCCAGGATATCGGCGACCCAGCGGTCGACCGCCTGGTCGAGCTCGGCGAGCGGTACCACTTCGTTGACGAGGCCGAAGCGCAGCGCCTCCGCGGCCGATACGCGTCGCCCGGTGAGCAGCATGCCCATCGCCCAGACATGCGGCATCCGCCGCGGCAGGAGGGCGATGCCGCCGTCGAGCGCGAGGCGACCGACGCGCGGCTCGGGCAAGCCGAAGGTCGCTTTTTCCGCCGCCACGACGATGTCGCAGCCCAGCACCATCTCCATGCCGCCGCCCAGCGCATGGCCGTTGACGCGGGCGATCACCGGGACGTCCAGCGTCTCGCGCAGGGCCAGGCCGCCGAAACCGCCGGGACGCGCCGCGGACCAATACTCCAGCCCGGTCTTGTTGCCGCTTTGCTTCATGTCGGCGCCGGTGCAGAAGGCGCGCTCGCCGGCGCCGGTGAGCACCACGCAGCGCACCGAGTCGTCCTGCTCGATGGCGGTCCAGACCCGGATCAACTCGGTCTCCGCCGCCTCGTCGATGGCGTTCATGCGATCGGGCCGTTCGATGGTGACCCGTGCGACGTGATCTTCGACGGTGAAGCGGATGGTCACGACACCACCTTGGCGGCCCGCAGTGCGTCGATGCGGTCCGGCGCATAGCCCAGCTCGCCCAGGATCTCGACGCCGTGCTCGCTCAGGCCGGGCGGCGCATGACGCAGGGCGAAGGCATCGTCGGCCATCGCGATCGGCGTGTTGATCAAGCGCAGCGGCTCGTTGGATCGAACTCCTTTGGCACTCCCGTTGGCCGCGAACGAGACCACCATGCCGTTGACCGCAGTCTGCTCTGAGGCGAGCGCGTCGGGCAGGGTCTGCACGGGTGCGCACAACAGGTCCTGCTCCTCGAGGCGGCCCAGCCAGTAGGCGGTGGTGTTGGTCGCGAGCCGGCTGCGGAACTGGCGGTGCAGCTCGGCCTTGTTCTTGGCCTGTCCCGCGAACGTGGCGTATTCCGGGTTGGCCGACAGGTCGGGCAGGTCGAGGGCGCGGCAGATGTCTTGCAACGGATTGGCCTTGAAGGCACCGACGATCACCAGGGCGCCGTCGGTTGTCTCGAACACGCCGGTGAGCGGGAAGGCGCCCCAATTCAGCTCGCGCTTGCGCTGCAGCCACATCGCGGCTTCCTGCATCTGCATGGCGAGCATGGAATCGTAGAGCGACACCGAGATCTGTTGGCCCCGTCCGGTCCGGTCGCGATGCAGCAGGGCGAGCAGGATCCCCTGCACCAGATGCATGCCGGCGCTGTAGTCGGCGAGCGCGGTGGCATAGAGGGTGGTCGGCAGCGAGGGATCGGGCTTGCGCGCCATGACGCCCGACATTGCCTGAGCGAGAATGTCCTGGCCGCCCTTGTGCGACAGCGGCCCGCTCTGGCCGAAGCCCGAGCCGAAGGCACAGATGATGCGCGGGTTGATCTTGGCGATCGCCTCGTAGCCGAAGCCCATGCGCTCCATGACGCCGGCGCGGAAGTTGTTCACCACCACGTCGGCGGTCTTCACGAGGTCGAACACGATCGCCTTGCCGGCCTCGCCGCGCAGGTCGAGCGCAATCGAGCGCTTGTTGCGATTGAGGCTCTGGAACACCGGGTTGTTCAGTCCGGCGGGATCGTCGGCGATCGAGGTGCGCGACAGATCGCCGGCGCCAGGCCGCTCGATCTTGATCACGTCGGCGCCGTAATCGGCCAACATCTGGGTGGCGCAAGGACCCATCATGACTTGGGTGAAGTCGATGACCTTGATGCCTGTGAGCGGCTGCATGCTCATTCCGCGGCCCTCACGACGCTGGCGTTGGCGGCCGGAACATCGCCGGGATCCGCACCTTGGGCGCGCAGCCGCCTTTGCAGGACGCCGACGTCGATCGCGTCGAGGTGGCGTCCCTGCTCGAGCGCCAGTGCCGACGCGACGCCAGCCGCTTCGCCCATGGCCATGCAGGGCGGGATCTCGCGCGACATCTTCTGCGCCGACGCGGTTGCCGAGTAATGCCGGCCGGCGACGATGAGGTTGGCGACGTTGCGCGGCAGCATCGAGCGGTAGGGCGTGTAGTAGTCGCGGCCGCGCGCCACGCTGTCGGCGAAGTGACGACGCTCGGTGACGTCCTCCTTGGTCACGACATAGACGCCATCGAGCAGCCGCGTCTGCCGGATGCCGAGCTGCGGCGCCACATCGACGACGTAACAATCGCGGAAGCCCGGCATCTTGGCATGCAGGTGCTCGAGGAGATTGGCGATGCGCCTGCGGCCCTCGAAGTCGGCACGGGTCAGGTCGGCGACTTTCAGCCCGTCGTAGTTCGCCATGTGCGGGCAGTTGCACCATACGACGCCGGGCAGGGGCGTCTTGAGCCACCACTTGTCCCACGAGCCGCCGATGATGCGCTTGGCCTCGCGGTCGATGGTCTTGAAAGCCTCCGGCTCCGCGTATTCGAAGCGCTCGGCTTCGGCGATATCGACGTTGCCCAGGCGGAAGACCGTCGTGACGATATACGCGCCCTCGATGAACGGCGCGCCGCCCGAGGCCGCGACGTCGAGATCGCCGGTCGCGTCGACGACGATCTTGCCGAGGATGGCCTGCCGGCCTTCCTTGCTTTCGACGATCACGCCCTTGGCGGCGCCGTCCTCGACGAGGGTTCGGCTGAACCAGCTGTGCAGGCGCAGGTCGATCTTCGCCTCGGCCACCATGTGGTTGGCGACGCGCTTGAAGCCGTCGGGGTCGAACGCCGCGGCGTAGACAATCGGCTGGGGCTTCATATGCGAGGTAAAGTCGAACACGCCCCAGCGCGACCATTTGCGCCACATCGCGGGATCGGACCGTCGGTCGGACTCGGGGGGCGTCACCGCGAGGCCAAGCGTCTCGAGGCGCGCTATGAGCTCGCTGCAAATGCCGCGGACGGCGATCTCCTGGCCGTTGCACATGTCGTCCAGCACCAGGACCATGCCGCCGGACGCCAGGCCGCCGAGATAGGGGTAGCGCTCGAGTAGGGTGACGCTGAGCCCGTTGCGCGCACCGGCGATGGCCGCGCTGATCCCGGCCGGCCCGCCGCCGACCACGACCAGGTCCGAGACGGCCGCAACGGGAACCTCGCCACCCGGCTCGCGCACGAAGCTTGGTGTTGCAGTCATAAAAGCTCCTTCAGGCGTTGTGGCCGACGTTCCAGCGCAGCGTCCGTCGCTCGATGACCGAGATCACGCCGAAGAACAGCGCCGAAAAGGTCGAGCCGACGACGATGGTGGCGTAGAGCAGCGGCGAGTCGAAGTTATAGGTCGACTGGATGATCAAGGCGCCGATGCCGCGCGTCGAGCCGATCCATTCGCCCACGATGGCGCCGATCACCGCGGTGGACGCCGCGATCTTCAGCGCCGAGAACAGGTAGGGCAGGGCATTGGGCACGCGGATGCGGAAGAACACTTCGCTGGGCGTTGCCGACAGCACGCGCATCAGCTCGAGCTGCTCGCTCCGGACGTCGCGCAGGCCCCGCGTCATGTTCACCAGCGTGGGAAAGAAGCAGATGATCGCCGCGATGGCGATCTTGGGCTCCATGCCGTTGCCCAGCAACAGCACCAGGATCGGCGCCTTGGCCACCACCGGTATGGTGTTCACCATCACCGCGATGGGGAACAGCGCCTCCTCCATGGTCTTACGCCAGACGAACGCCGTGGCGAGGCAGATGGCGGCGAAGTTGCCCAGCAGGAAGCCGCACACGGCCTCGATCGCGGTGGGCAGCAGGTTCGACATCAGCATGTCGAACCGCTCGTAGAGCACCTGGGCCACCGCGACGGGCGACGGCGCGATGAACGGCTTGATGTCGAACCGCTCGACCGCCTGCCACCACAGCAGCAGGAACAGGAGCACGGCGCCGACCGGCAGCAGACGGCGGCGCCACGCCAGATAGCGCTTATGGGCGAGGAAGCGGGCCTGCGCCTCGGCATCATCGGCGAACGCCGCGCCGATTGCGGCCGATTGGGCGGCCGGTTCGGCTTGGCTGCTCATCAGCAAGTCTCCAGCACGCGGCGCAGGTGGCCGGCCAACGCCACGAACTCCGGCGTCTCGCGCATGGCGAGCTGGCGCGGCGTGCCCAAGGTCACCGGCACCAGCTCGCGCACGCGGCCCGGCCGCGCCGCCAGCAGCAGCACCTTTTGGCCGAGGAAGGCGGCCTCGTAGATGGAATGGGTGACGAACACGATGGTCGTGCCGGTCGAAGCCCAGACCTGTAAAAGCTCCTCGTTCAGCCGGTCGCGCGTGATCTCGTCCAGCGCGCCGAACGGTTCGTCCATCAGCAAAAGCCGCGGCCCGGAGACCAGGGCGCGGGCGATCGCCACGCGCTGGCGCATGCCGCCGGAGAGCTCGTGCGGATAGGCTTGCTCCCAGCCGCTGAGGCCGACCAGGGCGAGAAGGTCCTGCGGCGCGCGGGCGCCGGGCAGCGCCTTGCCACCGCCGACCTCGAGCGGCAGCGTGACGTTGCTCAGCACGTTGCGCCACGGCAGCAGGGCGGCATCCTGGAAGACGAAGCCGATCTCGCGGTTCAGCCGCGCGACGGCGGGCACGTCGCCCATCACCGACATCTTGCCGCTGCTGGGCTCGATCAGGTCCGCCATGACACGCAGTAAGGTGGATTTGCCGCAGCCGGAAGGACCCAGGAGCGTGAGGAAGCTGCCGCGCGGGATGGCGAGGTCGATATTCTCGAGCGCCGTGACGGTGCCGCGCTCGGTGGTGAACCGTACGGTGAGCCTCTCGCAGCGAACGGCATCCGCGGCCTGCACCGTTCTGCTCCGGCTATCCGACCTTGGCGCGCACGCCCTTGGTGGCGTCGAGGATCTTGGTGGTGATGACGTCCTCGAGCTTGGGGGGCCCGGCCGAGAACTGCTTCAGCTCGTCGTAGAGCTTGATCTGCTCCTGCCAGATGGCCGGATCGAATGCGCCCCAGCCGTTGGCCTGGGTGTTGGCGTTGAAGGCGAAGGTGAGCAGCACCTTGCTGCCTTCGAGCTCGTCGTCGCGCTTGAGGTTGGGGTATTCCTTGACCAGGAAGTCGACCGCCTTGTCGGTGTTCTTGAGCGCGTACTCCCAGCCGCGCGACATGGCGCGCGTGAAGCCGGTGACCATCTCGGCCTTCTTCTCGATTGTGTCCTTGGTGGCGTAGTAGGGCAGCGCGTAGAGCCTTACGCCGGCATCCCACAGGCGCAGATCGACGCGGTCGGGACCGAGCGGCTTGAGGGTGGTGGTGTTGCTGATCCAGCCGCTCACCACGTCGGTCTGCCCGGTCAGGATCGGCGTCATCTCCGAGCCGATGATCACGATCTCGAGGTCCTTCTCGGCGATGTCGTGCTTCTTCATCAGCGCGTTCAGCAGCACCTTGGCCGTCGCCTGGATGCCGACCTTCTTGCCTACAAGATCGCGCGGGGCGCGGACCGGCTTCTTGGGCAGGGAGAAATAGGCGTAGGGATGCTGCTGCAAGCCGGTGGCGAAGCACATCACCGGGATCTTCTGCGAGACTGCCAGCATTAGCGATGGGCTCGACGAGACCTGGCCGATCTCGTGCCGTCCGGAGGCCACGATCGCCACGCCGTCGATGCTGGGACCGCCCGGCTGGATCACGACGTTCAGCTTCTCTTCCTCGAAGTAGCCGAGGTGCTTGGCGGACACCTCGCCGATCTGGTTGTTGCCGGCGAGCCAGCCGAGCTGGAGGTTCACGGTCTGGGTCTTGCCCTGGGCGTAACCGCCGGCCGGCAACAGGGCCACGGCGGCCGCGCCGGTGGCGGCGGCGCCTTGCAGCAGGGATCGACGGCGAAGCTGATGCGATGCCAAACGGCGCATGACGGAACCCCCTTTTCCCACCCCGGACCACCAAGACTATTGACCCGGGGTGCTCTAGAAAAGAACTTTAATTCGCGCGCTACGCTGCCATTTCGGCAGCACTCGGAGGACCCCCTTGCACGCCGCCGTTCTGCGCTACTTCGACCACGTCGCCCGGCAAGGCTCGATCCGCAAGGCCGCCGAGTCGCTCAGCATCGCCTCCTCGGCGGTCAACCGCCAGATCCTGCGCCTGGAGGACGAGATCGGGGTGCCGTTGTTCGAGCGCAGCCGCTCGGGGGTGCGGCCGACGGCGGCGGGCGAGCTTCTTTTGCGCCACGTGCGCGAGACGCAGAACGAATTCCAACGGGCCCGCGCCGAGATCGCGAGCCTCGGCGGGACGGTGAGCGGCACCGTGCGGATCATTTCGCTCGAATCGGTGGTGGCCCGCGTCCTGCCGCAGATCGTGGCCGAGATGGCAACGCGCCATCCGCGGGTCAGCTTCACGGTGCTCACGATCCATCCCAGCGAGGTCGCCGACGCGCTGCGCTCGGGCGACAGCGATTTCGGGGTCCTGTTCATCGACAATCGTGTCTCAGGCGTCGAGATCGTCGCCGAGTTCCCGACCACAGTGGGCGCCCTGATGCGGCCGGACCATCCGCTGGCGGGCGCCCGGACTCTCACCTTGACCGAGTGCGCGCGCCATCCGGTGGTCATGCTGAACGACCGCTGGCTGCTCGATCCGATCATGGCGGCGGAATTCGCCGAGAGCGGCGCGCGACTCACGCCGCGCATTGTCTCCAATTCCATCGAGTTCATGCGCCAGACGATCAGCCGCGGGCTGGGCATCGGCTTTGTCTCGCCGATCGGCTTTTTGGACGAGATCCGCCGCGGCGAGCTGGTGCACGTGCCGCTCGCCGAGCCGGGGCTGGCGAGCAGCCGCATCGGCATCCTGGTGCCGCGCCAGCGCCGCCTGTCGCCGCCCGCGCGGCTCGCCATCAATCATGTGCAGAAGCATTTCAACGAGTTCGGCCGGCTGCTGACCGCGCCCGATCGCGGTCCCAAGCGCCGGCGCCGGAGGTGACATGGCAACCGTCCTGAGCCACGCCGCAGTCCTCACGGTCGACGCCGAGAACCGCTACCTGCCTGCGGCGGATGTCCGTATCGAGGGCCTTGTCATCGCCGCTCTGGGCGCAGCCGGCACGCTGGCGCAGCCCGGCGACACCGTCATCGACTCTAGTGAAGCGCTGGTCACGCCCGGCCTGATCAATGTCCATACGCACGCCGCGACCGCCTTCTTTCGCGGGCTCGCCGACGACAGGCCGCGTGCCTTCTGGGCCAAGGGCTACAGCGTGCCGGGTCAGGAGCTCTTCACCGTCGATCACCATGTGCAGTCGGTGCGCGCCGCCTGCGCCGAATTCCTGCTGAACGGCGTGACCTGCATCGCCGATCGTTTGGGCGACATGGACCGCATTGCGCCCGCCATCGAGCAATCCGGCATCCGCGCCATCGTCGGCCACACCCTCACCGACAACCGCGGTCCCGCCGACTGGAAGACGGCGGAGGCGGTGCTCGAGCGATTCGGCACCAATCCCAAGAGACGCGTCTCGGCGGGCGTTGCCCCGCATGCTCTCGACACCTGCTCGGACGAGCTTTTGGCCGAGTGCGCCCGCCGCGCCGATCGGACCGGCGCGCGCGTCTTCATCCATGTGGCGCAGAACGAGCCGGAAGTGGAAGCCGTTCGCCGCCGCGGTCACGCCGGCGCTCTGGCGTGCCTGGAAAAGACCGGACTTGCCACCGCCAACACCGTCGCGGCGCATGCGATCTATCTGGACGAAGCAGAACGCGAAGGTTGGGTTCGCCGCGGCATCCCGATCGCGCATTGTCCCGCCAGCAACCTCAAGATCGAGGCGCGGACCATTCCGTTGGCGCGACTGATCGACCGCGTGCCGATCGGGCTTGGAACCGATTGGACCGTCACCAACAACAGCATGGACCTGCTGGCCGAGGCGCGGCTCGCGGCTCTG
>JAFAKN010000230.1 GCA_019235415.1 Alphaproteobacteria bacterium
CGGTGTTGATTTTTGCGACAGACGTCCTTACCGGATTGCTCTGCATCGCCATCTGGCGGCTGCAAATGTCACGCCAGACGACGTAGCGGGCGCATTTCAGTCGCGACGTCAGCATCAGCGGCTCGCTCCAATGAATGCGAGGCGGTGGTCGGGCATCCGCTCGATCATCGCCGGATCCACGCCGAAGTTGGTTTCCAGCAACTGTACGGGATTCGCCGCCAGCCACGTCGAGAGCGAGATCTCTTGGTAGTCGGGACTGTTGAACGCAATGAGAATCTGTGTCTCCTCGTTGCCGATCTGTTTGATGTAGTGCCCGAAGCCGCGGTCGATGTAGGCGACTTGCCCGCGCGAGAACTCCTCTTCGCCGTAGTGACCGTGCGCGGCGAACACGCCCACCTGGGCGCGCCCTTTGAGATAGTACTGCCACTCGTCGGCATTGGGATGCCAGTGCAGCTCGCGCAGGCCGCGCGGATGCACGAGGACGAGGCCGGCGGCGATGGTCGTGGACACTTTGAAGTTCGAGCTGTCGGCGATGCGCTCCTCGCCGCCTTTGGTCTGGCGGATGGGCGGCAGCGAGCGCATCGAGAACGTGTAGGGATAGGGCGGCGCGCCGGCCGCGCCCTGTGCCGCGGCGCGATCGGCCTCGAGGCTTTCCGGCAGTTGGCCTTGGAAGATCCACAGGTTGTGCAAAGGGATCCTGGAAAAAGTCTCTGCCGGCACGCCGAAGTTCAGCGCCAGGATCTCGGGCGGGGTATGGGCGATCCAATCGGTCACCAGGAGCGTGCTGAATTCGCTCGCGTGGCCGTTGTCGAAGCAGAGGATGAATTCACAGCCGCCTGGGGACAGGCCCTGCAGAGAATGGGGATAACCGGCGGGGAAATACCACAGGTCGCCTTCCTTGACGTCGGAAACGTAGGCGCGCCCCTGCAGATCGAGGACGGTAACGCGGCAGTTGCCGTAGGTCATATAGCCCCACTCGGCAAAGGTGTGCCAATGGAGCTCGCGGATGCCGCCGGACGTCAGCCGCATGTTGACGCCCGAGATTTCCTCGGAGACGGCAAAGTCAGCCTGGGTTACCTCGCGGGCCCAGCCGCCATTCTGGATGCGCCGAGGCGCATTATTGAAGGATGACCACGCCATCGGCATGCCGCCGACGTCGGTCGCTGGCGGCGAAACCGCCGAGGGGAACTGGCTTGCGAGGGCCGGGTTCTGCGGCCCGGGGTCGACGATGCTTTGGGGATTCGTGGCGCTGACGGCTCCTTGCTGTGGCAGGTCGGGATTGCCAAAGGACTGCGCGCTTGCCTTGGTCGCAGCGCCGGCCAGGGAACCTGCGGCAGTCGCTGCCAGCAAGCCGCGGCGGGACATGGGATTCATCGGCTTCTCCCTCGACTACGTCCGCCGGAGGCGGGTTGAGGCCGGATGCTCGCCCAAGGGGTCGGCGCCTGACTTTGCCGATCTTGCCGTGATCGGCCGTTCTTGCCGCAAAGCAACGGCCTTGACCTTGCGATCGCGATCCACGACTTAGCGCGCATGGCGGGCAACGAGGCTTGGTACGACGTGATTGTGGTGGGCGGCGGCCACGCCGGATGCGAGGCCGCCGCCGCCGCGGCGCGCCTGGGCGCGCGCACGCTGCTGCTCACCCATCGCCTCGACACGATCGGCGAGATGTCGTGCAACCCGGCGATCGGCGGATTGGGCAAGGGGCACCTGGTGCGCGAGATCGATGCGTTCGACGGAGTCATGGGCCGCGCGATCGATCGCGCCGGCATCCAGTTCCGGACGCTGAACCTTTCCAAGGGGCCGGCGGTGCGCGGGCCGCGGGCCCAAGCCGACCGCAGGCTCTATCGGATGGCGGTACGGGAGCTGCTGGCCGAGCAGGCCAATCTCGAGCTGCGCGAAGAGACGGTTGTGAATCTGCTTATGAGTGCAACCGAAGCGTGCCAAGGCGTGCTGACGGAACTGGGGAACGAGATCAAGGCACCGCGCGTGGTGCTCACGACCGGTACTTTTCTGCGCGGGCTGATTCACTTGGGAGAGATGACGATTCCGGCTGGCCGAGCGCGCGGGCAGCGGGAGGGATTGCCGATGGACCTGTCGGCCAGCGCGGTCGAGCAGCCATCCACCGGATTGGCCGAGACGCTTGGCCGGCTCGGCTTTGGCCTGGGCCGCCTGAAGACCGGGACACCGCCGCGGCTGGACGGACGGACCATCGACTATGCGGGCCTCGAGCGGCAGGATGGCGACGACCCGCCGAACCCCTTCTCCTCCCTCACGCCGAGGATCAGCACGCCGCAAGTCCCCTGCTACATCACCGCGACAACGGCCGAGAGCCATGCGCTGATCCGGGACAATCTGCATCGGTCGCCGATGTATTCCGGGCAGATCGGCAGCATCGGGCCGCGGTACTGCCCGTCGATCGAGGACAAGGTGGTGCGCTTCGCCCAGCGAGAGCGCCATCAGATTTTCCTCGAACCCGAAGGGTTGGAGGACCCGACCGTCTATCCCAACGGCATTTCGACCTCGCTGCCGCGAGACGTGCAGTTGGCGCTGCTGCGGACGATCCCTGGACTTGAGCGCGCGTCCATGGTCCGCCCGGGCTACGCGATCGAATATGACCACATCGATCCGCGGGAGCTGAAGCCGACGCTGGAGACGCGCCGTGTACCCGGCCTCTACATGGCGGGGCAAATCAACGGAACGACGGGATACGAGGAGGCTGCCGCGCAGGGGTTGATCGCCGGCCTCAATGCCGCGTCGGATCGGGAATTCGTAGTCGATCGGGCCGAAGGCTATCTCGGGGTCCTGGTGGACGACCTGGTCACGCTCGGGGTGACCGAGCCGTACCGGATGTTCACGTCGAGGGCCGAGTACCGGCTATGGCTGCGAGCGGACAATGCCGACCAGAGGCTGACACCGCGCGGCGTGGCATTGGGCTGCGTGGGCACCAGGCGGGCGCAGATGTTTCACGTGAAACAACGCCAGCTGGCTGCGGCCCGGGCGCAGGCGTCTGAGCTGAAGGCGACGCCCTCGGCTCTTGCCAGGGACGGCATCGCCGTGAACCAGGACGGTGTGCGGCGATCCGCCTTGGAGTTGCTGGCCTACCCGGAGATCGGCTGGAACGCGATCCTCTCCCTGTGGCCACAATTGAAGTCGATCCCAACCGATATCGCGGACCAGCTCGCGATTGACGCCCGGTACGAAGGATACCTGGCGCGACAGCGCCGGGATATCGCGGCCTACCGACGCGACGAGGCGCTCGCCTTGCCGCCCGACCTTGACTACGGCGCGATCGGGAGCCTGTCCAACGAAGTGCGACAGAAGCTTCAGGCCCACCGCCCCACGACCCTTGGCCAAGCTTCGCGGATTTCCGGCGTGACGCCGGCGGCCTTGGTCGCCCTGCTCAAGTTTGTCCGCCGCGCAGCGTGAATGGCGACGGCCATCCGCGATGCTGCCGGCTTTGCGTCGGCCATGGCCAGCCTGGGCGTGAACGTTTCACGTGAAACACTCGACCGTCTCGAGACGCTGGTAGCGACTCTTGTCCGCTGGCAGAAAGCCATCAACCTCGTCGCCGCCGGCGGTCTTCGGGAGGTGTGGCAACGCCACGTTCTCGACTCCGCGCAACTGGTTTCCCATTTCCCGCGCGACGCCGGAAGCCTTGTCGACCTTGGCAGCGGCGGCGGTTTCCCGGGCCTGGTTGTTGCGGCACTGCGTCCCGATCTCCCAATCACCCTCATCGAGGCGGACGACCGTAAATCGGCCTTCCTGGCCGAGGCGGCGCGGAAGATGGGCGTCAGCTCCACGGTTCGAATGTTGACGTCCCGAATTGAGGACGCCACCCCTGTCCGGGCAGATCTCGTGACGGCGCGCGCAGTCGCCCCTCTTGCCCAACTGCTCGCTTGGGCCCAGCGCCACCGGTCTGACAACGCTATTTGTCTTTTCCACAAGGGTAGGGGCTGGCGCGACGAATTGACGGGAGCCATGAAGGACTGGGACATTCCCTACCAGCCCTTGAGCAGTGCAACCGACCGTGACGCCGTCATCCTCCGAATCGGCCGTTTCACCGCGGCAGGTCTTCGCCATCGCCAACCAGAAGGGCGGCGTCGGCAAGACGACCACCGCGATTAATCTCGCCACGGCACTCGCCGCCGTCGGCGAGCAGGTCCTGCTGGTCGACCTCGATCCGCAAGGCAACGCCTCGACCGGGCTGGGCATCGCCCGCGGCGATCGCTCGCCCGGCTCCTACGAGTTCCTGCTCGGGCTTGCCCCGCTCCAGAACTGCTTGCGGCAGACGCAGATCCCTGGCCTTGCGATCATGCCTGCCTCGGTGTCGCTGGCTGGCGCCGAGATCGAGCTTATTGACATGGAGCGGCGCGAGCACCGGCTGGACGATGCTCTCGCCGATCCGGGCGGCGAAGTCCGGCGGCAATGGTCGACCATCCTGATCGATTGCCCCCCTTCCCTTGGCCTGGTGACCCTGAACGCCCTGGTCGCCGTCGACGCCGTCCTGGTCCCGCTGCAGGCCGAGTTCCTGGCGCTCGAGGGAATCGGCGCGCTGTCCAATACGATCGATCGCGTCAAGAAGCGCCTCAATCCCCGACTGCATATCGCGGGCGTCGTCCTGACCATGGTCGATCGCCGCATGACGCTCAGCCAGCAGGTGGTGGCCGACGTGCGGACCCATTTCGGCGATCTTGTCTTTGGTACAACCATACCGCGTAACGTGCGCATCGCCGAAGCGCCCTCGCACGGCCTGCCGGTGCTGATCTATGACAATGCCTGCGCCGGCTCGCAGGCCTACATCCTGCTCGCCAGCGAATTCATCCGGCGCCGCCGCGAAGCAACACAACTGCCGTCGGATCAGGTGTCGCATGAGCCAACCCCCTAAGCCGCGCGGCCTGGGCCGCGGCCTCTCCGCCCTGCTGGGCGACGAAGACGTTGCCGCGGCGGTGACGCCAGCTCCACCTCCGGTTGAGACGACGATCAACGACCCGATACCCGTGTTGGGTTCGAGCCGGCCGCCGCTGGCCCTGCCGATTGCTCAGCTGCGGCCCGGCAAGATGCAGCCGCGGACGACATTCGATGGCCTCGAACCGCTGGTCGATTCGGTCAGGGCGTTCGGCCTCCTGCAACCTATCCTTGTGCGACCGATGGCGGACGCGGCCGGCATCTATGAGATCGTCGCCGGCGAGCGGCGGTGGCGGGCGGCACAGCAGGCGCAGCTGCACGAGGTGCCGGTCGTGGTGCGCAGCATCGGCGACCAGGACGCCCTGCAGCTCGGCTTGATCGAGAATCTGCAACGCTCCGACCTTACCGCCATCGACGAGGCGCACGGCTACCGTCGGTTGACTGACGAGTTCGGCCAGACCCAGGACGAGGTGGCCCATACCGTGGGCAAGAGCCGGCCGCACGTCGCCAACACGCTGCGCCTGCTCGAGCTGCCTGAACCGGTCCAGGACTTGGTGCGCCGCGGTGACCTGTCGGCCGGCCAGGCGCGGGCGCTGATCGGCGTGCCGGACCCGGTCGCTCTGGCGACAAAGGCGGTCGCCGACAAGCTTTCGGCACGCGAGCTGGAAAAGCTCGGCGGTGCGCTGAAGCATCCCGGCAAGCCCAAGCCGTCAAAGCCGGAGGCGTCCAAGAGCGCCGACACGCGGGCACTGGAGAAGCGCGTGGAGGAGGCGCTGGGGCTCAAGGCTGATCTCAAGCTGCGCGGACTCGGCGAGCAGTGCCTGCTCACGCTCGAGATCCGCGACTTCGACCAGCTCGATACGGTGGTCGACCGCTTGACGCGGCGGTAGCGAGGGCATCGCTCTCCTCCTCAGCGAAGCTGGAGAGGAGAATGAGAAGGGCGCGCTCGGAGCATTACAAGTTCGCTTCAAAGACGACTGCTGCGGAACTGCCCCTCCGACCCATCGTTTACCGCCTCGGCGGGCCGGACTAGTCTTCACACCAAACACGGGAGTGCGTAGGCATGTCGAGTGAGTCGCTGCACGAAGACGCCGAGAAGCTGGGTCCGGTCACCACCGACCAGCACCGCGCGATCGTCTCGATCATGGAGGAGCTTGAGGCGATCGACTGGTACAACCAGCGCGCCAAGGCCACCGACGACCCTCAGTTGCGTGCCATACTCGAGCACAACCGAGACGAGGAGAAGGAGCATGCCGCCATGGTGCTCGAATGGCTGCGCCGTCGCGACCCGACGCTCAGCCGGCATCTCAACACCTATCTCTTTACCGAGGGGTCGGTGACCGGTATCGAGGCCGTAGCAGAGCACGGCGCCGGCGCCGATGGCGACGAAGCGGTCAGCGAAGACGGTAGCCTGGGCATCGGCAGCTTGCGGACGGCGAAAAGACGGGGGAGCGACCGCTGATGAAGAATCATCTGTTCCGTGATCGCGCGCCAATCACCGAAGCCGGCTGGGGCGAGATCGAGAAGGAGGCGCGGCGCACGCTGCGCGCCATCCTGGCGGCGCGTCGTGTCGTGGATTTCAAGGGTCCAAAAGGCTGGGATGCCTCGGACGTCGCGCTCGGTCGCGTCGATCCGATTGCCGCTCCGGCGCGGAGCACCGGCGTGGAGGCGCGCCTGCGTCGCATCCAGCCGCTGGTCGAGCTGCGCATCCCCTTCGAGGTGCGCCGCGAGGAACTCGATGCCATCGACCGCGGGGCGCAAGATCCCGACCTCGATTCGGTGATCGCCGCGGCGCGCGAGATCGCAATCGCGGAGGATCGCGCGGTGTTCCACGGCTATGCCGCCGCGCAGATAACCGGGATCTGCGAGAAGCGCGCCGCCGCCGCCATGCCGCTCGGCTCCAGCCACGCCGACTATCCGGGCGTTGTCGCGGCGGCGCTCACCAAGCTGCGCGATGAAGGCATCGAAGGCCCGTTTGCCGTCGTGCTCAACGAACAGCTCTATAGGGATCTGACCTCGCGTACCGACGGCGGCTATCCGATCATCAGCCACGTGCAGCGCCTGGTCGACGGCGAGATCGTGTGGGCCGCGGGCCTCGATGGTGGCCTGGTGGTCTCGCGACGTGGCGGCGACTTCGAGCTCAGCGTCGGGCAGGACTTCTCGATCGGCTATCTCGAGCACGACCTCGAGCGGGTGCGGCTCTACATCGAGGAAAGCTTCACCTTCCTGATCCTGACCGAGCAGGCCGCCATTCCGCTGAGCACCGGCGACACGCGCAAGTAGCATGAGGCCCTTCGCGGCGCTCACGACGAAAGAGCGCGCATCAGGGCCGCAGTAAGCGGCAGGGATCTGTGATGAAGGCTGCAACCCAAGCCACTGTCGGCGTCGGCGATCCGATGCCGCGCATCACCTTGCCGTCAGCGTCCGGAAACGTGTTCGATTCGAGTGATCCGGCGACCGCCGGGCTGGCAAGGGTGTACTGGCTGGGTGCACCTCCCGAACCCGCGGCGGCGGAGACGCTCGCCGATAGCCTGGGGGACTGCGAGACGCTGCTCCATTTCGTGATGAGTGCGTCGCCAGCCGAGCCAGAGAGCTACGCTTCGTGGCTGATCGACAAAGCGGGCGAGCTCGGCCGCGCCTTCGGCACAAGCCGTTCGCTCGCCATCCTGGTCGATCCTGCGGGACGGGTTGCCGACGTGCTTGCCGAGCCGACCCTGGACGCCGTCGGCAAGCGTGCGCTGAAACTCTACGACGCGACCTCGCCGCAGGTCGTGCACGCGAAGGCACCGGTGCTGCTGCTCGAGCGGGTGGCCGAGCCCGGCCTCTGCCGCGCGCTGATCGACTACTGGCACGGCAAGGAAAAGCTTACCGACACGGTCGGCTCCGAGAGCGGCAACGTCACCAATGCCGACATCAAGCGGCGCCAGGACGTGCAGCTCGACGATCCCGAGCTGTTCGTCGAGCTGCGCGATTGCATCGTGCGCCGCGTGCTGCCGGCGATGGCGCAGGCCTTCCATGCGCGCATCAACGTGATCGAGGCCCCGATGATCGGCGGCTATCCGGCCGCCTCGGGCGGCTGGTTCCGCGCCCACCGCGACAACACCAGCCGGTTCAACGCGCATCGCCAGTACGCGCTCAGCCTCAACCTCAGCGGCGCCGACGAGTACGATGGCGGCGCAGTGCGGTTCCCCGAGTATGGCCGCGAGCTCTACCGGCCCGCTGCCGGCGCCGGCCTGGTGTTCTCCTGCTCGCTGTTGCACGAGGCGACGCCGGTGACGCGCGGCATGCGCATGGGCGCTTTCACCTTTCTGTCGACGAGCGGCCCGGCGCCGACGGCGGCCCCGCGGCCAGGATCAACGGGCCGCGCGGGCGCTGCGCGCCGATGAGGCCAGCGCGAGGCAAAGCCTGCGCGCGATGACGTCGTCGGGATAGCCGGTCGTCTTGCAGTCGCGCTCGGCGCCGAGGATGGCTTGAAGTGCCGCGCCCAGGCGGGCCAATGGCCAGGAGCGGACGTGGCGTTCGAAGCGCTGACGCACCGGCCCGCCGCGCGGCAGCCCGCGCGCCTTGAACAGGGCGGCCTCCAGCGAGCCGCCGGCGGCCGCATGGCCGGCCACGAGATGCAACTGGTCGGCGTGACGCTGCAGGGCGCGCACCAGCTGCACGGCGTTGCCGCCTTCGGCGAACACGCGGTCGAGGGCGCGGTCGAGCGCCGGCAAATTGCCGTCGAAGGTGGCGGCGATCACGTCGTCGATGCCGATGGCGGCGGTGTCGCCCAGGACGGCCAGCGCATCGTCGAGAGTCACGGCCTTGGTGCCGTCGCCCTCCTTGTAGAGGAGCAGCTTGTCGATTTCGCTGCGGCTCTGCCCGCGGTCGCCGCCCAGCCGGTCGACGATCCAGTCGAGCGCGTCGGCCTCGACCGCCAGGCCACGGCCGCGCGCGGCGCTTTCGACCAGGCCCTCGAGGGCCGCGCTGCTGTCCAAGTAGCAGGGCAGTGCGGCCAGCGTATCCTCGCTCTCGGCCAGCAGGCGCAACGCCGAGCGGGGACCGAGATTGCCGCCCTCGATAACGATCAGGGCGTCGCCGGCCGGCGCTTCGACCAGGTTGCGCAGGGCCGGCGCGGTCTCCTCGCCCGCCGGCCGGACGCGGATGACGCGCCGGCCGCCCATCAACGACAGCGCGCCGAACTCGTCCGCGAGCCGCGCCGGATCGCCCTTCAGGGCGTCGCCGGCGATGTCGACGACGCGAAACGGATCCTTGAGATCCTCGCACACGCTCCTGGCAAGCGCCGCCGCGCGCTCGGCGATCAGGCCGTCATCGTTGCCGTGAATGACGACGCCACGGATGGCGGCATTCGGCTTCTTGATGAAGGCCTCGACCTGACGGGCTTCTATCTTCACGGCGCTGTCACCCCGAGCGAAGCGAGGGGCCTTTGGAGACCGCAACAAAGGTGCTTCGCTTCGCTCAGCATGACAACATGCCTGCTACACCACGACGTTGACGATGCGATTGGGCACCACGACCACGCGCCGCGGTGTTTTGCCGGCGAGGCCGCGGACGATCTCCGGCAGCGCCAGCGCCGTCCGTTCGGCGACGTCTTTCGGGGCATCCTTCGCGACTTGAATGGTTGCGCGCAGCTTGCCGTTCAGCTGCACCGCGATCGTCACCGTGTCGTCGACCAGCAGGGCATCCTCGGCCATTGGCCAGGGCGAATCGGCGAGCAACGCCGAATGACCCAGCGCCAGCCACAGCTCCTCGGCGAGATGCGGCGTCATCGGCCCGAGCAGGCGCACGAAGATTTCCAGCGTCTCGCGCAGCGCCCAAAGCGTCGCCGCATCGCGGGCTTCCAGCGAATCGACCGCGTTGGCGAGCTCGTAAAGCCGCGCCACCGCCTTGTTGAAGTGGAAGGCCTCGATGTCGGCCGAGACGCCGGCAATCGCCCGGTGCGCCGCGCGGCGCAAGGCCATTGCCGGCTCGGCGAGCTGGGCGGGCCGCGTCGTGCCGATCGGCGGCAGAAGGGGGATCAGGCCGGTGATGATGCGGAACAGCCGCTGCTGGAAGCGCCAGGCGCCTGTCACGCCGGCCTCGGTCCATTCGAGGTCGCGCTCCGGCGGTGAATCCGACAGCATGAACCAGCGCGCCGTGTCGGCGCCGTAGTCGCGGATGATCTCGTCGGGATCGACCACGTTCTTCTTCGACTTGGACATCTTCTCCGAACGGCCGACCTCGATCGGCATCCTGTCGGAGCGGCGCACGACCCCGCCGCCGGCCGTGCGCTCGACCTCTTCCGGCAGCAGCCAGCTGCCGTCGGGCGCGCGGTAGGTCTCGTGGCACACCATGCCTTGGGTGAACAGGCCGTCGAACGGCTCGTCGCGCCCCGCCATCTGCACCTCGCGCATGGCGCGCGTCCAGAAGCGCGAGTAGAGCAGGTGCAGGATCGCGTGCTCGATCCCGCCGATATACTGGTCGACCGGCATCCAGTAGTCGTGCTCCTCGCGGTCGAACGGCGCCGCCGCAAGGTGTGGCGCCGTGAAGCGGTCGAAGTACCAGCTCGAATTGACGAAGGTGTCGAACGTGTCGGTCTCGCGTGTCGCGGGGCCGCCGCACTTCGGGCAAGCGACGTGCTTCCAGGTCGGATGGTGGTCGAGCGGGTTGCCGGGCTTGTCGAACTCGACGTCCTCCGGCAGCTCGACCGGCAGGTCCTTGTCCGGCACGGGGACCACGCCGCACTTGGCGCAATGGATCGCCGGAATCGGCGTGCCCCAGTAGCGCTGGCGCGACACCAGCCAGTCGCGCTGGCGGTACTGGATGGTGCCCTTGCCGACGCCCATCGCCTCCAGCCGCTCGATCACCCGCGCCTTGCCCGTCTCGACGTCGAGGCCGTTCAGGAACTCGGAGTTGATCAGGATCCCGTCCTCGGTGAAGGCCGCCTTGGCGACGCTGAAGCTCGCGGGGTCGGCGTCGCTCGGCATCACCACGGGAGTGATGGGCAGGCCGTACTTGGTCGCGAACTCGTGGTCGCGCTCGTCGTGGCCGGGGCAGCCGAAGATGGCGCCGGTGCCGTACTCCATCAGCACGAAGTTGGCGGCAAAGACCGGCAGGAGCTTCCCGGGAATCAGCGGATGCTTGGCGAGGACCGGCAGCTTGTAGCCGTGCTTCTCGGCGGTCTCGACCTCGGCCGCGGCCGTCCCGGTCTTGCGGCTTTCGGCGATGAAGGCCTGCAGGCCGGGATCGCCGGCGGCGAGCTCTGCGCTGAGCGGATGGTCGACCGACACGGCCATGAAGGAGGCGCCGAACAGGGTGTCGGGCCGCGTGGTGAAGATCTCGAGCTTGCCCCAATCTCTTCCAGAAGGGCCGTCACCCGACGTGTCGACCAAGTCCCAGAACACGCGCGCGCCGCGGCTCCTGCCGATCCAGTTGGCCTGCATCAGGCGAACTTTCTCGGGCCAGCGGGGCAGCGTGTCGAGCCGCTCCAGCAGCTCCTCGGTGTAGTGCGTCATGCGCAGGTTCCACTGCGTGAGCTTGCGCCGCTCGACGGTGGCACCGGTTCGCCATCCCTTGCCCTCGATCACCTGCTCGTTGGCCAACACCGTGTTGTCGACGGGATCCCAGTTGACCCACGCTTCGCTCCTGTAGGCCAGCCCTGCCTTCCAGAAGTCGAGGAACATCTTCTGCTCATGCCGATAGTAGCTCGCCTCGCAGGTGGCGAGCTCGCGGCTCCAGTCGAGCGAGAGGCCCATCGACTTGAGCTGCGCCTTCATGGTGGCGATGTTGTCGTAGGTCCAGGCCTTGGGATGGACCTTCTTTTCCATCGCGGCGTTCTCGGCCGGCAGGCCGAACGCGTCCCAGCCCATCGGATGCAGGACGTTGAAGCCCTTGGCGCGCTTGTAGCGGGCGATGACATCGCCCTGGGTGTAGTTCCGGACGTGGCCCATGTGGATGCGGCCCGACGGATAGGGAAACATTTCCAGCACGTAGTATTTGGGCCGTGCACGGTCCATGCGGGCACGGAAGGTCTGGCGATCCTCCCACTCCCGCTGCCATTTGGCCTCGGTCTCGCGAAAATTGTAGCGCGCTGGCGTCGAAGACACGGCGGATCTCACTCGACAAAACTCAAGGCCGCAGCCGATGCCTGCTGCAGCCCGGATCGTCAAGCCTGCCGTGGCACTTTACGTTCCGCCGGTTACGACCCACCGGCGATGCGCAGCTGCCGCGCGCGCGTCAGGATGGCGTTCTCGATGTCGATGTTGGTGCGCGGGTCGACCTGGGCGTCGACCCAGCCGCCGCCCCGGGGCGAGGTCTGCTGCTTGAAGACGGCAACCCGAACGCCATCGGCCCGCAGATCGCGATCGAGGATGGTCACCTGCACCTTCATGCGTTCGTTGGGCGTCTCGGCCGGCGTGTACCAGTCGGTGATGATGACGCCGCCGAACGGATCGGCCGAGGCCAGCGGAATGAAATTGATGGTGTCGAGCGAGGCGCGCCACAAATAGGCGTTGACCGCAACGCCGAGGCCGGGGTCGTCCTTTTTGTCCTGCTTGGAACCAAACATTCCGCCCGGGCCGAAGATGCTGCCTTCTTCCTGTCTGGTGCCGCCCAGGCCCCTCTGCATGTCGCGCTGAGTGCGGTCGTTGGAGGCGCCGCTCCTCCTCTCGATCGCGGCGTCCGGATTGCCGCCGCACGCGCTCAACGCCATGGCGGCTGTAACCGCTAGAACTGTAGGAACAAAAAGTGATTTTGCTCGGCCCGGCATCGATAGCGTCCTTGTCCTTTCATTTGCCACGATATCGCTGCGGCGGCCAAGCTTACGCAGCCAGTCGGTTAACTTCAAGCGACTGGACAGCGCAGTTTCAATTAGTTGTATGAGAGGATCAATATTAGTTCTATAAAAAAACTATCCATGATTCGCGATCGATACGTGTACTATTCTCTCAGTCAGGGAAAGGCGACAAGCGTCTCAAATTGTGACAAAGACGCCACAGGTGCGGGGAGAATCGTGCAGCGCGGCGTCGATTTCTTGACCCCTCCAAGGCCCGAGTGTTCTTATACGCCGGCCGTATTGGCGGGGTCCGTGTGTCGCCGAGTTTCGGGCTTCCACCTTCCGCCGGTCGGACAGGCCTTTGGTACGTACCAGTCTCTGATCAATGAGAGAGGGAGAATGATGAAAAAGCTTCTACTCGGCTCGACCGCCCTGGTCGCTGGCGGGGTACTGGCCGCCCCGGCCATGGCAGCCGACCCGATCAAGATCGGCGTAGGTGGCTACTACACCTTCTACGGCGTCGCCGGTAACATCGATCCGACCTACGCGATGAACGGTTCGACGACCTCGTACAAGGGCTTCGAGATCCTGCAGGAAGGTGAAATCCACTTCATCGGCCAGACCAAGCTGGATAACGGCACCTCGGTTGGTCTGACCGTGGAACTCGAAGGCTGGAACCCCAACCCTGGCATCACAGGTCAGGGCGGTGTCGCCGCTCCCTCCAACGCCCAGATCGACGAAGCCTTCATGTTCGCCTTCGGCGACTGGGGCCGTGTCGAGGTGGGCTCCCGCGACGCGGCGACCTATCGTATGTACTACGGCACGCCGTCGGCCTTCATCGGATGGGGCGCCATCCAGCATAACCACAACTGGCAGAACAGCTCCGTCATCACCAACAACAAGGCCTACGGCCGGACGATGGCGACGACGATCACGCCACAGTGGCAGGACGCGAACCGCATCAACTACTTCACGCCGCGCTTCGCCGGCCTGCAGATCGGTGTTGGTTATGCTCCGAAGTTGAACGCGACCAGCGGCAACTACGGCAGCACCGGCATCATCTCCGGCCCCGGCAACCCGGCCGGTGTGTGCGGCTACAACAACGCCGTCAACCAGAACAACTGCCCGACCGCCGACTACGCCTGGCAGGACCTGTTCGGCATCGGCGCCAACTACCTGAACAAGTTCGGCGACGTCACGGTCGCCCTGTACGGCGCTTTCGCGTATGCCTCGTTCGTGCCCGGCTACGGGCCGATCACCGGCGTTGGTGTTTCCTCTCCCGCGAACATGATCACCGGCGCCAACCTCAGCTCATGGAAGCAGTGGGTGGTCGGTGCGCAGTTCGGCTACGCCGGGTTTACCGTCGGCGGCGCGCTGGGCTACGACAACAACGGCTTGGGCGGCAACTACTACACCGGCAGCGACAACGACACCCGCTTCTACAGTGCGGGCATCATGTACGAAACCGGACCGTGGCAGATGTCGTTCATGTGGGCGGGCTTCTACAACGACAACGGCAACGGCTCGTCCAACGTGACCGCCATTGCGCCGGGTTCCAACGCCCAGACACTCAGCTGGGTGAACGCAAGCGGCAACCCCTTCACCAGCAACAGCACGTTCTTCAGCAACAACCCGTCGACGAACGCGCTGTTCGGCCAGGAGCAAGTACAGAAGTGGGAAGTGGGCGCCAACTACGCTCTCGGCCCGGGCATCAAGCTGGTCGGCGGCTGGCAGATGTACAACGCCTCCGGTCCGTCCAACGCCGTGTCGGCCACCTCGTGGGCCGTCATGATGGGCATGGACCTGCGCTTCTAGTCGCAGTCCCTGCGGATATCGGGAAGAGCGGGCATATGCCCGCTCTTTTCGTTTGCGTCCCTGTCATCCCGAGCGCAGCGAGGGACCTTTGAGGCAACAGGAAAGGTCCCTCGGGCTTCGCCCTCGGGATGACTGTCAGGCGGACCGGGAGATCCGCGCTCCAATGGGACGCTGTGCCACGATGTTCACGAACAGTGTCGGCAGATAGGTGCGCGACACCGGGAGTCGCTCGGTTGCCTGCCGGGCCAGCAGGTTGCGGTTTTGCTCATGATCGAGCACGAGCTGAAACAGACCCTGCTCGACGGCGCCGGCACGGGAGTTGAGCTCGGGTTTGCCATCACGCACCACGCGGTAGGCGACGTCCAACCCGACATCGCCGCCGCTGTAGAAGGCCGAGATTACCTCCAGGCCGGTGAACAGCAGCATGAGCCCGCGCGCCGAGAAGCGCCAATAGTCGTCAGGCGCGGCGTGGAACGCTTGCGACCACGGCGTGGCGACATAGGCCAGCCCGCCCTGCCTCAGGATGCGCTCGATGTTGCGCGCCGCGCGCCGCGGCTCGCGCGTGTGCTCCAGGACATGGCAGCAGATCACGAGGTCGAACGGCTCGGCGCCGAGCCCGCTGCGCACCGTTCGTGGCGCGCTGCAGATGTCGAGCACCCGGTCGACGTTGGCGCCTTCGACGAGGTCGATGCCGACGAACTGCAGGCGCCGGCCGAACCGTCTCTCGAGCAGGCCGCGCCAGTTATGCTCGTTGCGATCCGCAATGGCCGATCGCGATCCCACCTGAAGGACACGCGGGGCGCGGCGCCCGACGAAGCGCTCCAGGGCCTGCAATAGAAGCTCGATCTCGCGTTGGACGGTCGTGCCGACGACGCGCAACTCCGCCTTGCCCGCAGCCGGAGTCTCGTCGCCGGCCGGCGTCATTCGCGCACGACCAGAATGTGCATCCGCCGTGGGCCGTGCGCGCCGAGCTCGATCGTCTGTTCGATGTCGCCGGTACGCGAAGGCCCGGTGATGATGTTGACCGTGCGCGGCATGCAGTCCTTGCCGTACCGCTCGCGCAGCCGCCTCCAGACATCCTCGTAGCCGCCGACGATGTCGTTCTCGCGCAGCACCACGATGTGCGTGTCGGGCAGCAGGTTGAGGGTGACGGGATGGTCGGGCCCCGACGCCATGACCAGGGTGCCCGTCTCCGCAATCCCGGCAAAGGCGCCCGTGACCGACGCCTGGTCGCTGGCCTCGGCCCGGCCGCGGCGCAGCGACAGCATCTTCTGGCTGGCCCAGTCGAAGTCGGCGAGGAGCGGCGAGGGCGCCATGGCCGCCTGCGCCGACAGGTTATTGCGTGCCAGATAGGCGCTGACCTCGCGCGGGACCTCGGCCGCCGACACGCGGGCCACGGTCGCGTTGTTGAGCTCCGCCCATCGGCAGAACAGCTCGACCCGCTCGGCCGGCGGCAGATTGGCGCGCGCCACTGCCGGACCGCGCGGCGGCTCGGCGAGCCGTGCCTCGGCCGCCTTGCGCGGGTCGCCCGTGAGCGCCCCGCGCTGCAGAGAGCGGCGGATCCCATTCAGGATGCGGGCGCGATCCTCGTCGGGACCGCCGCTCATCGCTTCCTGCTCCCCTGCCCCCTGTTCCACCGCCCCCTGTTCCACCGCCCCCTTTTCCACTGGGCATGGAACGTGCCGCCTGGTTGCGGCGCCGGAAAATCGCGGTAGCGCGTCCAGCCGCCGGCGAGAGGGAGGGTGCCGAAGCGTCCGTCGCTGCGCCCCAACAGGGCCAGCGCACGGTTGGCGATGCCGGTCACAGCGCGATAGAGGCGGGGCCGACGCGCAAGGTACGCCCAGAGCGCCAAGCCCTGCCGCACCGCCCTCGGCGTCAGATGTCGCTCGAACTCGCGCTCGCGCCAATGGCGCATCAGGCGCGGCAGCGGAATGCGTACAGGGCACACGCTCTCGCAGCGGCCACAGAAGGTCGAGGCGTTGGGCAGGTCGCCGGCTTCCTCGACGCCGATCAGCTGCGGCGTCAGCACCGCACCGATCGGGCCGGGATAGACCCAACCGTAGGCGTGACCGCCGATCGCGCCGTAGACCGGGCAGTGGTTCATGCAGGCGCCGCAGCGGATGCAGCGCAGCATGTCCTGCATCTCGGTGCCGAGCACCGAGGAGCGCCCGTTGTCCAGCAGCACCACATGGTATCGCTCGGGGCCGTCGAGATCGCCTGGCCGACGCGGTCCGGTATTGAGCGTCGTGTAAGCCGACGATTCCTGGCCGGTGGCCGAGCGCGCCAGGACGCGCAGCAGGACGGCAGCGTCCTCGAGCGTAGGGATCACCTTCTCGATGCTCGCCAGCACGATGTGCATGCGCGGCAGGGTGTTGGAAAGATCGGCATTGCCCTCGTTGGTCACCAGCATCGACGAGCCGGTTTCGGCGACCAGGAAGTTGGCGCCAGTCAGGCCGACATCGGCGTCGAGGAATTTCTGGCGCAACACCTGTCGCGCTTCTGCCACCAGGTCGTTGCGCTCGGTGAGCCTTCGGGTGAAGCCGAGCCTGCTGTGATGCTCGAGGAAAGTGTCGGCTACCTGATCCTTGGTGAGATGGACGGCGGGCGCGATGATGTGGCTCGGCGGCTCGCGCCGCAGCTGGATGATGTATTCGCCGAGGTCGGTCTCGATCGGCGCGATGCCCAAGGCCTCGAGATGCTCGTTGAGCCCGATCTCCTCGGCGACCATGGACTTGGACTTGGCGATCGTGCGTGCCCCAACGCCACGACAGAGATCGGCGATGATGCGCCGCGCATCCTCGGCTGTCGGCGCCCAGTGGACCTGGCCGCCCAGCGCCGTCACCTTGCGCTCGAACTCCTCGAGATAGAAATCGAGGTTGGCCAGCGCGTGGTTCTTGATGTCGCGCGCGCGGTCGCGCAGCGCCTCGAACTCGGGCAGCCGCTCGGCCGCCTGGCGCCGCCGTTCCGAGAAGCCGGTCTTCAGCTTGGCGAGCGAATCCTGCAGGTTGGGATCGGCCAGCGCGGCGCCGACATTGCCCTTGAAGTCGTGCGCCGTCGACTGCATCAGCGGCCGTCCTCCGGTTCGCCGATCGCGGCGTTGCGGCTCATGTCCGCCAACACCTCGGCGACGTGCCGAACGCGGATGGGGCTGCCTTGGCGCTTGAGCTTGCCGGCCATGTTCATCAGGCAGCCGAGGTCGCCCGCGAGCAGCGTATCGGCTCCGGTCGCAGCGATGTCGGCCGCCTTCTCGGCGACCATGGCATTGGAGATCTCGGGGTACTTCACACAGAAGGTGCCGCCGAAGCCGCAGCACACCTCCGGCGTGCTCATCTCGCGCAGGGTAAGCCCGTCGACGGCGGCAAGCAGCCGGCGCGGCTGGTGCTTCACGCCGAGCTCGCGCAGTCCCGAGCACGAATCGTGGTAGGTGACGATGCCCTGGTAGTGCGCCGGCAGCCGTGAGATGCCGAGCACGTCGACAAGGAAAGTGATCAGCTCGAAGGTTCGCGCCGCGAATCGCTCGGCGCGGACCTTGAGCGCGGGCTCGTCGTCGAACAGGCCCGGATAGTGATGACTGAGCATGCCGCCGCACGAGCCGGACGGCACGACGACGGCGTCGTAGCCTTCGAAGGCATCGACGACCTGGCGGGCGATCCGGCGCGTCGTTGCACGATCGCCGGAATTATAGGCCGGTTGCCCGCAGCACACCTGGGCCGCCGGCACGTCGACCGTGCAGCCGGCCTCCTCCAGAAGCTTCACGGCGGCAAAGCCGATCGACGGCCGGAACAGGTCGACCAGGCAGGTGACGAACAGCGCGACGTGGCGCGGCGGCGAGCTCTGCGGAGGTACTGGGTTTGACACCAGGCCACATTGGCAGCGCCAAAAATGGCGTGCAATGGCGTGTTATCGACGGGTGGACACGAAGGCTCTGCTGTAGAGCAGACCTCCCGGCCCGCTCATAGCTCAAGAAATGCGGACGAGGAGGTCCGCGCCCCAATGAGTCAGCTGCGGTTGGGCACCAGCACGATGGCGCGGCCCTCGCTGATCATGCGGCCGGCCCAATCGGCGGCTTGCGGTCCGCCGCCGAAGAAGACGTCGCCGCGGGCCGGCCCCAGGATGGCGGCGCCGCTATCCTGGGCGACGGTCAACCGGCGGTAGGGTTCCGTCGCACCCGCCTTGCGCGCCACGGGGCGCATCGTGTCGATCCAGATCGGCGTGCCGTAGGGCGTGAAAGCGAGATCGACCGCGAGGCTGCGCTGGGCGGTGAGCGTCACGCCTTCCGAGCCGCTGGCGCCGGCGCTCTTGCTGTCCTTGAAGAAGATGTAGCGCTCGTTGCGGCGCATCACCTCGCGCGCCTCCTGCGGATGGCGCTTCAGCCAGTTGCGGATGTTGGGCCAGGTGGCATCTTCCTTCTTCAGCACACCCATCTCGATCAGCACGTTGGCGAGCGCCGTGTATGGCCGATTGTTGGAGCCGTCGTAGCTCAGACTGAGAATGCCGCCTTCGGCGAGATTGACGCGGCCGCTGCCCTGCACCTGCACCTCAAACAGCGCCACCGGGTCTTGCACCCAGGCGATCTCCAGGCCCTTGCCCTTGAGGGCGCCCTGCTCGATCTCGGCGCGCGTGAAGTAAGGCTGGTCGGTGAGGTCCGGCGGCCGGCGATAGATCGGCACGGTGAACAGGCGCGACGGCACGCGGCTGCCGCGCAACTCTGGCTCGAAATAGCCGGTGAACTTGCCCGGCGCCTGGACGATCAGCGGCCGGAAATTGCTCTCGAAGAAGCTGCGCGCAGCGCGGTCGTCGTTGGGGCCGACCTGGGCCGCGGCATCGCAGATCCGCTGCCATTCGGCCGACGTGATGGTCTTGCTGCCGCCGTCGGCGACGATCTTGGTGTCGGGGCCGCTGGTGAGCTTGGGGCAGGAACGGCGAAAGGTGGCAAGAGCCTCGCTCTGCTTGTCGTCGCCCCAACCGCCGATGTCGCCGAAGGCGATGGGCGACATGGGCACGTGTGGTCCTTGCGAAGAGCTGCCGGCGCACGCAGTCAGAAGCGCGGCAGCGGCGAGGCATGCCACGCCGCTGGCCAGCATCGTCCCGCGCATTGTCGGAAAGCCCTCCCTTTCAGCCTTCGCTTTCGGTCTTTACCAGCTGCCAGTTGGGATCGCTCGACTTGGTGTCGCGGCGAAACGTCCAGAGATCGACGACCTTTTGCACTTCGTTGGGATTGCCATCGACGATTTGCCCCTCGGCGTTACGCAGCACATTGATCTGCTCGCTGACGAACCGGACGGTTACGTTCGCGTCGCCGCCGCTGCTCAGCTCGGCGCTCGCGATGTCGGAGGCCTCGAAGCCGATCAGGGTCGTCTCGGCCTTTTCCTTCCGCTCGGCACGGCCGCGGATGGCGCCCTCGAAGCTTGCGAAGGTCGGATTGTCCAAGAGCGGCCGCAGTGCCGCCGTGTCGCCCTTCGCAAAGGCCTCGACGATGGTGGTGAACGCAGCGCGCGCGCCGGCGGTGAAGCCGCCGGCATCGAAACTGGGATCGGCCGAGCGAATGGCAGCGACGCCCGCCGCGGCGGCGGGCACAACGGTGGCGCGAATGCCGCCAGGGCCGGCCGTGGACAGCGGCGGGCGCGGCGGCGTGCCGCCGTTGGGAAGCGGCAGGATGTTGTCGTTGCCAGACTGACCGGGAGCAGGGGCATCACCAAGGCGCGGCGAAGCGGGCGGCGGCGCAGGCGGAGTGAACGGGTCGCGCGCGGGCGGCCGCTCGTTGCCTGTGCGTTTACCCAACACCGAACGCAGCCGCAGGATCAAAAACACCGCGACCAGGCCGATCAGGATGATGTCGTAGTTGTTACCCACGATGGCGCTCCGCCAACCCGTAACTCACGGCAAAGTACATAGGCCCCAAAGGGGGAAAGGGCAAGGCAACGCGGCCAACCGTCAGCCTAGCCCAATACCACAATGTCGACCAAATCTGCCACGCCACCGACCTTGCGGCGCGGCCGGCGCGGGCGCTCGGCCGGCGGCACATAACCTTGGGCCTCGGCACGCGCGTAGGTGGCGCCGTCCGCCAGGGCGCGAGTCCTCTCCTCCTTGTTGTGCTTTTCGAGCTTTGCCGCAAAGTTGACCGCATCGCCGATGACGGTGAACTCCAGGCGCTCGCGGTCGCCGACGGCCCCGAACACGACCCGTCCGGACGCAGCCGCCAGGCCGATCGACAAGGGCGCCAAACCGGCGCCGCGGCGCTCCTCCGACCATCGGTCGGCCTCCTGCAGCACGGCGTCGGCGGCACGCAGGGCGTCGGCGGCCGGCGTGGCCGAGGGCAGCACCGCACCGAACGAGGCGAGGATTCCGTCGCCCAGGAACTTGTCGATGCTGCCGCCGTGCTGCGCGATCAGCGGGCAGACCCTCGCCTGGTACTCCTGCAGGAGCTTCATGACCGCGTCCGGGGCAAGCTCGGTCGACAGGCGGGTGAAGCCGCGCAGATCGACCATCAGGATGGCGACGTCACGCAGCTCGCCCTCGCCGGCGCGGATCGACATCGCTGCACTGCGGATGCGCGCCGCCACGCCCGGGTCGAAAAAGCGGGCAAGGTCGCGCGCTGCGGCACCTTCGCTCACCGCGCGCACCAGCAGGTGGCGGGCGCGGGCGATCGCCAAGGCCAGCACCACGGTGGTCAGCAGGATGGCGAGAACCTTTTCCGCCTCGGCCTGCATGAGGAAGGCGTTCGATGTCATGTACTCGACGAAGTCGTCAGTAACGTTGGGTGGCCCACCGCGGCCGCCCAACGCGTAGAGAATGAGGGCGATCCACCCGGCGACGGCGGCTAGGCCGGTCACGATGACGAAGCGCGCCTCGAAGCGCAGCGCCCGCACGGCGATCAGCAGGTAGATGAAGAAGAGCGTCGGTGCTTTCAGATAGAAGACCGCGGGCTGGGCGTAGGTGTAGTGCATGAAGTAGATCAGGCCCATCAGCAGGGCGGCGTCGGCGATTGCCGACAGGTACAAGAACCACACCGGCAGCCGCCGCCAGTAGGCCAACACCAGGCGGACGATCGAGAACGCGGCGTACAGGACGAAGACCTCGGGCTCGAAGGAGTAGTCTTCCTGCACGATTCCGCCCGCCATGGTCGTGGCCCCGTAGACAAGCGCCAGGAGCGCCACCAGCACCAGCTCCGCCCATCCGATCAGGATCTCGCTGCGTTCCTGCTGCTCGCGGATGGCCTCACGTACCCGCTCCGGCAGTTGCTCGGGCGCCTCGACATCGAACAGCCAGACGCGCAGTCGCCGCAGCACTACTGCTTCTCCAGCCAAAGGCTCGCGGCGATGGCGTCGGTCGGGTGCGGCAGATCGGTCACGACCGACATCGCCAGCCGCTCGGCCAGCCGCCGCTCCGCCCAGACGCTGGAGAACAGCGGTCGATATGCACCGGTGCCGAGCAGCGGCACCACGCCTTGCTGCTCGTTGTAGGCGCGCCAACCCCAGGCCGGCGGATAGTCGAACGGGAGGAAGATGTCGTGGACGTGCACCAGGACTCCCGCCGGCAGAGTGGGCAACACGCGGTTCAGCAGGATGTCGACATCGCTGCCAGGCATCAGGATGTGGCTGGAATCGATGAACAGCACGTCGCCCGATTGCAGCGCGGCGAATGGCTCGCCCGGCGCCGCCTGCAGCGTCGAGGGCACCACGCGCACGCCCGGCAAGTCGAGGATGTCGGCGCGTGGCGCGGGATCGATGGCCACGATCTCGCCCAGTCCGCCCAGCGCGCGCGAGAGGAAGCGCGTCGAATGGCCTGAGCCTACCTCGACGATGCGCCGCGGCTTGCGCTCGCGCACCAAGGTGTACGCGACGGCGGCGTCGAGCGAGGGGAACCAGGATTGCTCGCAGAGAACGCTCAGCTCGCGCAGGGCGGCGGCATGCCTGTCGATCGCGTCGAGCACGGCGATAAAGTCCTCGCGATGCCGCTCGAACAGGTGCTCGATTGCGGGATACGGCGGCTGTGCGCCGGGCGGCGCCAGCAGCGGCGCGTAGCGATGCGGGATGAACCAGCCGCGCGGCGTCAGGCCGAGGACGGTCGGCAATCCGAGCGCCAGCCGCCGCCAGCGGCCGCGCAGGCTCAACGCCTGGCTCACGGCAGCACAGTCTGGGGCACGATCACGGGCTGAGCGTCAGGCCCTCATGCGCCACCAGCGCACGAGGCAGCCCGCTTCGCGCCGTTCCGGGTCGAGCAAGTGCGGCTTCGCGGGCCACGCCATCCATGAAAGCGTCGTCGTGGCTGGGGTCGTGATGGAAGATGACAAGGGTGCCGACGCCGGCCGCATTGGCCACCCGCACGCCCTCCTGCCACGTCGAATGCCCCCAGCCGCGGTAGCGCGGATACTCCTCGTCCGTATAGCTCGAATCGTAGATCATGATGTCGGCATCGCGGCATAGTTCCACGATGATAGGATCGGGGCCGCCGCCGCGCTGCTCGGTGTCGGTGATGTAGCAGATCGACTTGCCGCGAAAGTCGACTCGGTAGCCGGTGGCGCCGTTGGGATGATTGAGCGGTGCGGTGCGCATGGCCATTTCCCCGCAAGAAAGCTTGCCGCCGCTTTGGAACTCCGTGAATTCTACACGGGCCTGGAAGACTTCCATGGACACCGGGTACAACGGCGCCTGCATCAACTTGCTCACGACCTGCTTGAGATGGTAGGGCGGCTCGAGATGGCCAGCCCACAGGCGTACCGAGTTGTCCTTGCCGAATAGCGGCGAAAAAAAAGTCAGCCCGCTGATGTGGTCGAGATGGGTGTGCGTGAAATAAATGTCGATGTCGACGGGCGTCTGGCGCGCCAACTCGAGGCCGAGCGGACGGATGCCGGTGCCGGCGTCGAAAATAAGTCGGCGCCCCCCGCCAGTCACTTCGAGGCAGGAGGTGTTGCCGCCGTAGCGAGCGTATTCGGCTCCGGAGCACGAGATCGATCCTCGCACGCCCCAGAACCGGACTTTCAGACCATCGGCCAAAGGCACGTTCCGTAATAATACTTACAACGCAGAGTCCACACCCGCGCGCCTTGCGTCAACCGACCCGCGCAGGTTGGCCGCGTTCTTGCGTACAAATGGGGTGTCGCGGCAGGCCCGTATTACTACGGACTTACCCCGAATCGAGGGTCGAGTGCGTTGCCTGATGTCCCATTCGGAGTAATACTTCTGCCATGGAACTCGAGAACCAAGGCCCCTTTCCAGCGGTCGTCCAGGCGCCCATGCGCAAGGCGAAGTTCGCCATCGGGCAGGTGGTCAAGCACCGTATCTACCCGTTCAGGGGCGTCATCTTCGATGTCGATCCGGTGTTCTCCAATACCGAGGAGTGGCTGGCATCGATTCCCGAGGAGGTGCGCCCCCGCCGCGATCAGCCGTTCTATCACCTGCTGGCGGAAAATGCGCAGACCACCTACGTGGCCTACGTGTCCGAGCAGAACCTGCTGCCCGACGACACCGGCAAGCCGGTCTCCCATCCGCAGGTCCCGCAGTTCTTCAAGGAGCTGAAGCGC
Source organism: Alphaproteobacteria bacterium (assembly GCA_019235415.1). Lineage (GTDB taxonomy): Bacteria > Pseudomonadota > Alphaproteobacteria > Reyranellales > Reyranellaceae > Reyranella. The sequence goes on from JAFAKN010000230.1 coordinate 24,000, forward strand.
GGTTACTACGTGCAGCGCGAGCGGCCGCGGCATTAGCATCTTCTGTCATCCCGAGCGAAGCGAGGGACCTTTCCCGTTGCCTCAAAGGCCCCTCGCTGCGCTCGGGATGACACTCGCCCCTCAGTTCAGCGGGAAGGGGAAGTACATCTCGTTGATCTTCTTGTAGGTGCCGTCGGCCACCATGTCGGCGAACGCCTTGTTCAGCGCATCGCGCAGCCTCACGTCCTCGCGGCGCACGCCGGCCGACACGCCGAGCCCGAGCGTCTGGTTGTCCTTGATGTCCTGCCCCACCAATTCGCAGCACTTGCCCTCGGGCTTCTGGCTCCACAGCCACAGCTGCGTCTTGTCGCCGAACACCGCGTCGACCTCGTCCTTGTTGAGGGCCTGCAGGGCATCGGCCACGGTGTTGTAGCGCTTGATCTGGGCCGAGCGGCGGAAGCTCTTGTCGGCCCAGTCGGCGTGCGTCGAATCGCGCTGCACGCCGATACGCTTGTTGCGCAGCAGGGACGGTGGTCCGTCGAACGGCGCACCCTTGGCGGCAATAAAGGCGCCGGGCGAGAGATAATAGCGCCGCGTCAGCGACAGTCGCTTGCGGCGCTCGGCGGTCACTTCGAGCGACGACATGATGACGTCGAACTTCTTGTCGAGCAGGCCCGGGATCAGGTCGTCCCACTTGTAGGCGGCGAACTCGCACTCGGCCTTGATGCGCTGGCATGCCTCCTGCGCCAGCTCCATCTCGAAGCCCGCCGGCAGGCCCTTGCGGTCGAGATAATTGAAGGGCGGATAGGCCCCTTCGGTGGCAATGGTGATCTTGAAGGTCGGCGCCGGAAAGCCGCCCTTGCCGCTGGGCCTGCCAGGTGCTGCTGTAGGCTTCGCCGCCGGCTTTTGTTGCGCCTGGGGTTGCGGTTGCGACTGCGCACGAGCAACGCCCGAAAGTGCGACGCCCGAAAGCGCCAGCAGCGCCGCGAGGATCGCTGCGACTTTCATGCGACGACTTTCATGCGATTAGGCGTTGCAGGACGGCATTGAGCCGCTGCCGCCCACTCGGCGTCGCCGCCAGCCGATGCGCGTCGAGCTCGAGATGCCCGGCCGCGATCAGCGGCTCGAGCCGCGGCGCGCCCAACGCATCGACCGGATCGACACCGGTCAGCGCGGCAAAGCGCGCGCGATCGATTCCCTCTGCCAGCCTCAACCCCATCATCAGCGCCTCGTCGACCAAGTCACGCCCGGCAATGCACGACGTTTCCGCCGTGCCGTGGCCCGTGCGCTCGACCGCGTCGAGCCACGCCTGCGGACCGCTGGCGCGACGCGTCGCACGTTTGCCGGTGCCGTCTCGGAAGCGGCCATGCGCGCCGGGGCCGACACCGACGTAATCCTGGTACCGCCAGTAGATCAAATTGTGGCGGCATTCGCAGCCCGGCCGGGCATGGTTGGAAATCTCGTACGCGGGCAGGCCCGCCGCAGCCAGCCGTTGCTGCGTGAGCTCGAACATCTCGGCGGCCGTTTCCTCCTCCGGCAGCCTGAACAAGCCACGCGCATGATCGGTGAAGAACCGGGTGCCGCGCTCGATGGTGAGTTGATAGAGCGACAGGTGCTCGCCGGCGAGTGCCAGAGCCTGCTCCAGCTCGCCGCACCATGTTCCGGGCGTCTGCCCGGGTCGCGCATAGATGAGATCGAAGGAGTAGCGCTTGAAGCATCGCCGCGCCGTCTCAATCGCAGCCAGCGCTTGGTCGACCGAATGCTCGCGGCCGAGGAAGCGCAAGGCGTGCGGATCGAACGCCTGCACACCGAGCGACAAGCGATTGACGCCGGCGGCGGCGAGCTCGGCGAACCAGCCAGCCTCGACCGACGTCGGGTTGGCCTCGAGGGTGATCTCGAGGTCGTCGGCGACGTCCCACAGGCTCTTCACCCGCGCGATCGCTGCCGCGGCCGTGGTGGGCTCCATCAAGGACGGCGTGCCGCCACCGAAGAAGATCGTCTCGACGCGGTGCTCCGGCGCCTCGGTCGCGGCGTGCTCGAGCTCGGCGAGCAACGCGCTTCGCCAGCGTCGCTGATCCGCGCCGTCCTGCACGTGCGAGTTGAAATCGCAATACGGGCACTTCGACCGGCAGAACGGCCAGTGGATGTAAACGCCGAGCGGAGCCCGGAGCGATGTCACCGGAAGCAGGCCTCGACCAGCTTGGCGAAGGCGCGCCCGCGATGGCTGATGGCGTTCTTCTCGGCATCCGTCAGCTCGGCACAGGTCCGCTCGCCGCCCTGCGGCTGGAAGCAGGGATCGTAGCCATGCCCGCCGTTTCCGCGCGGCGGCCACACGATGCGGCCGTCCAACGTCCCGTGCACGGTCTCGACGTGCTCGTCCGGCCAAGCCAGGGCCAGAACGCAATGAAACGTCGCCGCGCGGCCCCCGTCGGTATCCGGCGTGCCGCGTTTGCGGAGCTCGTCCTGGATACGCCGCATGCCGACCATGGCGTCGCGCGTCGGCCCTTCCCAATCGGCGGTGTATACACCGGGCTGGCCGTCGAGCGCCGCCACGCTAAGGCCGGAATCGTCGGCAAGCGCCGGCAGGCCGCTGGCCCTGGCTGCCGCCAAGGCCTTGAGCGCGGCGTTCGCCTCAAACGTGGCGCCGGTCTCGTCCGGCGCGGGCAGACCCAGGTCCGCCGCCGATACGATCTCCACTCCCAATCGGCCGAGCATCGCGCGGATTTCGGCGGCCTTGCCGCGATTGTGCGTGGCCACCACCAATCTGCCGCCGGCGAAGCGACGGGCGACGCCGTGGGCCATCAGGACTTTCCGATCGCCAGCCGCTGCAGCCGCGCCAGTTCGCCCACGCCCTTCTTCGCGAGCCCGAGCAGCGTCATGAACTGCTCCTCGGTGAACGGCTTTTCCTCGGCGGTGCCCTGCACCTCGACGATGCCGCCGTCGCCCGTCAGCACGAAGTTGGCGTCGGCCTGGGCGGTCGAATCCTCGGGATAGTCGAGATCGAGGACCGACGTACCGTGCCACAACCCACAGGAGATTGCGGCGACCTGGCCGGTGATGGGATTGGCCGCGAGCTTGCCCTCCTTGACCAGTCGCTCGAAGGCGAAGTGCAGCGCGACCCACGATCCGGTGATGCTGGCGGTGCGCGTCCCGCCGTCGGCCTGCAGCACGTCGCAGTCGATGCTGATCTGCCGTTCACCCATCGCCGGCAGGCTAACCACGGCGCGCAAGGCGCGGCCGATCAGGCGTTGGATCTCTTGGGTGCGGCCCGACTGGCGGCCGCGGGCGGCCTCGCGATCGGTCCGGGTGTGCGTGGACCTGGGCAGCATGCCGTACTCGGCGGTGACCCAACCGCGCCCGCTGTTGCGCATCCAGGGCGGCACGCGCTCATCGACGGACGCCGTGCACAGCACGTGCGTGTCGCCGAATTTCACCAGGCAGGAGCCTTCGGCATGGCGCGAGAAGCCCGGCTCGAGAGATACGGGGCGAAGCTGGTCGGGCGCGCGTCCGGACGGGCGCATGGCTGTTCTCCTGGGTTGGCCTGCCCCGGGATGGGCTCGGCGATGGGGCGCAGGGTGTAACGCCGGGCGTCGCGCGAATCCACGGAGAATCCGGGCGTCCGAGAAACGAACGCTGTCATCCCGAGCGCAGCGAGGGATCCTTGGGGCCATGAGGAAGGATCCCTCGCTGCGCTCGGGATGACAGAAGGCTGCGCTCGGGATGACAGGGGGTTGCGTTGACCGGAGCCGTTGTTCTACCTACATTTTTTTCATGGCGATCCATCGTATTGGTGTGCCGAGCGCTGTCCGAGGCGAGGTCGCGCAGGGTCCGCAGCCGGCCGCGTCGGTGGCGGCGCTGAACGAACGGGCCCGTGAGGTCTTGCGGCTGGTCGTCGAGGGCTATGTCGAGACCGGCGAGCCGGTGGGCTCCCGGGCGCTGACCCGCCGGCTGAGCGAGACCCTGTCGCCCGCCACCATCCGCAACATCATGGCCGACCTGCAGGACCTCGGCCTGCTCTATGCGCCGCACACCTCGGCCGGCCGCTTGCCGACCGACGCAGGCCTGCGGCTGTTCGTCAATGGCCTGCTGGAGGTCGGCCACATCTCCGAGGACGAGCGCGAGAGCATCGAAGCCCGCTGCGCCGCCGTCGGCCGCAGCGTCACCGAGGCGCTCGAGCAGGCGACGACCTTGCTGTCCGGGCTGTCGCGCTGCGCCGGGCTGGTGCTGGCACCCAAGAGCGAGCAGCCGCTGAAGCACATCGAGTTCGTCCATCTCGGCCCGGGGCGGGCCCTGGTCGTCACGGTGACCCAGTCCGGACACGTCGAGAACCGGCTGATCGACGTGCCGCTCGGCATGCCGGCGTCGGCGCTGGTCGAGGCTACGAACTACCTGAACGCGCGGCTGATCGGGCGCACGCTGGAGGAGGCACGGCGGCTGATCCTGGACGATCTCCAGTCCAAGCGCGCCCAGCTGAACGAGCTGACCGCCCAGCTGATCGAATCGGGCTTGGCGACCTGGGCGGGCGAGCCCGGCAGCGCGCTGATCGTGCGCGGCCAGGCGCGGCTCTTGGAGGACATCACCGCGATCGAGGAGCTGGAGCGGGTGCGAGCGCTGTTCGATGCGCTGGAGCGCGGCGAGAACTTCGTGCGCCTGCTCGAGCTCGCCAACGGCGCGTCCGGCGTGCAGATCTTCATCGGCTCGGACAATCCGTTGTTCGCCAACACCGGCTGCTCGATGGTTGTCGCCCCGTTCCGCGATTCGCAGGAGCGCATCCTGGGCGCAATCGGCGTCATCGGCCCAACGCGTCTCAACTATGCGCGCATCATCCCCCTGGTCGACTACACGGCGCGCACGATCGGGCGATTGGTGGGATGATAGCCAGGGTGCGCAGCAGCCTGTCATCCCGAGCGCAGCGAGAGACCTTTCCGGCGGCTCTAAAGGTCCCTCGGCCTTCGGCCTCGGGATGACAGACTGACCGTCACCAATCCTGCTCGTCGAAGTCCTCGAACTGCTTCATGTCGTGGTCGCCATCGGCGGCCGCTTCGGCGCCAGGATGCGACAGCACGCTTAGCTTTGTGTCGGGACCGATCAGCGCAACCAGCTCCATCAGGTCGTCGCGTGCGAAGGCGACGCACCCCTGCGTCGGCGAATAGTCGCCCCGCGCCACGTGCAGGAAGATCGCGCTGCCCCATTCGCCTTCTGGAGGATCGTCATTGTAGCCCACCACGATCACGAGATCGTAAAGGCCGTCATCGCGCCACAGCCGCTCGTGGCTCCATTCGTTGGGAATGCGCACAAGGCGGTTGTAGGAGGACGAGCGCGGGTCGTCGCACCAGCCGTCATGCTCGGCGATCGGCCGCGCCGGCAGGTGCACTTGCGGCAGCACCAGCCGGTCGTTGCGGAACAAGATGCGGCGCAACGGGAAGACTCCAGCCGGCGTGGCGGCGTCGCCCTCGACCTTGTCCTCGCGGATGCCGCCTGCACCGACCGTGCAGCGCCAGCGCCTGTCGCCGAGCGTCGCCCAGCCAAGCGAGGTCTCGGCCGAATCGGCCTGCACGATCAAGAGGTCGTCCGACATTGCCTGGAACTCCGACGCCCTTCATAAAGGCCCGCTCGCGAAGGAGAAAGCGATGGGTTATGTCCTGACGCCGCCGGCGACGGTAGGCGTGCCGGTGCACGGAACCGGCGATCTTTTCCCGGTGCGGCGCATCTTCTGCGTCGGCCGCAACTACGCCGCCCATGCCCGGGAGATGGGCCACGATCCCGACCGCGAGCCGCCCTTCTTCTTCACCAAGCCGGCCGACGCCATCGTCGTCTGCGCCGATCCCAAGACTCCCGGCAAGGTCGCCTATCCCTCCGCGACCAAGAACCTGCACCACGAGATGGAACTGGTGGTCGCGATGAAGTCGGGCGGCACCGATATCCCGGTCGAGAGGGCGCTCGACCATGTGTTCGGCTATGCCGTCGGTCTCGACATGACGCGCCGCGACCTGCAGAACCAAGCCAAGGACATGGGCCGCCCATGGGACATGGGCAAGGGGTTCGACCAGTCGGCGCCGATCGGCGAGATCTACCCCGCGTCGGTCATCGGCCATCCGGCCAAGGGCACCATCCAGCTCGATGTCAATGGCAAGACCCGCCAGAAGTCGGATCTCAACGCGCTGATCTGGAGCGTGCCGGAGACGATCTCCTATCTGTCGGGCCTGGTGGCGCTGGCCGCCGGCGACCTGATTTACACCGGCACGCCGGACGGCGTCGCCGCCGTGGTCAAGGGCGACACCCTGCACGGCTTCGTCGACGGCTGCGGCACCGTCACCTTAACGCTGGTCTGACTATAGGAGCGGCGTGTCGGGCTCCAGCCCGAACAGCACGCGGCCGGCCGTCTCCATCACCCGCTCGTGCACGCCGATGTGCTGGGTGATGGCGTGCACGTCGCGAAAGGCGCGCTCCAGCGGCGAGCTGGTATAGAGCGCGGTGGCGCCGGCAGCGCTGTACATGAGATCGATCGCCTTGGCGGCGCTGAACACGGCGTGCGATGCGGCCATCCGTGCGTCGGCGCGCAGCGCGATCGGCGCCTCGCCCGTCTTGGTGACCACGCTCCAAAGCCTGCCGACCGCGTCGAAGAGGTAGAGCCGCGCCGCTCGCACCAGCGCTTGCGCCTCGGCGACGCGCCGCTGCGCGCCATGGTTGTCGCGCAGGATTTGCATCGAACGCTGCAGCTGCTTGTCGGCGGCAAGCTCGGTCAGGCTCTCGATCGCCGTGCGGGCGATGCCGAGCGTGATCGCGCCCAGACCGGGAATGACGCGGCAGAAAGGCGGGTAACGGTAACGGCTCTCGGGCAGGACGAACGGGTCGAAGAACCCTGCGGTGAAAGCGGCGGGCACGACGGCGTCGCGCACCGCCACGTCGTGGCTGCCGGTGCCGCGCAGCCCGCCGACAGTCCAGGTGTCGATGATCTCGCAGGCTGTCGACGGTACCAGTGCAAAGCGCGTTTCCGGCGCACCCGATGGCAGGAGGCGAGGCGTGCCGTTCTCCTGCACGCCGCACAGCAGCACCATCCAGCGGCCGAGCTCGCAGCCGCTCACCAGCGACCATCGTCCGCTGACCCGATAGCCATCCGGGACGGCCTCGGCTTTACCTGAAGCGCGCGTGCTGTTGGCCGTCACTACGTCGGGGTCGTCGTGAATGACGCACATCGCCTCCGGCGACAATTGCGCCGCGACCCAGTGCGTATTGCCATTCCACACGCACCACGCCACCGATGCATCGGCCCGGCCAAGCTCCTCGAGCACCTCGAGCCCCTGCAACGGCGCAAGGTCGAGGCCGCCATAGGCTTGCGGCAGGAAGAGTCGGAAGAAGCCTTTGCGCGCCAGCTCATCGGTGAGATGCTGCGGCAGCCGCCGGTCGCTTTCGACGTGCTCACGTGCCGCCAGGATCACCGGCCGCAGGGCACGCGCTGCTTGCAGCAGCGGGTTGTCGCCGTCTCCCGTCATGTGGGGTGACTGTCGGCGCCTTCGTGCGCTCGTGCAATGTCAAAGGCCGCCGCCGTTGAAGAGCGTCGCTGTCATCCCGAGCGTAGCGAGGGATCTTTCCTGCGGCCCTAAGGATCCCTCGCTACGCTCGGGATGACAGTAGCGCTCTAAAGCTGCCGCGCTCGAAACGTATCGCAGCGGCGCGGATCGCCGCTCTCCAACCCGATCTTGAACCACCGCATGCGCTGCGCGCTGGTGCCGTGCGTGAAACTGTCGGGGACGACGCGGCCCTGGATCTGCCGCTGCAGTCGATCGTCGCCGATCGCCGATGCCGCGGTCAGCGCCTGCTCGATGTCGGCGTCGTCGAGCATCTTGCCGCCGCGCGCCTCGTCGGCGCGGTTGGCCCAGACGCCCGCGAAGCAATCGGCCTGCAGCTCGACGCGCACCGAGAGCGCATTGGCGTCGCGCTTGCTCATGCGCTCGCGCAGCTGCTCGACCTTGCTGGTGATGCCGAGCAGGTTCTGCACGTGGTGCCCGACCTCGTGGGCGATCACGTAGGCCTGCGGGAACTGGCCAGGCGCATGGAAGCGCCGGGCGAGGTCGTCGAAGAACGACAGGTCGAGATAGACGCGCTGGTCGGCCGGGCAATAGAACGGTCCCATCGCCGACTGGCCGACGCCGCATTCGGTGCGCGTGGCGTCGCGGTACAGGACCAGCTTGGGGTCGATGTAGCGCCGCCCCATCTGGGGGAGCAAGTCGGTCCAGACGTCCTCGGTGCTCTTGAGCACGCGCGACACGAAGTGGGCCTCGGGGTCGGATGCCGAGGCCGAGGAGGTCCGCGACGGGCTGGTCACTTCGGTGCGGGGCGTATAGGTCGGCGTGTCCGAGCCGCCGCCCAGCAGCGCCAGCGGATTGACGCCGAAGATCAGCGCGAGAACGACGACCGCGACGAGTCCCAGGCCGCCCGTAAAGACCCCGCCACCGCCGACGGGAATGCCGCCGCCGCCAAACCCACCTCCGCCCAACCCTCCTCCGATAGGGCCGCCAAAACCGCCCTCGTCGCGGCGGTCTTCTACGTTGCTGCTTTCGTCGCCATCCAATTGCATCGTGGCTCTCCCGGGTCGAGGGCGTGCCAGGATATAGTGAGGAAAATGACGCTCTCCATCGCCACCTGGAACATCAACTCGGTCCGCCTCAGGATCGGTAACGTCAGACGATACCTCAAGCTGCGCAAGCCGGATGTCCTGTGCCTGCAGGAGACGAAATGCCCTGACGAGCTGTTCCCGCATAGGGCGTTCGAAGCGCTCGGCTACAGCCATCGGCTGGTCCAGGGCATGAAGTCCTACAACGGGGTGGCGATCGTCTCGAAGGTGCCGTTCACCGCCACCCGGGTGCACCATCGCTGCGGCAAGGAAGACTGCCGCCACATCGAGGTCGCGCTCGACGTCGGGTCCGACCCGATCCTGCTCGACAATCTCTATATCCCGGCCGGCGGCGATATCCCCGATCCTGACCAGAACGCCAAATTTGCGCATAAGCTCGATTTCTACCGCGAGATGGCAGGCTGGTTCGAAGCCCGGCGACCGGGACCACGGGTCCGCAACGGGCTGCGCCGCATCGCCGTGGGCGATCTCAACGTGGCGCCGCTCGAGCACGACGTCTGGAGCCACAAGCAGCTCCTGAAGATCGTCTCGCACACGCCGGTCGAGGTCGACCTGTTCGGCCGCCTGCAGGCGTCGCTCGACTGGATCGACGTGCCGCGCCGCTTCGTGCCGGCCGACCAGAAGCTCTATTCCTGGTGGAGCTACCGCAACAACGACTGGCGCAAGTCTAACCGTGGCCGGCGGCTGGACCATATCCTGGCCAGTCCCGCGCTGGCCTCGGCCATCAGCAGCCACCGCATCGACGTCGATCTGCGCGACTGGAAGCGGGCGTCGGACCACGTGCCCGTCATGGCGAGTTTCGATTTGTGAG
>JAFAKN010000722.1 GCA_019235415.1 Alphaproteobacteria bacterium
TACATCGATCCCAAGTTCCATGACCGCCGGCCGCGCTTCGTCATCGACGACAACGGCAAGGAACGCCTCAGTGTCGACGGCAGGCTTTTGGGCAATCCGCGCGGCATCGGCAGCCTGGGCTCGGTCGGCGTGCGCCAGGGCACGGTCAAGCTCGACAGCCTGAAATACGGCGAGGGCAAGAAGGGCGGCTTCGATCCGCATGCGCGCATCGTCGACATGGACGCCGACGGGATCGACGCGGCCTTCCTCTATCCCAGCCTCGGGCTGTTCGCCGGCGCGGTCGAGGACCCCGGCCTCGCCGCCGCGATGTGCCGCGCCTACAACCGCTGGCTCGCCGACTACTGCAAGCCCTACCCCGACCGGCTGTTCGGCGTCGCCATGCTGCCGATGCAGTCGGTCGAGCTCGCCATCGGGGAGATGAAATTCGCCAGCGGGACGCTCGGCATGCGCGGCGGCTTCCTGCGTCCCAATCCGTACCACGGCAAGAAGATGATCAACGACCCGATGTACGAGCCGTTCTGGGCGATGGCCGAGGCGCTCGACTTCTCGATCGGCTTCCACGAAGGCTCGACCAACGCCATGCCGACGGTCGGCGTCGACCGCTTCGAAGCCGACCGCGCGGCGCGCCACATGATCTCGCACACCATGGAGATGATGCTGGCGGCGATGGCGGTGATCTGGGGCGGGGTCGTCGATCGCCATCCGCGGCTGCGCGTCGCCTTCCTCGAATCGGGCGGCGGCTGGATCGCGCCGTGGCTCGACCGCATGGACCGGCATTACGACGACAAGGGGTTCAACGACACCGCGCCGAAGATGCGGCCGAGCGAGCTCTTCCAGCGCAATTGCTGGATCTCCTTCGAGCCGGTCGAGAACAGCATCGGCGCGCTGGCGGGCTACATCGGCCCGCACAAGATCATGTGGGCGACCGATTATCCGCATCAGGACGGCTTCTTTCCCGGCGCGCCGCAGATGCTGCGCGATCGGCTCGCGCCGCTGTCGGCCGAAGCCAGGCACCAGGTGATGGCCGGCGGCGCGATGGGCTTCTATGGGCTGAACTAAGACATCCATTGGAGCGCGGCGATGCGCCGGCTGGCTTGTCCACGCCTGTGATCAAGAAATCACCGACGCAGGGCGTGGCAAAGCACTACAGTGCTTGCCTCTAACCCCATAACAACGCGCATAGGCCAAGCACGATGACGATCAGCGTTCCTGGCACCGTCACGGGGATGCGCTCCAACACGCTGGTGACCATGGATATCGAGCAGCTTCGGGGATGGTCGGCGTTTCTGGACAGGGCCGTGGTCGTGAGCCTCGTCGTCGCCGTGGCGGCGGTCGCCGCACTGGGCATCACGACCTGGCTCTCGTCCAGGGTCGGCGGTGCGGTGCGGGCGCGCGAGCATGTCGCCTTCCTTCAATACAAGGCCGAGACCGGCAAGCGGGCCGCCGAGCTCGAACAGGAAGTCTCCACCGCGCGCGAGCGGATCGTCGAGCTCGAGCGGGCCGCCAACGCCGCCGACACACGCGCGGCCGAGGCAACGCGCGAAAGCGCGGCGGCCAGCGCCAAGGCGCGGTCGGCCGAGGTCGATGCCGAGGAAGTCCGCAAGCGCGTTGCCGAGCTCGGCAAGGCGGTCATGGAGGCGCGGGCGCGCGCGGCGGATCCCGCCCCGGTGACCGCGCAACCGCCGCAGCCCAAGGAGCAGGCGGCAGCGCCGGAAAATGCCGCTCCAAGCCAGGCGGCACCGCCCCCGGCGACATCGCCGCCGCCGACATCGCCGCCATCATCTCCGTTCCTTGCGAGCCTCAAGAAATATGCCGGGACCAAGGCCGCCGTGTACGTGCTCGACGAAGCGCGCGATGCGCCGGCGATCGGGTTGGCGATCTCCGGCTATCTCGGCGAGGCCGGCTGGGCGCCGTCGACATGGACCTGGACGGGCGTGAGCGGCATTTTAGGTGTCGTGGTGCTGATCAAGGAAGGCAGCGACCCGGCGACCAACGAGGCGGCGTCGGCGATCGTCGATGCCTTGCGTTCCGTAGGCTTCAATGCGGCGAAGGGAGACTGGCCGGCCAATTGGAGCCGATACCGAGGCACGCTGAACGGCCCGGAAACGCCGAGCCCGACGGAAGCGCCGATCCGTATCGTGATCGGCTCAAAGGCGCGCTGAACAGGTCCAAGGCGCAGGTTCGCCGTGCGAACGGCAAGCCAGCCGCTCCTGGCGCGACGCTGACACGAGGCGCAAACTTTCTGGAATTCCTGCGCTGGAAAACGGCCTCTCGGGGAGGAACAGCCATGACCACCTTCATCGCCGGTGGCACCGGCTTCATCGGGCGGCGGCTCGTTCCCTTGCTGGCCGAGCGCGGCGAAGAGGTCGTCTGCATGGACATCAACCCGCAGACGGCCGATTTCGCGGGACTCGGCAAGCAGGTGAAGGTGGTGAAGGGCGACGTCGGCCAGTTCGACGACGTCATGGCGGCGATGACCGCCGCCAAGCCGCAGCGGGTCATCAACCTCGCCTATTGGCTGGGCAGCGAGCATCCGCCGCGGGTCGCCTTCAAGCTCAACGTGCTCGGCATGGACAACGTGTTCGAAGCGGCACGGCTCGCCGGCTGCGCCAGGGTCGCCTACGCCAGCTCGCTGGCGGTCAGCGGCGAGCAGAAGTTCTACGGCGATCGCATGGTGACCGAGGACGATTTCCGCCACGGCCACGTGCAGTACGCCATGCACAAGATCTTCAACGAGTGGCAAGCGCAGGACTACCGCGACAAGCACGGCATGGAGATCACGGCGATCCGGCCGGCCAACGTCACCGGGCCGGACAAGATCGTGGGCTCGGTCGATCACGTCTTCTGCATCACCAGCCCGGCGCGCGGCAAGCCGGTCAAGTTCCCCTACAAGGACGCCATGCGCTGCCCGATCCACGTCGACGAGATCGCCGAGATCTTCGCCCGCGTGATCATGACCGACAAGCCGCAGCACGCCGTCTACAACACCGGCGGCCAGGCGATCAGCCTCGGCGAGCTCGCCGACATCGTGCGCGGCTTCCTGCCCAATGCCGACATCCGCTTCGACAAGGAGACCGGCGGCCGGGCGCTCTCGGGCAACTACCTGATCGACAACACGCGGCTGGTGTCGGAATTCGGCATGCAGTTCCGCCCCTACCGCGAGCGCGTGCTGCAGATCATCAACGACATCCGCATGCAGGAAGGGCTGACGCAAATCGCCGCCCGCTGACCCGCGAAGGAGCTCCGCCATGGCACTCAGCTACAACGTCATCGACGCCGACGGCCACATCCTCGAGCCCCTCGATCTCTGGGACAAGTACATCGAGCCGGCCTT
>JAFAKN010000164.1 GCA_019235415.1 Alphaproteobacteria bacterium
GCATGGCGCGCCGACAGAGTTGAACTGGTGGACGAGCGGATGTCCTTCTCCGCCTGGCACGCGCTCGCGGCGCACCGCCCCCTCGGCGGGATCATGCGCGTTCGACAAGCCGTCTATGCGGCCGCCGCCCGGTTTCGCGTTCGCCACAACCATCGTACCCTCGCCGAACCACGCAGCGCCGCCGATCTCTTGGCCTAGGCCAGGAGGATTTCGAAAGGCCGGATGCTGGAGACGATGTTTCGAGCCGGCAAGCCGATCGCGCTGGTTTGTCACGCGCCCGGTGCGTTGCGTCACGTTACGACCCCGACTGTCAATCGGCGCGCAAAACAGTCCCTCTATTTGAGTAGACCCTTGGAGGCGGGCAGATTCAGGCGACCACTTTGACGGTGCGCCGGACGTGTTGCGCCTCCAACTGCTCCGGGCTGAGGTAGCCTAGAGCCGGACGCAGTCTTTTGCGGATGTAGACCTCATCAGTGAATTGCGGGAGGCGCGTGGCAGCGTCATCGAAGCTTTCGTAGGCCATCGGATAGACGGCCTCGACCTTCACCGTTTTCATGAAGCTCTCGGCCTTTGATTGCCGTACGGATTGCCGCGCCGTCCCATCAAACCGACGAGCCCGTGGGCTGCCCCGGTTTTTCTGACGTAGTGCGGCGCGGCCCCGGCGGCAGCCGCAGGCGTCGATTTCGTCGCAGATCTGCGTGCTTGCCGTGAGTAACGCGGCGTCGTCCTGCCTCGCGGTCGGCGTGGCGTAGTCAAGGGTCCAGCAGGGCCTGATGTGCTTCTGTTCCACCAAATGTCTGCTATGCACCTCGCAATGCTGGGATTCATGAACTAGCGCGGTACGACAAGCTTGCTTTCCAATAATGCGCAAACCTGGTGCGGCCCGGACGACGCTCACCAGTGGCTAGCCCAAATCGATGGTGTCTAGACGAGGTCGAGACGACGCCCTGTGGTGCCCAGATCCATCAATCCTTGGGCCCTGGCAGAGTGAACTGGAAAACGGCGCCGCGCGGCGTGTTTGCGCTCGCCCACAATCTCCCCCCATGCGCTTCAATGATTGAACGGCAGATGGAGAGCCCCATCCCTAGTCCAGCTACCTTGGTGCTATAGAACGCATCAAAGATGCGCTCGAGAGAGGCCGCATCCACGCCCGGACCAGAATCCCGCACCGAGACGAGCACGCCGTTAAATTCCCTTTCCTCGGTGGTGACTAAGAGCTCGCGAGGTGGATCATCGAGGCCAGCCATCGCCTCGATGGCATTGACAACTAGATTCAGGATGACCTGCTGCAGCTGAACCCGATCGCCCCGAACGGGCGGCGCTTCATCGGCGAGCTCTACTTGAACGGAGACACCTTTCTTCAGGGCCTCAGTACGGGCCAATGTCACGACCTCAAGGATCGCGTCGTTGATGTTCAAGTTCTCCTTTTGCGGAGGTGCCTTGTTGATCAGCGCCCGGATTCGGCCAATCACGTCCCCGGCTCGCTGCCCGTCTCTGACCACCCGGAGGAGCGCCTTCTGAGCTGCGTCCATGTTTGGCGGCTGGTTGCTCAGCCACCGCAGAGCGGTCTGAGCATTAGTGAGTGTCGCAAAAATCGGCTGATTCACTTCATGAGCAATCGAAGCGGACAGTTGCCCCATGGTTGCGACTCGGTTGGCGTGCAATAACTCCATCTGAATTTCGTGATATCGTCGCTCGTTTTCACGCGCGGCTTCCTCAGCTTGCTTACGGTCGGTCAAGTCGACAACGAAGGCCACGCCTTCGTCGCCTGCTCCGTCAAAGGTCGCTGCGCCGAGCAGGACGGGGACACGGCTTCCGTCCTTTCTAAAGTACTCCTTCTCGAAAGGTTCGCATACGCCGGTCGCGTTCAACTCCGTCACAGCTTGGTCGTCGGCCCCCCGCCATTCGGCTGGCGTCAACTCCGTCCACCGAAGACGTCCTTCCTCAAGGTCAACACGCTTGTGACCAACTATGCGGAGAAAGGCTTCATTCGCGTCGATGATCAGACCATCAAGCTTCCAAAGCACAATGCCGATGATGTTGGAATCGACTAGTCGCCGGATCCTCGCTTCCCGCTCTCGGAGATCACCGTAAAGACGCGTGTTCTCCAAGGATATAGCGGCCTCGGACGCCAGCAGCTTCAAGATCGCCACGCGACTGGGGGTGAAGACGTTACCAGCTAGAGTGTTTTCGAGGTAGAGAAGACCGATCACTCTCGTCTGCTTCAGGAACGGCAGGCAGAGTACAGATCGTGCGCGACGCCGCTGTAAGTACTCAGTAGATGAATAGAGTTTCTCAGTGGAGGCGTCCTGCACAAGAACACTCTCTTTCGTGCGCAAGACGTAGTGAAAAATAGGCTCTGGAAGATCCTCGCCCGTGACCTTCTTGTGGCGCAGAGTGACCGCAACAGCATTGTCGGCAGTCGTAGCCTCCGCCTCGATCCAATATTCGTTGTTTCGCGGAAGAATTAACAAGCCTCGCTCCGCTCCCGCGTACTCGATTGCCGTGCGCATGAGTGTGTCGATCAGTTTGTCCAGCAGAACCTCGCCCGATATGGCTTGGGAGACCTTGATCACCGTCGCAAGATCGAGCCTGTCGACGGGAAGGAGGATCGTACTGGTCAGACCGGGGGCCGATTGTTCCTTCGTTAGGTGTGGATACATCTCGTCGAGTTGCCGGACCTTGCCATCGGCTCCCCAACGCAAATAGCCGTCGCGGGCGCCCTGCAAACACAAACTGGCAAATCTCTCGAAGCCGCGCGCCGCGTAAAAGCGGGCGGCGAGTTCGTTGGCGAGTGCTTCCTGATGAATAAAGCCGTTAGCATGGGCCGATCGGATGGCCTGTTCATAAAGGCGCATCGCCTCGACATCGCGACCTTCGATGCGAGCGATCTCGGCGCCCACCAGGGCAGCGCGGTTCTCGAAATTGTCAGGGCAATTCGCCGCCCAAACTTTTAGTTTGCTGTAATGTGCGGCAGCAGCATACAGGTACTGCTTGCGCTCGCTGGCCACGGCGGCGTCGTAAGCTGCGGTACGGGATAACGCGCTGTAAAAGTGATATTCCGCAATTTCGAAATTTGCTTCTATTGTCCAGACTAAGTGCCGAACCTTCAGCGAGGCGTCGATCGCCGAAACGTGGTCGCCGGCCAGGAAGCGCGCCTGCAGCTTTCGGATCCAATAAAAACACTCGGCAACAGCGAGGTCCGGTTTGCCGGCGAAACGGCGCTCCATCCGCAGCTCGTCAAACTGCTCAGAGTCGAAGGAGCCAAATCTCAGCGTCAAGCCGCGCAAGGTCGCAACCAGCCCCAGTTCCACGCTGGTGATATCGATAAGCAACCCGAACCGCGCATTCTGCGCAAACGCGAACCCTCGCTCAGCTTCACGCTGCACCTCTAGGAGGGGATCACCCCCCGCGATGAGATTCATGGTCATCACATGACAGGCGTACGCCGCAAAGGTTAGGTCGCCGATCCGGTTGGCAGCCTCGAATGCAAGGCGCACTATATCGCGGCCATCGCGGACATGTCTTGTCCAGGGAAGGACGAACACGCCAAAGTTTTGATAGGTCCTGGCCTGGAAACGCTTTAATCCGCGCTTTTCGACCAGATCATAGCCGAGTTGACCGAAGCGATATCCCGCGTGGTAGTCGGCGAAACGCACTCCGGCGACCATCCCAAGCATCACATAGGCGAGGCATGAACCGTCGCAGTTGCCGCGCTCGAGGCTGAGATTGACCACTCGGCAAACCGCCAACGCAAGAAGGTTATGATCCGTAAAGACTGCGATCGGTGCGATTTTGATCAGGACGTCCAGAATCGCGAGAGAGTCGGGGTCACTCATCAAAGGCAAATCGATACACTCCTCGATCGAGCGTCCCCCAAGCCTTGACTCCACTAGCTCATATTCGCGTCGAACGACCTCGTCTGTGGGATGCGGCGACCATTCGGTGCCAACTTGCCGAAGGTAGTCGAGGCCAACCGTTATCGCGTGACTCGGTTGATCGCGCGTCATGTAAAGATCCATGCGCAGGCACGCGACAGTCGCTCGTTCGATTCTGTCGGCGGCGCGGTCCGAAAGCGCCACCAGGCGCACCTCCGCCTCCGCCTGCGCACCCGTGAGAAACTCGCATTCGGCCCGCTGCAGCTCCAGCGCAAAGGCGAGCTCGTGCCGATAGTCCCACCTATCGTCGGGCAACAGGGCCGCACCAACAGCCAGATAGGTAAGCGCCGAAGCGTAGGCGGCGGAAGCCTTGGCGCGCTGGCCCGCAAGCAGATTGAACTCGGCCAGTCGCTCGCGCTCGTCTGGTGACATGATCAAAGTGGCGCCACGGTTGAGCTGATTGACGATTTCGAAGATGGTCTCCTCATGCCCTTCTACACGAGCACGCGCCACGAGCAGCCTGCCGATGCGGAGATGCGCCTCGGCGCGCAACCGTTCTGGCATAAGTGAATATGCAGCCTCTAGGATGCGGTCGTGGACGAACTTGTACGAGCCATGCAGGCGCTCGACGAGCTCGAGACGAACGGCGGCCCAGAGATCTGAATGGACGTCGTCCTCCGACTTTCCGAGAACGATCGCAAGTAGCCCAATCTCCGCTGCGTGGCCGAGACAAGCAAGCTGCTGCAACGCCGCCTGGGTCTCGAGCGGCAGGCGGGTCAACTTCCCGACCATGAAGTTTGCCACATTGTCGGTATAGCCCTTGGCGTTAAGGCGATCGAGGTCCCAGCGCCAGCACGCTGCGTCGTGGTCGAAGTGGAGCAGCCCTTCGTCGGCGAGCGCCGAAATGAATTGAATGGCGAAAAACGGATTGCCGCCTGTCTTGTTGTGCACAAGCCGCGCCAGCGGCGCGGCAGCGGGCGGCGTGCAGCTCAGCGTATCTGCAACGAGCCGCCCTAGGTCCTTTCGGACGAGGGGTGCAAGAGTGATCCGCTGCACGAATGCTCCCGCCGAGCGAATCGCATCGAGCTTGCGCATTAGCGGATGGGCGGAATCGACCTCGTTGTCGCGATAAGCGCCGATGACCAGCAGATTCTGAACATCCGCGTGAGTCAATAGATCGACGAGCATGTCGAGTGTCGCCGCGTCGAGCCATTGCAGATCATCGAGGAAGAGCGCCAACGGATGTTCCGGCCGCGCGAACACATTGATGAAACGCCGGAACACCAGGTGAAGACGGCGTTGCGCCTGTTGCGGCGGCAGCTCCTGAACCGGCGGCTGTTCTCCGATTAGGAGTTTCAATTCGGGGACAACGTCGATGACCAGCTGCCCGTTCGATCCAAGCGCCTCGCGGAGCGCGTTGCCCCAGCCGATCAGCTCGGCGTCACTCTTGCTCAGAAGCGGACGGATCAGACTTTGAAGCGCTTGCCCCAGCGTCGCATAAGGGATGTCGCGCTTGCGCTGGTCGAACTTGCCAGAGACGAAAAGAGCGCGCGAGGGCACCAGCGCCTTGTGCAACTCGTTGATAACGGCGGACTTGCCGATACCCGAATAGCCGGAGACGAGGATCAGCTCGGGTCGGCCGCTCTTCACGACGCGGTCGAAAGCTCCGAGCAAGGTTTCGATCTCACGCTCGCGCCCGTAAAGTTTTTCTGGAATCAGGAGCCGATCTGGCGTGTCCTGTTGGCCAAGTGGGAAGCTGTCAATTCGGCGGTGCGCCTCCCATGCCGCAAGGCAGTGCCGCAAGTCGCGCTCCAAACCAGCCACGGTCTGGTAGCGTTCCTCGGCAGTCTTGGCGAGCAGCTTCAAGATGAGGTCGGAGATCGCGGCCGGAACGGCCGCCACCCGCGCGTTTGGTGCCACCGGCTTTTTGGCGATGTGGCAGTGCACCCACTCCATGGGATCCGAAGCTGTAAAAGGAAGGCCTCCGGTCAGCATTTGGTAGAACGTGACGCCTAACGAGTAGAGATCGCTGCGGGCATCGATCGAGCGATTCATTCGTCCGGTCTGTTCTGGCGCCATATAGGCGAGCGTGCCGGCGACCGACTCCAGTGGAGCGGGCGCTTGCCGTTGGCGCGGCAGGCGCGACGTGATGCCAAATCCCGTCAGCCAAACCTGTCCGCTAACGATATTTATGAGAATATTCGATGGTTTAATATCCCTGTGAACAAGACCGCGCTCGTGCAGCCGCGAAAGTACAGACGATATGGCGATAGCGAGCCGTAGGAACCGCGGCACCTCCATCGGCTCGCCAAGATACCGATTGAGTGGCTCGCAGTCCGCGTTCTCGACAACCAGCATGGTGCGGTCGCCCTCCCGCACAAGCTCTATCGCGCGCAGTGCCCACGCGCTGTCGAGATGGTCCCTTAATTTGTTTTCATGCTCAAGACGACCGACAATATCAGGAGTAGGGGGATCAGTAGCCGGAACTATGACCAAACGCGCACACGACGTCCCATCGGTGTCTTGGCGCCAGGTTCGGCAGAAAACGCGTTCGCCGTCGTCCCACAGGACTTCGAGGAGACGATATTGCGACGCAGCACCGAAGCGAACGGATGCGATCATTCTCAAGCTCCGGCGTGTTCATGCGTGCAAACGCGCCCCACGCTCGGATGTGCGACTGAACTGGACGAACTCACGGATCAAGCTGGTGACGCACTGCCGACCGGACGTGGCCGATTAACACCTCTTGATCAACGGGCTTGGTGAGGTAACAGACGGCACCGTCAGCCAATGCACCGTCACGGACCGCATCGTTTGGGTAGGCCGTGATCAAGATGGTTGGAATGGCGCGACCTTGCTCAACGAGACGTCTTTGCAATTCGACCCCAGTCATGTACGGCATGTGGACGTCTGCAATCAAGCAAGCGGTATCATCGACGCTCGGCGATGCCAGAAAATCAACCGCCGACTCAAATGACTGGACTCCAAAGCCCAGCCATTCGACTAGGCCAACCAGGGCATCGCGTACGGACTCATCATCATCGACGATCGAGACCAGCGGTTTAATTTTTGTCGACATAAGCGCAATACTGCAAGCTACAGCCACGACGATCATGTACAGACTCCCCCATTTTCGGGGTACGCGAGCAAGCGGTAGACTGTGTGCCGCCGTGCTGGTTGCATCTATTGTACTTAGGTCTCAGTTCTTTGTCATGCTGGGCCCGAAACTCATGATGCCGTGTGCTGCTGCGTCTATATCGGACTGGAACGCCAGGCCTTACTTACTGACAACGTGAGCGTTTTTCTCCGCGACCGAGCGCTTCATCAGTGGCACTACCAGAACGAGCGCAAGCCCCACCACAGCGAACACCCAAAAGCAGTCGAAATAAGCAAGCGCGGAGGCCTGCTGCTGGCGCAGGTTCTCGAGCGTCTGCAGGGCCAGTTGCCGCAGAGCAACAGGGTCGCCGGCGCCATATTGCGCCTGCGCCTGTTCCAGGAAGAAACTCACGGCGGGGTTCAAGGGATCGAGATTCTCACCCAGCCGCAACGTATGGAACTGATCGCGGCGCTCCTGGAGGGTCTGCGCCATCGATGTGCCAACGCTGCCGCCTTCGTTGCGCAGCAGGCTGAGCAGGCCGACGGCGGCGGCGCGCAGCTCCAACGGCGTGTAAAGGTAGGCCGCCACGTTGGCCGGGGCGAAGCATATCGACAGGCCGAGAACGACCAGCACGCGCGGCCAGACGACCTGGCCCGGGCTGATGTCGAGGTTCATCTGCGACATCCAGTAGTTCCCAGCCGCCATCGCCAGCAGGCCGGCGGCGAGCAGCCAGCGGGCATCGGTCCCGCGGCCGAGCATCAGGCCGATGAAGGGCATCGACAGCAGCGCAAAGAAGCCCGCGGGCGACATGACCAATCCCGCCGTCAGGGCATCGTATCCGAACAGGGACTGAAGGAACGACGGCAAGGCTGTGCTAGCGCCATACAGTACGGCAAAGGCAGAGAAGATGAGGACACAGCAGGCGGCGAAGTTGCGTTCGCGCAAGGGGCGGAAATTGACCACGGGATTGCGATGGCGCAGCTCCCACCAGATCAACCCGAAAAGCCCAACGGCGAACAGAAGCGCCAGCGTCTGGATGCGCCAGAAGGGATCGCCCAGCCAATCCCATTCCTGCCCCTTGCTCAGCATCACCTCCCAGCAGACCATGACGATCACCAGGAGAGACAGGCCGACCGAGTCGAAGCTGAACGGCCGCTTGCGCAGCTCCTCGCGCTCCTGCACGAGGTACTCCGGATCGCGCAGCTTGAGGTAGCAGGCGCCGAAGGCCAGCAGGCCGACCGGGACGTTGATCAGGAACACCCAGCGCCACGAATACTGGTCGGTGATCCAGCCGCCGAGCGTCGGGCCGACGACAGGCGCCAGCAGGGCGGCGAGGCCGAACAGCGTCATCGCTGTCCCCTGCTTCTCGCGCGGAAAGGCGTCGAGCAGCACGCCCTGGCTGCTAGGCTGGAGGCCGCCGCCCGCCAGGCCCTGGATGACGCGGAACAGGATCAGCTGGCCGAGGCTGGTCGCCATGCCGCACAGCCCCGAGGCCAGCGTAAAAACGCCGATCGACAGCAGGAAGTAGGCGCGGCGGCCGAGGTGCGCCGACAGCCAGCCGGTCATCGGCAGGATGATGGCGTTTGCGGCAAGGTAGCTGGTGAGAACCCATTCGCCATCGTCGACCGTCGCCGACAGGCCGCCGGCGATGTAGCGCAGCGCCACGACAGCGATGGTGGTGTCGAGCACCTCCATGAAGGTGGGCACCACGACGATTGCCGCCACCGCCCACGGGTTGGCCGCAGCGGGCGAGCGGGATACCACCAGGACCGTCATTTTCCGCTACCGGGCGCGCTTGTAATGGGCGCGCTTGTAACTGGCGCACTGGCAACCGAGGCCGCCGACTGGTTGGGCGTGCGGACCTGGAGGAACTTCCCGGCATCGGGGCCGGTTGCCGGCTCGTTGATGTGGACCACCGGCACGACCGACGTGCCGATGAACAGCGGATTCTTGTCCGGATCGTATCCCACAAGGTCGATGCGCACCGGAAGCCGCTGCACCACCTTGACGAAGTTGCCCGTGGCGTTCTGCGCCGGTAGGAGCGCCAGGGTCGATCCAGTCCCCATGGTGAAGCCGGAGATGCGGCCCTTGAAGATCTGCCGGCTGCCGTACATGTCGACATGGAGATCGACTGGTTGGCCGATACGCAGGTCGGCAAGTTGCGTCTCCTTGAAATTGGCGTCGACCCAGATCTCGTCGAGCGAACGGATGGCCATGAGCGACTGCCCGACCTGGACGTTGTTGCCCGGGTTGACATTGCGCCGCGTGACGACTCCGTCGATCTCGGCGACGATGTCGCAGTAGCGAAGATCGAGCTCGGCTTGGTCAAGATCGCGCCGGGCGGCCTCGAGCCTGGCTTCGGCCTGCCTGACGGCGGGCGCATCCGCCGCAAGCCGAGCGAACGTGCGGTCGATGTCGCCCGATTTCTCGAACTGCTCGATCATCTCGTTCGGCGTCTGGTTGTACGAGTGGAGAACACCTAACTGAGCTGCGCTCTGGATCAGGGCCGCTTGCGCCTCCCGGACAGCCGAGAAGTCCTGATCCAGATGGGGAGGCACCTTGCCAAGTTCCCTGCTATCCAGGGATAACCTTTGTAATCCCAGTGAGACCCGAGTCTGATTCACGTCAGCCAGGGCCTGGACCAGCTCGGCCCGCGCCGTCACCAGGGTCGCCTCGCGGTGATCGAACTCCGATCGGGGGATATTGTCCGTTGCCACCAATTGCCTGGCCCGCTCAAATTCGAGCTCGGCCAATTTCAGCGCCGCCTTGCTTTTGTCGACGCCAGCCACTCGCGTATGCAGCTCGGCGATCCGATTGGCGACGTCCTCCATGGCGAGCTGCAGTTTCCAGCGCCGACTTCTCGCTTCAGCTTCGATGCCGTGCACGGCGGCGATCGCCCCCTTCAGGTCCGCCTCCGCGACATCGACGACCGCCTTCTTAACGGCGACGGCGGTCCGATATGGCTCCTTGTCCAGCTTTACTAAAAGGTCGCCTCGGCGCACGCGGTTGTTGTCGTCCACCAGAACATGCGCAACTTGGCCGCCGACGCGGGCGGCAACGAAGGTGGCATGATCGTTCACGTACGCGTCGTCAGTCGAGACGGTGTTGAGCGCACCCAGGATCCATGGAATGCCAACCGCGAGAAGGGCTGCCAGGACCACGGCGCCCGCTACTGCAAGCAGCATCTTTCGCCGGCGGTTGGCCTTGTCGTTCTTCGGTGAGATGACCTCTGAACCGGGAGGTGCTCGTTGGGTTAGCCCCGGTTCGGCGTCGCGACCCAAGACCGGCTCGCCCATGGCTCTTCTCCCAATGCCTCGCGTGCCACACTGAACGCTCGGTATCGTGGGATCGTGGACCTCGGGCAGCGGCGGAGCTATTGCACTAAGGTGTCGCCAAGACCTTCAAACATCGGTTCTCCGGAGAAGCCGCGCCACACCATGCGATGGCACCCTAGTGGCAAGCTAAGAAGCGTAGCGCTACGTGGAGGTTCGGTCGTGCGCCGTCGGATGGGCGCAGTCCGCTGCGAACTCGTCTCCGAAACGGCCTCGCGACGGGCTCCGCAGTGCCTTGTTCCGGTGCCCTTCTAATTGCAATCTATGACGCTATCAGCCGGGGCGGGAGGCAACCCCATGCGCAGGTATGCTTTGCAATCGTCTCTTGGCCGACGCTTCGTGGGTGGGCACGATGCGGACAACGGGTGTCAGGCAAGACGCCACACGCCCGCTCGGGAGCATGACCTTTCTGGCCACTCTGCAGCACCATCGGCTCATAGCACCGTGCCGGTCGACGAGCCCATCGATGGCCGGAGCTTCCCCCAAAACGTCGAGGAGGTCATCCTCGGGTCCATCTCGCCGAAGATGTCGAGTGGATCTGCCCTCAATAGCCCACGTCGGGGCGGACCTTTCCGCGGAACACCCAATACGACCAACCTGAATAGACAAGAATAATCGGCAGCAGGAACAACGTGCCGACTAGGAGGAAGGCCTGTGTGCTCGGCGAGGAGGCTGCCTGGTCAAGCGTATAGTGATGGGGAACGATCATCGGCCAGAGGCTGATTGCAATGCCGGAGTAGGACAGTGCAAACAGGCCGATGGCGCCGATGAAGGTGCCCGACTGAGACGCACCATTGAGTGTGCGCCACGTGATCCCCGCGACGAGAACGGTCGCGACGGGCACGGGCGACAGGACGAGGATGTTCGGCCAGGAGAACCAGCGCTTGGAAATCGCATCGCTCATCAGTGGCGTCCAGATGCTGACCAGTAGAATGGCGATCAGTACGCCTCCAAGGCAAACGCGCCCATAGCGGCGTGCACGGTCCTGGATCTCGCCTTCCGTCTTGAGTACCAGCCAGCCTGCGCCCAAAAGACCATAACCGAACACCAGCGCAATACCGGTGAGGATCGAGAACGGCGTGAGGAAATCAAACACACTCCCGGCAAAGACGCGACTCTCGACCTTGAAGCCTTGAATGAATGCGCCCAGCATGATGCCTTGGGCGAGGGTCGCGATCGTCGAACCGTAGGAGAAGCCCCGATCCCAGAACGTCTTGTGCTCCGCGTCGCGAAAACGAAACTCGAAGGCGACGCCGCGAAACACAAGCGCCAGCAGCATGACAAGGATAGGAAAATAGAGAGCAGGAATAATGATGGCGAAGGCGAGCGGAAAGGCCGCCAGGAGGGCCAGGCCGCCCAACACGAGCCAGGTTTCGTTGCCGTCCCATATCGGCGCAATGGCGTTCATCACGATGTTGCGGGATTTGGTATTCGGCATGAAACCATAGAGCATGCCCACACCCAGGTCGAAGCCGTCGAGCAGGACATAGAAGAAGATTCCCGCGCCCAGGATCAGAGTCCAGACGGGGACCAAGCTCAGCGTATTCATAGCGACTTCCCTTGCTGCAGAAGTTCGACATGTACAGGAGCGCTCGGCCGCCCGCTCTCGATCGGCGCGACGGGAACAGGCACGGTGGCGGGCCCATTGCGCACCAGCCGGGCCGCAATCAAGACGGCGGAGGGGTAGATGATCAGATAGACCGCCATGTAGGCCAGCAACGAGCCCAACACATCCCCGCCCTTGAGCGATGGCGCCACTGAATCGACCGTGCGCAGCAGTCCATAGACGGTCCATGGCTGGCGGCCAACTTCAGTCGTCACCCATCCGGCAAGAACCGCCACGAAGCCCAATGGGCTCATCGCCATGGAGCCTCGCAGGAACCACGGGCTGTCGAACAGCCGGCGGCGATAGCGCAACCACAAGCTTGTTGCCACCAGCGCGAGCATTAGAAAGCCGATGCCGACCATGATGCGGAAGGCGAAGAAGGGAATGGCCACCGGTGGTCGGTCGTCGGGCTCGAACGCCTTCAGGCCCTTGATCTCGCCGTCCAAACTGTGCGTCAGGATAAGGCTGCCGAGATATGGTACCTCGATTGCATATCGATTGGTCTCGTTGGCAGGGTCCGGTATGGCGAACAGGGCGAGTGGAAAGGACCGCTCGGTATTCCAGCGTGCCTCGATGGCGGCAAGCTTGGCCGGCTGATGCTCGGCGGTATTGAGGCCATGCTGGTCGCCCAAAAATATCTGCAAGGGAACTAGGAAGGTCAGAAGCCAGAGCGTCATGGACAACATCACGCGGGCTTCCTCGACCGATCGCTTATTGCTGATCAGCCAGCCGGCGATCCCCAGCACCACGAAGCCAGTGTTGACATAGAAGCCGGTGACGGTGTGGGCCAGGCGGAACGGAAAGGACGGATTGAAGATGACGTCGATCCAGTCCTTGGGGAAGAATCGGCCGTCAATGACCTCGTATCCAGCCGGCGTTTGCATCCAGCTGTTGGCGGCCAGAATCCAGAATGATGAGAACAACGTTCCGCTGGCGACCATGAGGGCTGCCACAAAATGCGCCCACGGCGGCACCAGCTTACGACCGAATAGCAGTACTCCCAAGAATGCCGCCTCGAGAAAGAAGGCGGTGAGACCTTCATAGGCGAACAGCGGTCCGACAACATTGCCTGCAGCGTCAGCGTAGCGGCTCCAATTGGTACCGATCTGGAAGGGCATTACTACGCCCGTCACCACACCGACACCGAATGCCACCGAAAAAATTCGGATCCAGAACATCGAGATGCGCAGGTAAACGTCGCGACCCGTCACCACGTGCAGGCCCTCCAGGATCGCGATGTACGAGGCCATACCGACGGTGAAAGCGGGCATGAGAATGTGCCAGCCGATAACCCAAGCGAACTGCAATCGCGACAGTAGGACCGCGGTCTCGTCCATGGAACCCTCCCGCTCAGATGTTCTCGATTTCGAGCACTTTTGCCGTGTCGGCGCGCGCGCCCTTGGTGAACGCGACGTCCTCGATCAGGTTGGCGCCATAGGAGGGAATGTACCCTTCCTCGAAGGCAACTGCTGGTCGTCGGTCGGTCCAAAAATGAACGCATCGGATCATGTCTCGTCTCCCGGATACACTGAGGCGCCGCTACGGCACGTCGCCATACATGCGTGCCGAATTCTTTGATGGCGGCTATGCAGCGTCAGTTCCATTGCACGAAAGTATCGCTTAGGAGCTTCGCTAGCGATTTCCTCATGGTCACCATTCAAGCGATGGCGGCATCGCGGCCGACTGCGTTGAATGCCACGGTGATACCATCGTCCAATTGGCTCGGAGCATCGCACGCCGCATCTTGGCAGGTCAGGAGACCTGAGATGAGGCGACCGCAGTCGGCGACTAACCTAGTTCCCAAAGACGTGCAGATTGGACGCGCGTCGCTGCGCGTCGGTCCAATTGGGACCTCCATCGATCTTCTCGCCACGGAACTGAGCGCACTGCGCAGACTGGCGCGAGAACGTCGGGCGATTTCCTTCGGCCTTTTCTGCAACACCCGGCGCCTTGTGGAGGGCTCAGGATCCAAATCATCAAGCGAGACGAGCGATGAACCCCGCCAAGACGCGTCATGATGACGGCCCGAACGCCATTCTACGCCGAGCACGGCATTTCCTCGATGGCAGGTACATGATGATGGTGGCTTGCCTGCTCGTGGCTCCAGGACTGGCGAAGGTAGGCAACGGATGGGAGCTGCAGGAAACGGCGGGACAACCGGCTTTCGCGACCGCTATCCCCTCACACACCAATTTGAATATCGAGGGCGTGGTGCTCGCCTGCGAGCGGGCCGATGACGGCGATGTGCTGCAGATTCAATTCTACCCGGCGGCTGATGACGCGTCGATCCGGGCGATCGGGCCTCCGGTCTGGTCGTATGGTCGGCGCGCCGAGATCAGGATCGACGAGCGCGTGTTTCCGGCCGACGTCCTGTTGGCCGATGACTATGTCGTCATCACTGACGCGACGCGCGGCCGGTTTCCGCAGCTGTCCGAGCCTCTGCTCGACGCCATGGCAATCGGTCGAACGATGGTCGTGCGCCTTTCCGTCGACGTGGAGACCATCACGCGCGATCGCAGCATCGACGGCTACGCCAAGGTGGATCTGCAGGCCGGCCACGGCAGCAGAGCTATCGCCGCACTTCGCCGCTGCGCCAGCCCGACGTCGGCGACACACGATGCGCGCCGCCAATCAGCCGCCTCTAGTCCATCGTTTCAACCACTCATGCAACGGAGACAGTCGTGAAGATCCTGATGGTTCTCACCTCGCACGACAAGCTCGGCAACACCGGCCGCAAGACCGGCTTTTGGCTGGAGGAGTTCGCCGCGCCTTACTTCACGTTCAAGGACGCCGGTGCCGAGATTGTGCTCGCCTCACCGAAGGGCGGCCAGCCGCCGCTCGATCCCAAGAGCAACGAGCCGAATTTCCAAACCGAGCTGACACATCGGTTCGAGGCGGATCGAGCCGCGCAGGCGGAACTCGGCTCGACGCGGCCCCTCGCGAGCGTCTCGGCCGACGATTTCGACACGGTCTTCTATCCCGGCGGCCATGGCCCGATGTGGGACTTGGCCGAAGACCGGAATTCGATCAAGCTGATCGAGACCTTCTTCGCGACCGGCAAGCCCTTGGCGCTCGTGTGTCACGCACCCGGCGTACTTCGTCATGCCAAAACGCCTGACGGCAAGCCGCTGGTCGAAGGCAGGAAGGTCACTGGCTTCACCAACACCGAGGAGGAAGCGGTCGGCCTAACCAAGGTGGTGCCCTTCCTCGTTGAGGACGAACTGAAGGCAGAGGGCGGCATCTTTTCCAAGGCGGACGACTGGCAACCTTATGTCCTTACCGATGGTCAGCTGATCACCGGTCAGAACCCTGCCTCGTCCGGTCTCGCAGCCAAAATTCTAATGAGAGTGCTTAACCGATAGAGGGCCGTTCGATCGCGCGGAGCCGCGCAAGGTTCCGCGCGATCGGCGCAACCGATCGTGACGGGAAGGCAGGTATGATGTACGTAGGTTTATCCAGGCTCGCGATACGCGTGTTCCTTCTTGTGGTCGCTTGCGATGCCGCTAGTGCCCAGGAGGCGCATTCGAGGCGGACCGAAACCGGTTGCTTCCCGGTCGCCCCCGACTCCGTCCAAATCAGCTGGAACGACCCTTGCGACAGCGGCTCGTGGTTGTTCGAGCCAGACGTCGGATGCCGAATGTGGGATTGGCATCCCGCCCCGACAGACACGACGACCTGGACGGGTGCATGCAAAGCAGGTGCGCTGATCGGGTATGGAGTGATGCAATGGTACGAACACGGTCGGCCGATCGATCGTTTCGAGGGCACGTTTTTTGCCGGTCGCCGCCAAGGACCCGGTCGCTATAGGTGGAACGACACGGACTGGTACGTCGGCAACTACGAAGATGACCTTCCAAACGGCCTGGGCACGGCGAATATTGCTGGAGAAACGTTTTCGGGGCAGTGGCAGACCGGCTGTTTCCGACACGGAACGAAGACGGTGGCAATTGGGGTGCCTAGAACATCGTGCGGCGATCTTCGGACGTCGGGAATAATCCTGCAGCGTTGACGCTCGCGGAAGATGTGAACCATCACGGCAACATCTGCGACTGCAAGTCTGGGTAGGGCCCTCGTTGGCTCTGTTACCTCGGCGATCTACGCGTGGCTACGATCACCGATTCCCCAATGTAGCGTGGATACCTTGGTGCAATGGACCCGCCCTTCACCGGGGGCCACCATCCAATAAATGCACTCGGATTTCAAATCTCGTCAACACGAAGCTGTCGCGCTGAGAAGACACCCTCGGCTTGTGCTCGGAGCAAGCCTATCGAGGCATCCTGAGCATGTCGAACGCGACGGATAGCAGCAGCGAAGCCGTCGGGTGGACGGCCACAGTCGGGCGTGCGGCGCGCGGCATTGGACCTCCGTTGCTGTTTGGGCTGCGGATGTGGGCCTCGGTCAGCCTCGCCCTCTACCTCGCTTTCTGGCTCGAGCTGGACAACGCCTATTGGGCCGGGACATCGGCCGCACTGGTGTGCCAACCCCATCTCGGCGCCTCTATGCGCAAGGGCTGGTTCCGCATGATCGGCACCCTTGTTGGTGCGGTGGTGATCGTGCTGATGACAGCTGCGTTTCCGCAAGATCGCTTCGGCTTTCTCTTGGGCCTGGCGCTGTGGGGCGCGGCCTGCGCCCTGGTCGCCACCCTGCTGCGGAACTTCGCGGCCTACGCCGCCGCCTTGGCCGGCTACACGGCGGCCATCATCGCCAGTGACGAGCTGGGCGCGACCGGCGGCACCAACGGCCAGGCGTTTATGTTCGCCATCTACCGGGTGAGCGAGATCTGGCTCGGCATCGTGTGCGCCGCGATCGTGCTGGCCGGAACGGACTTCGGCGCGGCCCCGCGCCGGCTGGCGAAGCTGTTCGCAGACCTGTCGGCCGAGCTCGCCAGCCGCTTCAGCGTCACGATCGGAAACCGCGGCCCGGGATTTTTAGGCACCCAGGTGCTGCGGCGCGCGCTCGCGCGGCGCGCGCTCGCCCTCGATCCGGTGATCGACGAGGCGCTCGGCGAATCCTCGCGGCTGCGCTACCACTCGCCCGTCCTGCAGGTCGCGGTCCAGGGCACGGTGGCGGCCCTCGCCGCCTGGCGCACCGCCGCGGTGCGGCTGGCGCGTCTGTCGGAGTCGGCGGCGCAGCAGCAGGGCCTGGCCGTGCTGCAATGCCTGCCGCCATCGCTTCGGTCGGAACCCCCGCCCGGCGATCCATCGCCCTGGATCGACGAGCCGCTTGCGCTGCGCCAAGGTTACGCCGGCGCCATCGGCAAGCTGATGGCCATGCCGGCCGCCAGCCCATCGCTGCGCCTGTTAGCCGACCAGGCGGCGCGCATGCTCGCAGGCCTCTGCCATGTCCTCGACGGCCAGGCCCTGCTGCTCGACGATCCCGCCCGTCATCAACCCAGACGACGATTTGCGTTCCATGTCGCCGATTGGCTGCCGGCGGGCATCGGTGCGGTCCGCGCCTTCGCCGCGATCGTCGCCATGGAGGTGTTCTGGATCGTCAGCCAATGGCCGAATGGCGCCTGGGCCATCACCTGGACGGCCATAACCGTCATACTTTTCGCGCCAAAGATCGACGCGGCATACCAGGGCACGTCTTCCTTCATTGTCGGCAACACTCTGGCCGCCATATGCGCCGCTGTCATCCTATTCGTCATCCTGCCGCAGGTTAGCACCTTCGTAGGCTTCAGCCTGGTGCTGGGCGCCTACCTGGTGCCGATCGGGGCCTTAATGGCGCAGCCCTGGCAGGCAACCATCTTCACGCCGATGGTCGCCAACATCGTGCCGTTGCTCGCGCCGACGAACCAGATGACCTACGACACGGGCGCGTTCTACAACCTCGCCCTGTCGCTCGTGGTCGGGTCGGCGGTCGGCGCGCTGTCCTTTCGCCTGCTGCCGCCCCCGTCTGCGGCCTGGCGGACCAGGCGGCTGCTCGCCATGTCACTGCGCGATCTGCGGCGTCTCGCGATCGATCCCTTCGCGCGCTGTCGCGAGGATTGGGAAGACCGCATGCATGCGCGCTTCATCGCCGTTCCCGACGGCGCCGATCCGCTCGAGCGGGCACAGCTCGTCGCCGCGTACTCGGTGGGGATCGCGATGATACGCTTGCGGCGCAGGGCTGGTCCTCTCGGCGTGGAGCACGAGCTCGAGGCGGCCTTCACGGCGTTCGCACGGGAAGGCGGCACGGCGGCGGTCATCGGGTTGATGGCTCTGGACCGCCGCCTGGCCGCGCTTCCCGGCAGCGCGCGAAGGCCCGCCGTGATGCGCATGCGCGCGCGCCTTCTTGTGATCTGCGACGCGTTCGGCCAGCATCAGGCCTACTTCGACGCGGGAGCTTCGCGGTGAAGTTCACCGAGATCAACGTCTTCGGTGTCTATGTTGCGCCGATCACCGTGATGATGGTGGCGGCCTGGTTGGTCACCGTCGGCCTGCGCTGGATCGCCGACCGCTGGGGCCTGCTGCGCCATGTCTGGCATCCGGCGCTTTTCGTCGCTGCCGTGTATATGATCGTCCTGTCGTCGATTGTGCTTGCCAGTGCCCGCTGGGGTTTTCATGTCCCCTGACGAAGCCAGACCCGAAGACCAGAAGGTTGTTGCCCTACCCGTCGTCGAATCGCCCGTCGTCGAGCCGGCGCCGCAAGGCCGCGCGGTGCGCCGGCGCCGATTTCGTATCGTTCCCTACCTCATAACGTTCGCTACGGTGGCGATTGCGGCGGCGCTCGGATGGGCGATGTGGAACGCCTACATGGAAGCGCCCTGGACGCGCGACGCCACGGTGCGCACCTATGTCGTGACCATCGCGCCCGAGGTCGCCGGCCGCGTGGTGGAGCTGCCGGTGAGCGACAATCAGTTCGTGCGCAAGGGAGACCTCCTGATCGGCATCGATCCGACCGACTACAAGATCGCGCTCGAGCTGGCCGAGGCGGCGGTCAAGCAGGCCGAGGCGACGGCGGAGAATGCCAGGATCGAAGCCGAGCGCCGTGCCAGGCTGAGCGCGGAGGCGGTTTCCAAGGAGGAGCAGCAGTCCTTTGGCGCAACCGCCACCGCCGACCTGGCGCGCCTGCAGCAGGTCATCGCCAACCGCAACCAGGCGAAGGTGAACCTCGAACGCACCGAGATCCGCTCGCCCGTTAACGGCTGGGTCACCAATCTTTTGGTGCAGCTCGGCGACTACGCCACGGTCGGACGCAACGTGATCTCGGTCGTGAACGCCGATACCTTCTGGGTCGACGCCTACTTCGAGGAGACCCAACTGGCCTCGATCCGTGAAGGCGATCCCGCCCGGATCAAGCTCATGGGCTACAACGAGGTCCTGCACGGCGAGGTGGGCAGCGTCTCGCGCGGCATCACCGTGTCGAATGCCCGGCCCGACCTCCAGGGGCTCGCGACGGTGAACCCGATCTTCACCTGGGTCCGGCTCGCCCAGCGCGTTCCGGTTCGCATCCGCATCAAGCAGGTGCCGGAAGGCGTCACCCTGGTCGCCGGCATGACCGCCACCGTCGAGATCGACCCGCGATCCGCCAAGGCGAAGAAGTAGAGTCTTGCCGGACCGCGGGCCCCCAGGCCCGCTCATGTCTGTTGGACCGCGAGCCTCCGGCTCGCTCATCATCATGAGCGCGCAAGATGCGCCGGTCCCAAAGATGATGAGCGGGCCTGGAGGCCCGCGGTCCGGCAAGAATTCCTTCGGATGTTAAGTGTGATTGACATTTCCCTTAAGAAATGCTATGTACATCTCCTTTTTCGCGGTAACTCAGATTTCACAGTCGGGAGAGTTGAATGCACCTCGTACTCCGCGCATCCGCGTGCGCCCACGACGAGGAGTTTTTGCGCTCTACGGCGCGCAGAAACTCTGAGAGCGCTCGTCGGGGTGCCCACAGAGCCATGCCAAAAAGGTCTAAAAGGTCAGAAAGTCCTCGGCTGCCGCTGCAGAGCGGAAATCGGGCGATGCGGTGCCTCGGTCCGGAGCTTCGAGGCGCTACGGCCCGAGACGCTCGCGCGGCCCCGCCTCGTGATTGGCGACTCACGTGCCGGAACTGCGATAACTGCGCGAACTGCCGTCCGGGAAAACCAGCAAAACCTTCATGCCGGTCGTCCCCGGGCCACCGCCGGTCGTCCCACGGCAAAGCCTCTCGTCACAATTCAACACGGATTCAACGCCTTGCGCGGTAAGCAGCCTGCGTCATCCCGTGTGGAGGTGAGGCGATGAGGAGAAGGCAGGTGCTGCTGGGCTCGATCGGCTCGGCGATGATGGGAGGCTTTCCGATGCAGGCAACGCATGCGCAGAGCACTGGCTTTCGTCGCGTCAGGCCATCGGACCCGGCCTGGCCCACCCAGGAGCGCTGGGACCAGCTCAAGGGCCAGATCGGTGGCCGGCTCCTCGCGGTGCGCTCGCCCCTCGCCGCCTGTGTCGGCAAGTCGCCGAATCCCGACTGCGATGCTCTCTTCAAGCAACTCAAGAATCCCTATTTCATTGGCGATGATCCGGCCTTGACCCAGACCCTGGGTTGGGTCGACGGCTGGACATCGCAGCCCAGCATCTACGCCGTGGCCGCGGAGAGCGCGGCGGATGTCGTGGCCGCGGTCAATTTCGCCCGCGAGAACCGGCTGCGCCTGGTCGTGAAAGGCGGCGGCCACAGCTATCTCGGCGGCTCCAATTCAGCCGATTCGCTGCTGATCTGGACGCGGCGCATGAATGCCGTGACGCTTCATGACGCCTTCCTGCCGCAGGGTTGCGACGGCACGATGAAGCCGCAGCCGGCCGTGTCGCTGGGTGCCGGCGTGATGGGACTGCAGGCCTATGACGCCGTCATGGTCAAGGGCGGGCGCTATGTCCAGGGCGGCGGCTGCCTTACGGTCGGCGTGGCGGGCCTGGTCCAGGGCGGCGGTTTCGGCAGCTTTTCCAAGCGCTACGGACTTGCGGCCGCGAGCCTTCTCGAGGCCGAGATCGTTACCGCGGACGGCGCCGTCCGCACCGTCAATGCGTGCCGCGATCCCGAGCTGTTCTGGGCGCTGAAGGGCGGTGGTGGCGGGACCTTCGGCGTGGTGACCCGGCTTACCCTCAAGACGCATGAGCTGCCGCCGTTCTTCGGCATCGTCCACCTCGGGGTCTCGGCCAAGTCGGACACCGCCTTTCGCCAGCTGACCGGACGTCTCGTCGATCTCTACGCCGAGCGGCTGTTCAACCCGCATTGGGGCGAGCAAATGGTCTTCCGCGGCAACAACACGGCCGAAGTCACGATGGTGTTCCAGGGCATCGATCAGCATCAGGCCGAGGAGACGTGGCGCCCCCTGTTCGATTGGCTGAGCGCATCGAAACAGGACTTCGACATCATCGCGCCGCCCATGGTGGCGGCCGTTCCTGCTCGCGCGTTCTGGGACCCCGCCGTCCTCAAGAAGGTTCCAGGAGTAGTCATGGCGGACGACCGCGCGGGCGCGCCGGCGGGCAACATCTTCTGGGCGACCAACATGGGCGAGGCGGGGCACGTGCTGTACGGCTATCAGTCGACTTGGCTGCCGGCATCGCTGCTCCAGTCCGACAGCCGGGCGCGGCTGGTCGACGCTCTGTTTGCGGCTTCCCGCCACTGGGGGGCGTCGCTGCATTTCAACAAGGGCCTGGCGGGAGGGCCCGATGAGGCACTTGTGGCCGCGCGCGATACGGCGACCAATCCCGCCGTTACCGAGGCGTTTGCGCTTTGCATCATCGCCGCGAACGCGCCGCCGGCGTATCCCGGCATTGCCGGCCACGAGCCCGACAAGGCCACCGCGCACGTGCGCGCCGAGGCGGTCGGCAAGGCGATGGCGGAGCTGCGCAAGCTCGTACCCAACGCCGGCTCGTACGTATCCGAGACCAACTTCCATGAAAAGGACTGGCAACAGTCCTTCTGGGGGCCGAACTACCCGCGCTTGTTGGCCGCCAAGGAAAAGTACGACCCCGAGGGCCTGTTCTTCGTCCACCACGGAGTCGGCAGCGAGAAATGGAGCGCCGACGGCTTCACGCGACTGGGCAACTGAGAGGCGACCGTGCACAGACGATCACTTCTGAAGGCGATGGCGGCGCTGCCGGCAGCGGGGCTCGGATCGCTGTCGAGCCCGGTGCGAGCCCAGCCGAAGCCGGAGCTCATGCGCGTTTGGCCAGGCGGCAAGGGCTGGCCGTCCGAGACCGAGTGGCAAGAGCTCGCTCGATCGGTCGAAGGCCGGCTGACCAAGCTCCACTCCTCGCTCGATGTCTGTCGCACCGCGCCTGCCGGTCCGGCCTGCCGCGAGCTGTTCCGCGAGCTCAAGAACCCGTACTTCATCGGCGACGATCCCAGCCTGACGCAAACCACCGGCTGGCTCGATGCCTGGGAGACACAGACCAGCGCCTATGTCGTGGCGGCGCAGAGCACGGCCGACGTGGTGGCCGCGGTGAACTTCGCCCGCGAGAAGAAGCTTCGGCTGGTCGTGCGAGGCGGCGCTCATAGCTATCTCGGGACGTCGAACGCCTACCACTCGCTCATGATCTGGACGCGGCACATGGCCGACATCGTGCTGCACGACGCGTTCGTGCCAAGCGGCTGCGCTGATAAGGCGCCCGAGCCGGCGGCGTCGATCGGCCCCGGCGCGATCTGGATGCATACCTACGATGCGGTGACCACCCGGGGCGGACGCTACGTCCAGGGCGGCGGCTGCGGCACGGTCGGTGTCGCGGGCCTGGTGCAGGGCGGCGGCTTCGGCAGCTATTCGAAGAACTTCGGCACGGCGGCGGGAAATCTCTTGGAGGCCGAGGTCGTGACCGCCGATGGCGCCGTGCGGATCGCCAATGCCTGCACCAACAGCGATCTGTTCTGGGCGCTGAAGGGCGGCGGCGGCGGGACGTTCGGCGTCGTAACCCGGCTCACGCTGCGTACGCACGCCTTGCCGCCGTTCTTCGGCTTCGCGTCCGTTGTGATCGATGCGCGATCCGACGACAGCTTCCGCAAGCTCGTGCGGCGCTTCCTCGACTTCTATGCCGAGCGATTGGTCAATCCCAACTGGGGCGAGATCGCCAATGTGCGACCGCATCGACGGCTCGACATCCAGATGTCGTTCCAGGGCCTCACCGCGGAAGAGGCCCAGGCCCTGTGGCAGCCCTTCCTGCAATGGGTATCGGCAGCGCCGCAGGAGTTCGACGTGGTGAAGGCGCCGGCGATCCGCGCCGTGCCGGCGCGACACCGGTGGGACCCGCAATTCCTCAAGCGCAACGCGCCGGGTGCGATCCGCTCGGACGACCGGCCGGGCGCCTCCGACGCCAATATCTTCTGGGCGGCCAACGTGTCCGAGGCCGGCCACTTCATCGAGGATTTCCAATCCCTTTGGCTGCCGGCGGCCCTGCTGTCGGAGCCGCAGCGCGACCGCTTGACGACGGCGCTGCTCGCAGCCGCGCAGCATTCCACGGTGGAGCTGCACTTCCAGAAAGGACTTTTCGGCGGCAGCGAGCAGGCCATCCGCGATGCCCGCGACACGGCCACTAACCCGGCGATGATCGATGCCTTTGCGCTGGCCATCGTCGCCAGCGAGGCCCCACCTGCGTATGCGGGCATGAGCGGTCACCTGCCTGACTTGGAGAGGGGGAGGCGCAATGCCGCTGCGGTCCGGGCAGCCTTCGCCTGCCTGTTCGCCGAAGTGAAGCCGCGAGGGGCGTGCTACGTCGCGGAAAGCGAGTATTTCCTGTTGGATTGGCAGGACGCCTATTGGGGTCCGAACTATCCGCGGTTGCGCGCGGTGAAGCAGAAATACGACCCCGACAGCGTGTTCTTCGTGCGCCACGGCGTCGGCAGCGAGGGCTGGTCCGACGACGGTTTTAGCCGCTTCAAGGATTAGCGTTCCGGCTGGCGAGCCTTGGCGCGGCCCGCTGCGTCCTTGCCCGGCCGCACAGCGGGCTTATATCTTGGCCGACCGTCCGATCAGGAGGACTCTTATGGCTACCGACATCGTCATCGCGAGCGCGGCGCGCACGCCCATAGGCTCTTTCAACGGCGCACTCGGCGCCGTCCCCGCCCACGACCTCGGCAAAGTGGCGATCCAGGGCGCGCTGGAGCGCGCGCACGTCAAGCCGGAAGAGGTCGACGAAGTGATCATGGGCCAGATCCTGAGCGCGGCGCAGGGCCAGAACCCCGCACGTCAGGCCGCCGTCAATGCCGGCATCCCGGTCGAGAAGACGGCGTTGGGCGTCAACCAGCTGTGCGGCTCGGGCCTGCGCGCCGTCGCCTTCGGCTGGCAGGCGATCCGCAACGGCGATGCCTCGATCATGGTGGTCGGCGGCCAGGAAAGCATGAGCCAGGCGCCGCATGCCGCGCACATGCGCGACGGCACCAAGATGGGCGAGTTCAAGATGGTCGACACCATGCTGAAGGACGGGCTGTGGGACGCCTTCCACGGCTATCACATGGGCAACACCGCCGAGAACGTCGCGCAGAAGTATCAGATCACGCGCGCCGAGCAGGATGCCTTCGCGGCGTCATCGCAGAACAAGGCGGAGGCGGCGCAGAAGTCCGGTCGCTTCAAGGACGAGATCGTTCCGGTGACCATCAAGACCCGCAAGGGCGACGTCGTGGTCGACACCGACGAGTTCCCGAGCCACGGCACTACGGTCGAAACCCTCGGCAAGCTGCGGCCGGCTTTCTCGAAGGAGGGATCGGTCACGGCCGGCAACGCCTCGGGCATCAACGACGGCGCGGCGGCGCTGGTGCTGATGAGTGCCGACGAGGCCAAGAAGCGCGGCGTCAAGCCGTTGGCCAGGATCGTCTCGTGGGCGACCACCGGCGTCGATCCGGCGATCATGGGGATCGGCCCGGTGACGGCGACCCAGGCGGCACTCAAGAAGGCCGGCTGGAGCGTGAAGGATCTCGACCTCGTCGAGGCCAACGAGGCGTTTGCAGCCCAAGCGGTCGCGGTCGGCAAGCAGCTCGGCCTCGATCCGGAGAAGCTCAACGTCAACGGCGGCGCGATCGCGCTTGGCCAT
>JAFAKN010000213.1 GCA_019235415.1 Alphaproteobacteria bacterium
TCAGTCAAATGTCTTACGAGGCCGTCGCCAGCCGGCTCGAAGATTTCATCGAAGCTTGGCGCCTTGTTAAGCTACGCCTCTTCTTTCCCGAACAAGCCGACGCAGTCGAGGCCGCCGCGCCTGAAAGTTACGAGCCGACAAATCCGCCAATTCGCTACGCGTGAGCGATAGATAAATTTCGGCTGCGAGGAAGCCAGTCTGCCGCGAGTTGATCCCGGCGGCGCAGCGAACCGCCACGTCACTTTCGACATGAACGCTGTTTACGATGCCCTCCTTGCCCGTTCTGGCCGACCATCAAGCTGCCATCGCCCTGGAGACGAACGTAGGCGAGCCGTCCTGCACGCCGCAGCTCTTCATTTGAAGGCGTCGTCGACAGCATCGAGATAGCCGGCAACCGGAGCCGACCACAATCGCGAATAGCCCATGACATAGTGCCCGTTGCCGCTTGGCACGTCGAACTCCAGGAACTCGCCCTTCCCTCCGGCGGCGCGGAAGGCGGCGAAATTCGATTGGCTGTGGGCGATCGAGTAGAACGAGTCGTTCCTGCCGTACAGCCACAAGGTGGGGCGATCGAAGCGGGCCGCTCTCTTGAACAGGGTCTGGTTGATGAGCGGCGCGTTCATGCAGCCTTCGCCCATCCATCCGCCGACGAAGTTGATCACGCCCGCGATCTGCTCGGGATGATCGCCGGCATAGGCCATCGACAGAACCCCGCCGCGGGATTGGCCGGCGATCAGCAGACGGGAGCCCGTGACATCGGGCCGGCGCCGCAGGCTCGCGACGGCGGCATCCAGATCGCGCAGCGCGCGATCCGCCCCTGCCAGCGACTTTTCGGTTTCGCACGTGTAGCCGGCGTTGCGGTTGTCGGCGAAGCCTTCGTCGTAGAGGCCATCCGACCTGCCGCGACCGCGGCGCTGGGGGAAAGCGACGATCCAGCCCCGTTCGTTGAGGAAGGACGCGAAAGGTAAATTGTACCATGTTTGCCCGAACCGGCTCGTATCGACCCCGCTGCCGGTCGATCCGTGATTGACGACGGCCAGGGGGAATGGACCCGCGCCCGAAGGCTTGAAGATCACCGCCTCCAGACGGATCGGCTTGCCGTTTTCGACGAGATCGGTTTCCAGAAGGATGGAATGCCCACTGGTCCAATCGACTGAGGAGCCGGGCGCGATGATCGCGGCAAGGTCCGCTCGCGCCATCGCTGCGGCGCTGCGAATCTCCCCGCGGGCATACGTCGCCTGCAAGGCGTCCTTGCTTTTCGCCTCATAGATGACAGTGAAGCCGTCGGAGATCGTCAGGCTCTGCCCGGACACGGCGGCCTTGTGCCGGCTCCACCGGGGCCGAATGGAGCTATTGCCGCCGATGGCGTAGACGCCCTGGGCGGTTCCGTCGGCGGCGATCGTTTCCACCACCAGTATGTGCTTGAGGCTGCCCTCCCAGGCACCGGTCCAGGCGCCTACCCACTGCCGCTGCAAGGCCGTCTCGGCCGGCGCCACCGCGACGTCCGCAGGCAGCGGAACGCCGTCGACGACGACGTCCGCAGCCAGGCCGGTCTGCAGCGATGCCAGCAGAATCAGGGCTGCGAGCGCTGTGCGGCGAAGAAAGGGCATGGAACTCGTTTCGTGACCGGTAAGGTGCCGGCCGTGGCCTACGGCGGGATATTGTAGCCGTTGCGCCGCAGCAGATCCTCCATCGTCCTGATGCCCTTGTCGTAGCGCCCGGCCTCGCAATCGACCTCGGCGCTCTTGCGCGGCACGTCGGCGCCGCCGCTGCCCTCGCTCTTGGCGCCACCATGGAGCAGCCAGAAGGCGATCAGTTGCGCGCAGCGCGTCCTGGGATCGGCGCTCAATGTGCCGCCGGTCGCGTTCTGAGCGACGCACGGGCCGGCGGCGAGCGACATCAGGAAAGCGATCGCGATCAAAGTCGCGGCGCGCATCTCATTGCTTCCGCACGGGGGCGTTGGGCGCCGGCATCATAGCCTCGGCCAAGCTGACAATCGCACTAGGGTGTGTACTCAATCGCTGTCGGATGTCCGCTTATCACCCGAAACCGGACATCAGCATAGGATCAAAGCAGTACTGCTATGGGCCAAGAGGCGGCATTCCGCGCTCGTCGCCGCATGTCCGCCCTTATCGAAAATCGACCCGGTATATCGCGGTAAGAATCGAGTCTTCGCCGCCGCTTTTGGCGATGTCGAACTGACCGTCCTTCCAGATGAGGTTCTTGAGATTGTCAGGCCCGAGGGCGACGAAGTCGAAGGGTAGGTGTTTGCCTCTGTCCTCCTCTACATGACGAATGAACTGGTCGGTGACATATATCTGTGCCGGCTCGACATGAGGTTCCAAGCGGGCCGAGTTCTGCAGGGCCATGCCGTACGGCTCCTTTTGCTGCGGGCCGTCCGCGATTTCGACGAAACCGGCATCGCCGGCAAAGCGCAGCTGCGCGCTGAACTCGGACCGGCCGAGCTCGCGCTGGATGTTCCGCGCCACCTGAAGAAGCTTGATGGGATTGGCGTCGATCAACAGAAGCGAATCGCCCTGCGACCGCTCGGTGTATTCCAACCTGGCGCCAAACTCGGCCACGATCGCATCGAAAACGGCGGCGAAGGCCTTGGTACGCAGGCCGTCGCGCATGGTCGCCGAATGGCCCCTGACGTCGCCCTGCAGGACATAACGGATCACGCTTTCACGCAGCCATCGGCGCCCTCGCCCGATGATGTTGCGGTCGTTCAGGTTCTCGAAGTACCTGGGATTACGCTCGGCGATGAGATCGTCCAGCGCCGGATGAACGAGATAGGTCCGCGCTGGCGGCAGGACCCGGAGATTGTCGAGCGCAAGCTCGCCCGGCAACCGGAAGATCTGCACATCCTCGCCCCTCTCGGCATCGCGACCAACATATCCCAGCAGCCCAAGCTTGAAGAGGGCGCAGAACGGATGCTCGGTGTGCGGCGCTGCCACGCCGAACGCTTCCAGCCAGGCGCTGGCGTAGGCTTCGGCAATGTGCCTGAGGTCGTCGGGCGAGAGCACGTTCCTGTCGATTAGGGGCAGGAGCATGTCCGAGTCGAAGCCGTCGAGGTGTGGCGCCATCTCGGCGAAGTAGGCGATCGCGATGGTCTTGGCTTCCGAGCGTACGGTCTCGCGTACCTTGCGCTCGCCGCGGTTGGCTGGCGGAATGCTGGCGAGGGTCTTGCCGATCGAGACCACGTCGCGCGGCCGTCCCAGAGTGTGGCGCAGCCAAAATTCCAGCACTTCCTCCTCTTCGCCGGTCACCGGATGCGTGACGCGCCTGAGCGGCCCGAAGAACGCCGTGACCGGGTCGCTGGAGCGCGGATCTGCCAGGTCCTCGGCATCCGAGTGTGCGATGTTCTTGTGGATGATCTCCAGCAGATCGCCGTCCGTGTAGGTGATGATGAGCGATTTGCTGCGCAGCTGCTGGCCGAAGTGGGTATCGCCGATGATGCCTTGCAGAACCTCCTTGCGGATCGACACGTAGATCTTGACGTGGCTGTTGATGTGGCTGAGTTCGCGGGCGGCCGCGGCAATGCCGTGCTGCGCCAGATGCCAGAAGCTCCTCTTGACCCTGCCGCCGGGCGTATTCCCACCGGCTGGACGATCGCGCCCAGCATTCATCTCGCGCAGGACGCCTTCGTAGTACTCGTCGATATTGTCGACGAAAATGGCCGTCGACTCGTGCAGGCGCCTGAAGGCCGGCAGCAGGGCGTCGTTGTAGTCGTTGTTGAGTTGATGATAGGTGTTCACTGGCGCTGACAGGATGTGATCGAAGATCTCCCAGACCGACAGGAGATTGTCGTCCTGAAAGATCGCCTTGAGCGACCGGCTGCAGCGGCCCGGCTCATGATTCGCGACCTTGAGGATGGCGACGGT
>JAFAKN010000217.1 GCA_019235415.1 Alphaproteobacteria bacterium
AACAGCTCCGGGGCTCCATGCGCCTTGAGGCCCGGCCAGCGCGGATCGGGCGCGCGGTCGAACACCGCCCGCACCTCCGCGAGCACGCCCAACCGCAGCATGGCGTCGAAGCGAAGCGCGATGCGCTGGCGCAGCCAGGCCCGGTCAGGCGCCAGCAGGGCGACGACGAAGCGCCATCGGGCGGCCTCGGCTTTCCCCGCCTGCCATTCGCTGAGCGGCCGTCCGGTGCTCGTCCACACCTCCCAGGCACGCACATGGCGCTGCCGGTCACCTGGCTTCAGCCGGGCGACGATTGCCGGGTCCTTCTCGGCCAGGCGCTCGCGAAACCGCTCCGGCCCCAGCGCCAGCCATTCGGCATTGGCCGCGTCGCGCACGCCGGGCGGGGTATCCGGAATGGCGGCGATGCCCTGCATCAGCGTCTTGAGGTAGAGGCCCGAGCCGCCGCACAGGATTGGCTGCCGGCCCTCGGCCAGCGCGCCCGAGATTGCGCGCTCCGCGAGGGACCGCCAGCGCGCGGCGGACAGCGTCTCGGACAAGGGAAGGATGCCGTACAGAGCATGCGGCACGCGCGCTCTTTCCCCGGCCGTCGGCTGCGCCGTGAGGATGGGAAAGGCATCGTAGGCCTGCATGGCATCGGCGTTGATCACCATGCCGCGCCGCTGCTCGGCGAGCGCCAGGGCGAGCGCCGACTTGCCGCTCGCCGTCGGGCCGGTGATGACGATGACGCGCTGCTGTACCAGCTTGCTCCTCCATGCCCGCTTCTCCATTTCGGGGTGGCGAATTGTTTGCAAATCGCCCATGCCGCCGCTAGAGCCGGAAGCGTGAAAAACATCCTGGTCCTGATCTCGACCGCGGCGCAGGCCGCCCTCAACGAGGGCGCGATCAGGAACGCCATCGACGTGCTGCGCGCTCAGGGGGCGACGGTCGGGCTGCCGAACTGGCTGGCGCCCGAGATCGCCTGCGAGCTGCCGTTCGACGGCAGCGCGATGCCCATGGCCACGCCCGTCGCGATGACGGCCATCGACGCCGTCGTGGTGCCGGCGGTAGGCCGGCGCAAGAGGCTGCTGGTGGCCGACATGGAATCGACCATCATCCAGAACGAGATGCTGGACGAGCTCGCCGACTTTCTCGGCCTGCGCGAGCGTATCGCCGCCATCACGGCGCGCGCCATGAACGGCGAGATCGACTTCGCCGCGGCGCTCAAGGAACGGGTCGGGCTGCTGAAGGGCCTCGCGGTCGCCAGGCTCGACGAGGCCGCTCGCCGCATCCGCTACACGCGGGGCGCCGCGACCCTGGTTGCGACCATGAAGAAGCACGGGGCGCACTGCGCGTTGGTCTCGGGCGGATTCACCTACTTCACCGCCCTGGTGCGCAAGGCGCTGGGCTTCGACACCGACGATGCCAACGTCCTGAAGCAGGAAGGCGGCACGCTCGCCGGCACCGTCGAGCCGCCGATCCTGGGCAAGGAAGCCAAGCTTGCCACGCTGCAGCGGCTGGCGGCCGAGCACGGACTGTCGACCACCGAAGCAGTCGGTGTGGGCGACGGCGCCAACGACCTGCCGATGCTGAAGGCTGCCGGCCTGGGCGTCGCCTTCCATGCCAAGCCGGTGGTCGCCGCCGAGGTGCCGGCGCGCATCGACCACGGCGACCTCACCTCGCTCCTCTACCTCCAGGGCTACCGCCAGGCCGACTTCGTCGAAAGAGAAGACCCATGACCCAGGTTCAGCAGATCGTCCTCGCCAAGCGCCCGGTGGGCGACGTGACCCTTGACTGCTTCCGCGAGGAAAGCGCCAACCTGGCCGAGCCGGCCGATGGCCAGATCCTGGTGCGCTCGCGCTTCCTGTCGCTCGATCCCTACATGCGGCCGCGCATGACGGAACTGCGCTCCTACACGCCGCCGTTCGAGCTCGGCAAGCCGCTGACCGGCGGCTCGGTCGGCGAGGTGCTGGAGTCGCGCAATCCGCGCTTCGCCAAGGGCGACGTAGTGATCGGCATGCTGAACTGGGCGACGCATACGCTTCACGACGGCAAGGGCTTGCGCAAGATCGAGCCCGATACGGTGCCGTTGCCGGCGCATCTCGGTGTGCTGGGCATGCCCTCGTTCACCGCCTGGTACGGCATGAAGCACATCTGCAAGCCCAAGGCGGGCGAGACGGTCTTCGTCTCGGCCGCGACCGGGGCGGTCGGGCAGGTCGCGGGCCAGCTCGCCAAGCTCGCCGGGGCGCGCGTCGTGGGCTGCGCCGGGGACGACGAGAAGTGCCTGTGGGCGGTGCGCGAGGCGGGCTACGACGCCTGCTTCAACCATCGCACCGAGCGCGACCTGGGTGCCGTGCTCGACAAGCTCTGCCCGCAGGGCATCGACGCCGACTTCGAGAACGTCGGCGGCAAGATCTTCCATGCCGTCTTCGAGCGGCTGAACAACTTCGCCCGGGTGGCTTTCTGCGGCGCCATCGCCGAATACCAGGACACTCAGCCGATGGCTGGTCCGCCAAAGATGTTCACCATCATCCAGCGCCGGCTCACCATCCAAGGCTACGTCGTCTCCGACCACGTCGCCCTGATGGGCGACTTCGTGAACGAGGTCGGTGGGCTGTTGAAAGCGGGCAAGCTCAGGGCGCGCGAGACCGTGGTCGACGGGCTGGCCAAGGCGCCGCACGCCTTCCTCGGCCTGCTCAGGGGCGAGAACTTCGGCAAGCTGGTCGTCAAGGTGGCGTAGACTTGCCTCGTCGTCCCGAGTCGCGCGGATCAGATCCGCGCTGCAGCGAAGCGAAGTCGAGGGACCTTCTCGAGACGACTTGCGGCTAATCGTGGAGAGAAGGTCCCTCCACTCCGCCTCGCTTCGCTCGGCTTCGGTCGGGACGACGGGGGATTCGAAGTGTTCTCGCCTCTTCCTCGGCATCGATGCCGGCGGTACCCATTGTCGCGCGAGACTCGTCGACGAGGCGGGCCGCATCCTGGGAAGCGGCCGGGCCGGACCGGCCAACCTGACGCTCGGCATCGAACCGGCGCATCGCGCGATCATGTT
The DNA here is from genome assembly GCA_019235415.1 of Alphaproteobacteria bacterium. GTDB lineage: Bacteria > Pseudomonadota > Alphaproteobacteria > Reyranellales > Reyranellaceae > Reyranella. The sequence continues at coordinate 3,026 of JAFAKN010000217.1, forward strand.
GGCGGCGGGCGAAGCCTTTGCGACGGCCGGCCTCGGCCGCCCCATGATGCGGCGGACGCATGCCGGCATGGGCGTCGCGGGGATCGACGATCCCGTCCTTGCCGAAGCCATCGGCAGACGCCGGTTCGGCTTCGCCTCGGTGACGTTGCGCAGCGATGCCATCACGGCCTGCATCGGCGCGCACGGCGAGCGAGACGGCGGTCTGTTGATCCTGGGCACCGGAAGCCAGGGCGTAGTCCGCCGGGGACGGCGGTTCCATCGCGTCGGCGGCTGGGGGTTCATGATCTCCGACCAAGGATCGGCCGCGGTGCTTGGCCACGGCGCGCTGCGCCGTGCGCTGCTGGCGCATGACGGCGTCCTGCCCGCCTCGCCGCTGACGCGTCGCCTGATGCGCCGGTTCGACAACGATCCCAAGCAGATGCTGCCCTGGGCACGCCGGGCGACACCGGCCGAATGGGGCGAGATCTCGCCGCTGGTCTTCGCGGCCGCAGACAACGACGACCCGGTCGCGGGCCAGCTGGTGGCGGACGCCGTCGCCGATGTCGGCCGTCTGCTCGATCGCATGGTGAAGCTCGGTGCGCAGCGCATCGCTTTGGTCGGTGGGCTTTCGCAGAGCTATGCCCGTCACCTGCCGCGTCGCTGGACGCGCGTGCTGGTTCCGCCGCAACGCGACGCCCTGGCCGGCGCCATCGACCTGGCACGGCAGGCGGCGGGCCACACCTGATGCCGACGACCGCGCTGGCCGGCGCGCGCATCTTCGACGGCAGCCGCTGGCACGATGACGCCGCGGTCCTGATTGGCGATGGCGCCATTGTGGCCATTTGCCCGCGCCGCGATGTTCCCGGCGACGCTCGGCTAGAGGTTCTGGACGGTGGGTTGCTGGCGCCCGGCTTTATCGATGCGCAGGTGAACGGCGGCGGCGGCGTGCTCTTGAACGATGACCCGACATCCGGCGCGATGGTGCACATCGCGCAGGCCCATCGTCCGTTCGGCACCTGCCGCCTGTTGCCGACCCTGGTGACGACGACCCGTGAAAGGACTGACGCCGCACTGCGGGCGGCACGCGCCGCCGGCGGAGGCGTCCTGGGACTGCACCTCGAAGGTCCCTACCTCAGCCCAAAGCGGCGCGGCGTGCACGACGACAAGGCGATGGCGGCCATGGCCGATGCCGATATCGATTGGCTGTTGTCCGTCGGTGTTGGCCGCCTCCTGCTGACCGTGGCGCCCGAGCAAGTGACGCCCGACCAGGTGCGCCGCCTCGTGGACGGCGGCGCCGTCGTCAGCCTCGGCCATTCGGATGCCTCTTACGAGCAGGCGATGGCGCTGATCAATGCCGGCGCCAGCGGCGTCACCCACCTGTTCAACGCCATGAGCGGGCTGCAAAGTCGCGCACCCGGTATGGTCGGGGCGGCTCTCGATGCTGGCGCGGCCTGGTGCGGGTTCATCGCCGACGGGCTGCACGTCGCGGTGCCAACGCTACGCATCGCACTGCGCGCCAAGCGTGCGCCGGGGCGGCTGTTCCTGGTCACCGACGCCATGCCGACAGTCGGCTCGCCGATCGGGGAATTCATGCTGGGCGATCGCTGCATCCTGCGGCGCGGCGATCGCCTAGTGTGGATCGGCGAGGACGGCGAGGAGGTGCTGGCTGGCGCCCATCTCGACATGGCCTCGGCGGTGCGGTTCTGCGTCTCGACGCTCGAGCTGCCGATCGACGAGGCCCTGCGCATGGCCTCGCTCTACCCGGCGCGGTTCCTGCGGCTCAGTGACCGTTTCGGAAGCATCGCCCCCGGCTATGCCGCCGACCTCGTCCATCTCGATGCCGGCCTGCGGGTGACCCGGACCTGGATCGCGCGCGAGGCTACTTCGTCAGCCTGAGGGCCGCGAAGCGCGGATCGCCCTGGCGCTCGACGAACAGCAGGACCGAGCGCTTCTTCTGCTGCTGCAGCTTGGTCACGATGTCGGCGACCTCCTGCGGCGTCGCGACGGGCTTCTGGTCGACCTCGAGGATGACGTCGCCGGCCTGCAGCTGCTTCTCGGCAGCGGGGCTGTTGGAGGCCACCTTGGTGATCACCACGCCCTTGACCTGATCCGATAGGCCGTACTTCTCGCGCAGCTGGTCGGTCACCTTCTGCAACGTGAGCCCGAGTTGCTCGACGGTCGAGACGATCGCCTGATCGGGCTCGGCCGGTTTCTTGTTGCCGCCACCCTGGGCCGAGGCGTTCTGCTTCTCGGCCTCCTCCTGCTCGCCGACGCGCAGCTTCAGCGGCACCTCCTTGCCGCCGCGCCACACCGTGACGTCGACCGTGCTGCCGACCCGGGCATTGGCGACCTGCCGCGGGAAGCGCCGCAAATCGAGCACCTCCTGGCCGGCGAAGGTCAGGACGATGTCGTTGCGCTTGATGCCCGCCTTGGCGGCCGGCCCGTCGGCCATGACATTGGCAACCAGCACGCCGCGTGCGCGATCGAGGCCGAAGCTGTCGGCAATGTCATCGGTCACGCTCTGGTAGCTGACACCGATCCAACCCCGCTTGACCCGGCCGAACTCGCGCAGTTGCTCGGCGACCTGCCTGACCATGTTGGACGGGATCGAGAAGGCCAAGCCGGCGTTGGTGCCTGACGGCGAGTAGATCGCGGTGTTGACCCCGATCACCTCGCCTGCGTCGTTGAACAACGGACCGCCGGAGTTGCCCTTGTTGATGGCAGCGTCGGTCTGCAGATAGTCGTCGAGCGAGTCGTTCAGCGAGCGGCCACGAGCCGAGATGATGCCCGCGGTGACGGAATGGCCGAGACCGAACGGATTGCCGATCGCGAGCACCCAGTCTCCCACCCGCATCTTGTCGGAATCGCCCCACTTGATCGCCGGCAGCGGCTTCTTGTTGGGCGGCTCCACCTTGAGCAGAGCGACGTCGACGCGGCTGTCCGAGCCGATCAGCTTGGCCTTGAGCTGGGTGTCGTCGCGGAAGATGACGGTGATGTCCTCGGCACCCTGGATGACGTGGTTGTTGGTGACGATGTAGCCCTCGCCGTCGATCACGAAGCCGGAGCCCAGCGACGTGCCGCGCCGCTTCTGCTCCTCGCCGCCGCGATGGTCGAAGAACTCCTTGAACAGCTCTTCGAACGGCGAGCCGGGCGGCAGCTGCGGCATGTCACGCAGACGCGATCCCTGCTGCGGGACGTTCTGCGTGGTGGTGATGTTGACCACCGTCGGCATCAGCTTGTCGACGAGATCGGCGAAGCTCTGCGGCGCGTCGCGCGCCCAGACGGGCTCGGCCATCACGAGCCCGAGCGATACCACCACCGCAACCGCGGCGCCTCGAAAAAAGCCTGGAAAATCAACGAAATTCACGTCCGACCTCCAACGGCGCCAGGGCCTGCGGATCGGAACGGCCGGCGCCGCGCGTTCGAGCCCCGTGTCTACATGTAAGGCGATTGTGGCGCAAATAAAGAGCCCGTTATGTTGCCGAATGTTTCACACTTCGGTGTGCATATCGACAAAATCGCGGCTGCCGTTGCAGCCGCGCCACATCGCCTTCGGACCATCTCCCGGAAGATCTTGAAGCTACTTGGCCGCCGGCGCCGGAGCCGGCGCGTTGGGGGCGCTGAAGTAGCGGAAGAAGTCGCCGTCGGGGCTCAGCACCATGCTCGACCCGCCGCCGCCGAACGCCTGCCGGTAGGCCTCCATGCGGCGCCAGAAGCCGTAGAAGTCCTTGTCCTTGCTGAAGGCCTGCGCATAGATCTGCGTCGCCTCGGCGTCGGCCTCGCCCATGGTGATCTGTGCCTTGAGCCCGGCATCGGCCTTGATCACGGCGACCTCGCGGTCGGCCGTGGCGGTGATGCGCGCTTTCTCCTCGTCACCTTCGGCGCGCAATTGGCCGGCTTCGCGCTCGCGATCCGTCTTCATGCGATTGTATACCGACTGCGAGTTGGCCTGTGGCAGGTCGGCGCGCTTGATGCGCACATCGACCGTATCGATACCCCACTCCCTGGTCTTGTTGTTGACCCGCCGCGTGATCTCGCTCATCAGGCTTTCGCGCTTGTCGGTCAGCACGGCGTGCAGCGGCACCGAGCTCAGCACGCCGCGGATCTCCGAGCTGATCAGCGAATCGAGCAACCCGCGGAGGGACTGCTCACCGCCCGGCACGGTCTGGGCGAAGGTCTTGGCGTTGACGATCCTGTAGCGCGCGTAGGCATCGACCACGAGCCGCTTCTGGTCGCCGGCAATGATCTCGAACTCCTCCGCCTCGTAGTCGAGCAGGCGCCGGTCGATGCGCTGGATGTCCTGGATCAGAGGCAACTTGGCGTAAAGGCCGGGCTCGGTCTTGGGGTTGCCGACGATGGCGCCGAACTGGCGCACCAGCACCTGGATGGTCGGCGTAACCGTGTAGAAGGTCTGGGTCACCAGGAAGCCCAGGATGGCGAGCGCAATCAGCGCAATGATGGCCCGGTTGCTCATCGCGTCGCTCCCTGGGCCTGGGCTGACGGGCCTCCCGGCGTGCGCGGCGGCAGCGTCGCGGGCGGTTGGCCAGGCTTCAGCTCGGGCAGCGGCAGGTAAGGAATCACGCCGCCGGCTCCCGAAGCGCTCTTGTCGATCAGCACCTTGTTCACGTTGCGCAGCACCTCCTCCATGGTGTCGAGGTACAGCCGCTCGGTGGTGATGTCCTTGGCCTTGGCCCACTGCGTATAGACCTGCTCAAATCGCTGAGCGTCGCCTTGGGCGCGCGCAACGGTCTGCGCCTTGTAGGCCTCGCCGCGCTGGATGATCGACGCGGCCTCGCCTTTGGCACGGGGCAGGACCTGATTGCGGTAGGTATTGGCCTCGTTGATGCTTCTTTCCTTGTCGGCACGTGCGGCCTGCACGTCGCGGAAGGCGGCGATCACCTCCTGCGGCGGATCGACCCGCAGCAGCTGCACCTGGGAGATGCGCACGCCCAAGCCGTATTCGTCGAGGATGCGCTGCAGCAGGTCCTTGGTGTCCTGCTCGATGCGGCTGCGGCCCTCGGTCTGGGCGAACTGCAGGTTCGACTTGCCAATGATCTCGCGCATGGCGGCTTCGGAGGCGGCGCGCACGGTGTCCTCGGGATTGCGCACGTCGAAAGCGTACTTGAAGACGTCGCTGACCTGCCAGAGGACGGCAAACTCAATGTCGACGATGTTCTCGTCGCCGGTCAGCATCAGGTTCTCGGTCGAAGTGGCACGCTGGCTGCGCGCATAGGGCGAGCCGCTCTGGCCGTTGCGCGCACCGATCACGGTGCGGCGCTGGTCCTGCACGTTGACAATGACCACGGTGCCGATCGGGCTCGGCAGGTTGTAGTGCAGGCCGGGCTCGACCGGCTTGCCATAGGGCTTGCCGAACACCAGCTGGATCGCCTGCTGGTTGGGCTGCACGCGGAAGAAGCCGGTGACCAGCCAGATCACGGCTGCCGCCAGCACGATCAGCAAAATGCCCTTGTAGGAGCCGAAGCCGCCGGGAATGAGATTGCGCAGCCGCTCCTGGCCCTTGCGGATGACGTCTTCCATGTCGGGTGGGCGCCGCGAGCCGAATGGCCCGCCGCCGCCGCGATTGCCGCCGCCACCGCCGCCCCAAGGTCCGCCGCTGTTGCCGCCGCCGCCCCAGGGACCGCCGCTATTGTTGTTCCAAGCCATCCTTCACCTCGGGCCGCGGGGCGACGCGCTTCGAGCGGCGCCCGATCATAGGGAACCGCCTCACGGTTTCACATGATCGGCCGAAGCCGCTCTACAACTATTCATTCTAGAGCACGACCTCCCGCTCGGCTAATCCGAGCGGGACGTGCTTCAGGCGCAATGTCGCTTTTGCTTTCATGCCGCGGTGCATATATGTGACGGCAGCACCTGCCGCAATCAAGCGGCGACACAATATTGCGTGCCTGCGAAAGCAAGCGAATATGGCGGAAATCAGCGAAGCAGCCGTCCGCAAGGTCCTCGACAACGTCATCGATCCCGCCTCCGGCCGCAGCGTGACGGCCTTGGGCATGGTCGGCGGCATCGCCACCCGGGGCGGCCACGTGGCGATCACGCTCGATGTCGACCCGGCGCGCGGCACGACGCTCGAGCCGCTCCGGCAAGCGTGCGAAGCCGCCGTGCGTGCCATGCCGGACGTGCTCTCGGCCACGGCGGTGATGACCGCGGAACGGCCCGCGCAGCGGCCAACCCCGCCGCCGCCATCGCATGGTCCCACGCATGCTCACACGCATGGCCCGGCCCAGAAGACAACCGGCGGCGGCGGCCGCATCGACGTTCCGGGCGTCAAGCACATCATCGCCGTCGCGTCCGGCAAGGGCGGCGTCGGCAAGTCGACGACCGCGGTCAACCTCGCGCTGGGGTTGGCCGCCAACGGCGTCTTCACCGGCCTGCTCGACGCCGACATCTACGGCCCCTCCATGCCGCGCATGCTCGACGTGAAGGAGAAGCCGGAATCGCTCGACGGCAAGGCGCTGAAACCGATCGAGCGCTATGGGCTCAGGACCATGTCGATCGGCTACATCGTGGCCGAGGACACGCCGATGATCTGGCGCGGTCCGATGGTCTCGAGCGCGCTCGAGCAGATGCTGCGCGACGTGCAATGGGGCGAGCTCGACGTGCTGGTGGTCGACATGCCGCCGGGCACCGGCGACGCCCAGCTCACCCTGGCGCAGCGCGTGGCGCTATCGGGCGCGGTGATCGTCTCGACGCCGCAGGACATCGCGCTGGTCGATGCGCGCAAAGGGCTCAACATGTTCCGCAAGGTCGCGGTGCCCGTGCTGGGCTTCGTCGAGAACATGAGCTATTTCCTCTGCCCCCATTGCGGCGAGCGGTCCGAGATCTTCGGCCACGGCGGCGCCAGGCAGGAGGCCGAGAAGCTCGGCGTGCCGTTCCTGGGCGAGGTGCCCTTGCACCTCGACATCCGTACGACATCGGACAATGGCCATCCGATCGTGGTGGCCCAGCCCGACAGCCAATACGCCCAGATCTACCGCAACATCGCCGGCCGGGTATGGAAGCAGCTCACGGCGAACCAGCGCGGCCCAAGGGCAGCGCCGCGGATCGTGGTGCGTTAGTGCTGGGAGCGCGCCGCTCCAGTGGCGCGACTCATGACGCGCGACTGGAGTCGCGCGCCCCCGGCGAACGCTTCTTCCCCCTCCTCGCCTTCTCCGCCCACTTCCCGATCATGCCGTGCACGCCGATCATCGCGCCGGCCACCAGCTCGAGCGCCAGGAAGCGCCGCTCCTCGACCCAACCAGGCAGCTGGATGTTGAGCGCGAGGTCGCGGCGGAAGCCGAACTGGTTGTAGTACTCGGGATCGCCCACCAGGACGATGCGGCTGTGGCCGAGCATGCGTGACTGCGCCATCGAATGCCACATCAGCGCCTTTCCGTAGCCCAGGCCGCGCAGCTCGGGCGCGATCGCCAATGGCCCCAGCAGGACGGCCGGCCAGCGCTCGTTGATCAGGATCGGCCAGTTGCGGATCGACGCCACCATGCGGCCTTTCTGGTCGATGGCGACGAAGCACAGCTCCTTGATCGGCTTCACGCCCTCGCGCAGGCGATAGACCGTCTTGTGATGACGGTCGGGCCCGAACGCGGCCTCGTTCATCGCCTTGATGGCCTCGGCGTCGCGCGCCCTTTCGCGCACCAGGCGCAGCCGCCCGGGAGTCGTCGGCCTAGCCAAGACCGAGCGCCGCCACGAATTCGCGCCATTCGCGCGGGTTCAAGCCGCTCGATTTCTGGTCGAGCTTTTCGCCGGCGATCATGCGCCGTACGGCGGCGACGCCGCTCTTCGACAGGTGCACGCCGCCCATGCGGTACTCCATGAAGGCGTCATGGCAGATCGGGCACCAGCGGCGCAGCGTGTCGATCATCACCTCGGCATAGGCGCGGATCTCGTACTGCGCATGGGCATCGGCGCGCAGCGACAGGAAGTGCATGAGGTTGTGCAGATTGGTCTTCCAGTACCACTGCGTATAGAAATTGAGCGACAGGTTCATGCGCGCAAGCTCGCGGGCCAGCCCGGAACGCTCGGCATCGAGCGGCTCGCCGCTGTCGCTCTCGTTCAGCATCTCCATGTAGTGCTCGTAGACCAGCTCGGCGTCCTTCTTCAGGAGCCCGAACACGCGCTCGGCCTCCTCGCCCGCGAGCACGGCCTCGCGGCCCTGGCGGTTCTGCTTGCTCTGCGCGGCGAGGTGCTCGGGCCGCGGGATGTAGAACTCGTTGTCGAGGATCGAGTACCGCGCCGAGTATTCGTTGACGTTGGCGGTGCGATGGCGGATCCACTGCCGCGCCACGAAGATCGGCAGCTTCACATGGTACTTGATCTCGCACATCTCGAAGGGCGTGGTGTGGCGATGGCGCATCAGGTAGTTGATCAGCCCGCGATCCTCGCTGACCTTCTTGGTGCCGCGCCCGTAGCTCACGCGGGCGGCCTGCACGACGGCGGCATCGTCGCCCATGTAGTCGACGACGCGGACGAAGCCGTGATCGAGAACCGGCAGCGCCTGATAGAGGATTTCTTCCAGCGCCGGCGCGATCGGCCGGCGCGTCGGCTGCGTGGCGCCGCGCGCCTGATCGATTTCAGCCTGCTGCTCGCGCGAGAGGGGCATTGTTCGTCCTTGTTGGCGGCGGACTCTATGGGCCGAAGGTTCCCGCTGCCATGGGGAAATCGGCAAGCCGCACGCCTTCAAAAAGCCGGCGCAAAGGCCTATATTGGCGGTGTCGGGAAACCGACTATGGCGAT
>JAFAKN010000421.1 GCA_019235415.1 Alphaproteobacteria bacterium
GCGCTAACGCAGCCCGGCGAACTTCTTTCCTTCGGCAAAGGCCGCATCGACGTCGAGGTTGGCCGACCGGAAACCCGCGCGCACCATCGCCGCCCGAAACTGCGGCTCGCCGTGGTGGGCGCGATTGCCGAACTGCGTGTCGCCCGCGCTGAACATGGTGTAGATGCCCTCTTCGAGCTGCAACTCCATGGTTTCACTGTCCTGCTTGGCGCGCTTGTACGACTGGGCGTAGGACCATCCGGCCATGAAGTCGGCGTGCGGCTCCATCTGCCAAGCGCCGCCCGCGTCCATGCCTTTCTTGTATTGCAGGATATGCGCCAGCTCGTGGGCGAAGATGAAGCCGACATTGTCGTTGACCTGGCCGTAGCGCTTGTAGCCGTAGTGCAGCTGGTCGGGATGAAGCTGATTGACCTGCCCGATCAATGTCGTTCCGAGCAGCACCGTGCCATCGGGGTGTTCGGGCGAATACACGTCGCGCACCGCCATGGCATTGGGGCTGGCCGAATCGTCGTAGAACAACACGGCGGCATTCACCGGGAGGTCGTGCATGTCTTGCGTTTGAAGATCGATCATCTCGTCGCCGTAGCGTTCGCGAACCCGGATCTCCGTGCCGCGCTTGAGCGCCCCCTGCGCCAGGCGGCAACCGTTCGGTGAAAATGCCGCCGCCTGTCGGCACAACAAGCAGCCGGCGCCGACCAGCAAACCGCTGCTCAAAAAAGTCCTTCGGTCCATCCAGCAGCCCTCCCCTGTGCAGGCGATCCCAAAGCTAAGCGGAGCCGATGACGGATTTGGGACGATGCTGCGTGTGCCGGCCCGTCGCCGGTCAAACGGCATCTCCTCTGCACTTCGACACTGTGACGATGGTGTTGCGGAAAAATCCCCGAGCAGCGGCGAGCTATGCGCGAACGTGTAATGCCGCGGAGAATTTCAACACGTATCCTGGCAGGCACGGCACATCGAGGCGCCCGCTCCACGAACGCCCGCCGACGGCCCACGGCGCGCCTCGCGCTCAAGACTATCCCTCGCACATGTGAACCATCCTCATAGGAGGCGGGCATGACGACATCTGCTTTGGCAGGCGAACTGTACGTTGTCGGAACGCAGCACAACATCGGAATCTGGGAGAAGGCAGGCGTGCGCAACGTCGACTTTGCCGGGAGCGGGAGCAAACCCGGCTTTCCGCAGGGCTGGTGGATGCAGGAGGTCACCTTCGACGTCACCGGCACCATGTGGGGCGTCGGCACCGAGCAGAATGTCGGCCGGTGGACCGGCACCTCTTGGGACCGGCCAAACTTGGGCGACTGGCCGATCCAGCAACTCGTGTTCGGCCCCGACGGCACCCTGTGGTGCCTCAGCAACAAGGAAAGGATCGGCAAATGGGACGGCAGGGCCTGGGTCGAGCAGGAAAGGGCCGGCTGGTGGCTCAAACAAATTGCCTTCGACCCCGACGGTAACCTGTGGGCCGTCGGCACCGAGCACAACGTCGGCAAGTGGAACGGCAAAGGCTGGGATAGCCAGGACATGGGCGGCTGGTGGGTCGACCAGCTGCTGTTCACGCCCGACGGCACCATGTGGTGCGTCGATGCCAACAACCATGTCGGCAAGTGGATCAACAAGCGCTGGGTCGATCAGAAATGCAATTGGACGGTCGTCTCGCTTGCCTGGAAACCGCAGCAGCAGCCGGTCGACGCCGCCTACGAGAACTGGAGCGTGCGCATCGCCGACCCGGGACTGGCGAGTTGCCTTGCCTACGGCACGCTGTGGCAGAGCGGCGATACGACGCTCTATGGCTACGATCTGTTCAACGGCCGGCGCACCCATGTGATCGGCCCGTTCGGCGCGGAGGCGCGCGTTCGCGGCGTTCAGCCTTATGACGGCGGTCTGCTCGTCTACGCCAGCGATGGCTCGCTCTATACGGCGAGCGTGGTCGCGCGCGAAAAGCCGGTCGAGCTGGTCTCCGTCGACGCCGAGCCGGTCTGGATGCAAGCCTATCGCGGCTCGGTCTATCTGGCGTCGGAAAAGGCCGGCCTGCAGCGCGTCTCTCCGGCAAGCGAAGGCTCGCCCGCCCGCCTCTCGCCCGCTTACGGCGGCGGCCCCCTGTGGAGCACGCCGAGCATCGGCGATGACTTCCTGCTGGTCCCGATGAAGGACGGCTCGGTCGATGCGGTCGATCTCGCGTTCAACAAGCTGTGGTCCGTCAAGGCCTCTCCGACCGAACTGTCTGCCTTTTTCCCGACGTCGTTCAACGGCCAGTACCTTTGTCTCGCCACCGGTCCGCGCTCGATCAGCGTCGTATCGGCCGGCACCCAGGAGGTTGCCTGGAAGGCGAACTTCCCGGCCGACTTGAGCGCCCAACCGGCCTGCGACCAGGACTATTGCTACGTTGCCTTGAAGAACGGCCAGCTCATCGTGCTGTCGATCGGCAACGGCGACCGCAAGAAGACGATCACCCTGCCCGGCGTCTACAGCTACATGATCGCGGCGGACGGAATGCTGTACGGCCGGCTGGACCGCAGCGGCTACGCCCTGCCCGTCGACATCCCCCCCGCGGTCTTCGCCCTCGACGTCGCGACGGGCTCGGTCGTCACCGCCGAGACGTCGTCGCCGGCCGACCTGATCGCCGTCGACAACCAGGTTTTCTACTATCGCACCAACAAGGCGATCACGGCCTGTCGGTTGGCCGACCTCGCGCGCACCTTCTACGCCGAAGCGACGCTCATGCAGGAGTTCGATTTCCCCGACGGTACCGTCAAGACGACCAAGCAGACGCCGATGATCCAGACCGAGATCACGGTGTTCGCCCCCAACGGCGCACCGCAAGCAATGCAGGAGGTGCGCATCAACGCCCCGGAGACGGTCGTGATCGAGCACGACGGTACCCGCCAGCCGATCGGGCCCAACCTTTTCGCCGTGACCCGCACCGACGGCAACGGCCGCGTGAGGCTGGCACTGCCGGCCGGCCGGTTGGACAGTCGGGCCGGCTTCCAGGAAGGGTTGAGCTGTCCGGGCCTTATCCTCTTCACGACCTTCATGGACAGGGGCTTGCGGATCCTGTTCAGCCCCGACGCCCAGCTGCACGATGACCTTGCGAAGGTCACGGCCGACCATCTGACGGACGCCAAGGACTTCAACGGCCAGCCGGTCATCCAGGAAGACTACCGCAAGGACCCGCAGAAGATGGCCAGCATCGCCGGGATGGTGAACGCCTCGTTCACGATGGTGCAGACCTCGAAGGCCAAGCACAACCGCGCCCGGGAGACGCGCGGCAGCTATCTGGCCGAGGGCTGCAACGAACAGGCGATCTGCTGTTGTCCCGACGGCATGTACGGCTGCCCGATCGCATGCGACCAGGCCTTCGCATTCGACCTGCAGGCCGGGACATTCAGCTACCTCGACGA
>JAFAKN010000708.1 GCA_019235415.1 Alphaproteobacteria bacterium
AGAGATGACGCAACTTTGACCTTCCCTTGAACGCCGCTTCGCGTAGCTTGCCGGCCGTGACCGCCATCCAAAAGATCTTCTGGCTGCGACTCGTGACGACGGTCGGCCTTTGCCTGCCGGCGCTGAACCTCGCCTGGCGCTGGTACAGCGACGATCTCGGCCCCCGCCCCGTCACCGAGGCGACCCATTCGACCGGCGATTGGGCGGTGACCCTGGTGCTGCTCTCGCTTTCCCTGACCCCGGCACGCGCCCTGCTCGACTGGATGCCGCTGGTGCAGGTCCGCCGCCGCATCGGCGTCGCGGCGGCACTCTATGCCGGCGCGCACTTCCTGATCTACGTCTTCGACCAAAAGTGGGACCTGATCGTGGTCGCCACGGAAATCGCCAAGCGCTTCTATCTCACGATCGGGTTCACGGTGCTGCTGGTGCTGGCGGCGCTCGCCATCACCTCGACCAACGGCTGGCAACGCAAGCTGAGGCGCAACTGGAAGCGATTGCACTGGCTGATCTATCCCGCGGCGGCCGTGGCCATCGTCCACTTCTTCATCCAGTCCAAGCTCCAGATCGGCGAGCCCGCCTTCGCCGCCGGCCTGTTTGCCTGGCTGATGCTGTGGCGTCTCCTCCCCGCGAAGCTGCGCACCAGCTTCCTCGGCCTCGCCCTGCTCGCGGTGGCCGCGACGCTCTTCACCGTCGGGTTCGAAGCCGGCTGGTACTGGCTGGTGAACGGCATCGATCCGCTGCGCGTGCTGCCGGCCAACATCGATCCCGAGCTGGCGCCACGCCCCGCCCACAAGGTGCTGGTCGTATCCCTGCTCGTCATCGTCGCGGTCGCCCTGCGGCGCGGCATTCCTGCGCTGAAGAGGCTCTTTACCAGGCGCTATATCCAGTCGACTATACCGGCTCCCTGACCGGAGGCTGGCATGATCGACAGACGGAGTTTGCTCGGGCGGAGTTTGCTCGGGCTGGGGCTCGCCCTGCCCGCCGCCCTGCCGCTCGTGCCGCGCCGGGCGCAGGCGGCCGGCGAGGTGGTCGTCTTCGCCGCGGCCAGCCTCAAGAACGCGCTCGACGAGATCGCCGCAACCTGGGCCAAGAATACCGGCAAGGCCGCGCCCAAGATTTCCTATGCCGCGAGCTCGGCGCTGGCCAAGCAGATCGAGCAGGGCGCGCCGGCCGACCTCTTCGTCTCGGCCGATCTCGACTGGATGGACTACCTGGCCGGCAAGAACCTGATCAAGGTCGACAGCCGTTTCAATCTCCTGGGCAACAAGATCGTGTTGATCGCGACCAAGGACTCCAAGCTCACGAACGTCGGCCTCACCGGTCCCGACCTGGCCAAGGCGCTTGGCGGCGGCCGGCTGTCGATGGCCAGCGTCGACGCCGTGCCGGTCGGCAAGTACGGCAAGGCGGCGCTGGAGAAGCTCGGCGCCTGGAACGACGTCAAGGACCACCTCGCGCAGGCCGAGAACGTGCGCGCGGCGCTGCTCCTGGTGGCGCGCGGCGAGGCGCCGCTCGGCATCGTCTACAGCACCGACGCCGCCGCCGAGCCGGGCGTGAAGATCGTGGCGACCTTCCCCGCCGATTCGCATCCGCCGATCATCTATCCGGCGGCGCTCGCCAAGGACCAGCACAACCCCGACGCCAAAGCCTTCCTCGACTTCCTGCGCAGCGCCAAGGCGCGTGTATCGTTCGAAAAGCAAGGCTTTACGGTCCTGGTGAAGTCCGCTTCCGCGACATGACACCGGAAGAGTGGACGGCGGTCCGGCTGAGCCTGCTGGTGGCCACCACGGCCACGCTCGCCAGCCTGCCGGTTGGCGTCGCCGTCGCCTGGCTGCTGGCGCGGCGCCAATTCTGGGGCAAGGGCCTTTTGGACACGCTGGTCCACCTGCCGCTCATCCTGCCGCCGGTCGTCACGGGATACCTGTTGCTGATCACCTTCGGCCGGCGCGCGCCGGTCGGCGTCTTCCTCGCCGACAATTTCGGCATCGTCTTCTCCTTCCGCTGGACCGGCGCGGCGCTCGCTTGCGCGGTGATGGGCTTTCCCCTGCTGGTGCGCGCCGTGCGGCTGTCGATCGAGGCGGTCGACACGCGCCTCGAGCGGGCGGCCGGCACGCTGGGCGCCCGCCCTCTCTGGGTGTTCGCTACCGTCACCTTGCCGCTCTGCTTGCCGGGCGTGATCGCCGGCGCCATCCTGTGCTTCGCCAAGGCGATGGGCGAGTTCGGCGCCACCATCACCTTCGTGTCCAACATCCCGGGCGAGACGCAGACCCTGCCGTCGCTGATATACACGCTGACCCAGGTGCCCGACGGGGACGCCGCGGCACTGCGGCTGACCCTGGTGTCGATCGCCATCTCCATGCTGGCGCTGCTCGGCTCGGAGCTGCTGGCGCGACGCATCTGCGTGAGGCAGATGACGGCATGAGCCTCGACGTCGACATCGAGCTCGTGCGCGACAGCTTCCACCTCGTTGCGCGCTTCTCGGCGCAGCCCGGCCTCACCGCCCTGTTCGGCCGCTCGGGGTCGGGAAAGTCGACCCTGGTCGACATCGTGGCCGGCCTGGTGCGGCCCGATCGCGGCAGGGTCGCTGTCGACGGCAAGCTCCTGCTCAGCACCGAACAAGACGTGTTCGTGCCCAGCCACCTCAGGCGCATCGGCTACGTCTTCCAGGACAGCCGCCTGTTCCCGCATCTCAGCGTGCGCCGCAACCTGCTCTACGGCCGTTGGTTCACCCGCCACGACGGCAACGGCGCGGCGACCGGCCTCGAGGCGGTCGTGGCGCTGCTCGGCATCGGGCATCTGCTGGAGCGGCGGCCGGGCTCGCTGTCGGGCGGCGAGAAGCAGCGGGTGGCGATCGGCCGCGCGCTGCTTGCCCATCCGCGGCTCCTGCTGATGGACGAGCCGCTCGCCTCGCTCGACGACGCGCGCCGCGCCGAGATCCTGCCCTTCATCGAACGGCTGCGCGATGAAGCGGGCGTGCCGATCCTCTATGTCAGCCATTCCGTGGCCGAGGTGGCGCGGCTGGCGACCACCGTCGTCCTCCTGAACGACGGCAAGGTGACCGCCACAGGGCCAGTCGTCGACATCCTGCCGCAGGCCGACAGCGGCGAAGGCGGCAGCGTGCTCGACGCCGTCGTGACCAAGCACGACGCGCGCTTTCAGCTGACCACGCTCGCGACCCGCGCCGGCGACCTGCAGGTGCCGCAGCTCAGCGCGCCGGTCGGCTCCACGGTGCGCGCCTACATCCGCGCCCGCGACGTCATGCTGGCGCTGGAACCGCCATCGCAGATCAGTGCACTGAACGTGCTGGCGGCCCGCGTGGCGGCAATCGTCGACGCCGGCCGGGCTCAGGCCGACGTGCGGCTCGACTGCAACGGCGCCGCGGTGACCGCCCGCGTGACGGCCCGGTCCGTCGAAGGCCTGGCGCTGGCGCCGGGTCGTCCGGTCCATGCGGTGATCAAGAGCGTGTCCTTCGAACGCAGCTGAAAGCGCGTTATGCTCCGCGGCAAAGCGGGGAGGGCGACATGACGCGACGGCGTCACAATCATGCAATGGATCGGTCGGTATCGATCGGCAACTCGGACCAACGGCCCCCTGTCCGATGGGCGGAGTAAGGAAACCATGTCGCCGCTGCTGCTGCCCTTCACGCCGCGCTTCATCGCGCTCACCTTGGCAACGCTCGCCACCCTCGGGCTCGCCATTGCGATGATCTTTGCGCCGCACTCCTACATCGTCGACATCTGCTTCACGGCCGCGCTGTTCCTGACCACGGTGGGCTTCCTCGACCTGTACCAAAAGCCGCATGCGGTGCTGCGCAACTACCCGATCGCCGCGCACCTGCGCTACATCTTCGAGGCGATTCGTCCGGAGATGCGGCAGTACTTCTTCGAGGACGACAAGGACGGCATGCCGTTCAGCCGCGATCGCCGCGCCGTCGTCTACCAGCGCGCCAAGGGAGCGCTCGACGTGCGGCCGTTCGGCACCCAGTACGACGTCTACGACGTCGGCTACGAATGGATGGCGCACTCCATCGCGCCCAAGCCAGTCACCCACGAGGCGTTTCGCATCACCGTCGGCGGCCCCGACTGCAAGCAGCCCTACTCCGCCTCGGTCTACAATATCTCGGCAATGAGCTTCGGCGCGCTCAGCGCCAACGCCATCCGCGCCCTGAACCACGGCGCGCGGCTCGGCGGTTTCGCGCACGACACTGGCGAAGGCGGCTTCAGCCCCTATCATCGCGAAGGCGGCGGCGACATCATCTGGGAGATCGGCTCGGGCTATTTCGGCTGCCGCCATCCCGACGGCTCGTTCTCCAAGGAACGCTTCGCCGAGGTGGCGGCCAACCCGCAGATCAAGATGGTCGAGCTGAAGCTCAGCCAGGGCGCCAAGCCCGGCCATGGCGGCGTGCTGCCGGCGCCCAAGGTCAGCGCCGAGATCGCCGCCACCCGCGGCGTGCCGGTCGGCAAGGATTGCGTCTCGCCGTCCAGCCATTCGGCCTTCTCGACGCCGATCGAGATGATGCGCTTCATCGGCCTGATGCGCGAGTTGTCGGGCGGCAAGCCGACCGGCTTCAAGCTCTGCATCGGCCACGAATGGGAGTTCCTGGCGATCTGCAAGGCGATGCTCGAGACCGGCATCTATCCCGACTTCATCGTGGTCGACGGCAAGGAGGGCGGCACCGGCGCCGCGCCGATGGAGTTCATCGACCATATCGGCAAGCCGATGCGCCAGGGGCTGTATTTCGTGCACAACGCGCTGGTCGGCATCGGCGCGCGGGACCGCATCAAGCTCGGCGCGGCGGGCAAGATCATCACTGCCTTCGACATCGTGCGCGCCATGGCGCTGGGCGCCGACTGGTGCAACGCGGCGCGCGGCTTCATGTTCGCCGTGGGCTGCATCCAGTCGAAGCACTGCCACACCGACCGCTGCCCGACCGGCGTCGCGACCCAGGACCCGACTCGCCAGCGCGCGCTGGTCGTGCCCGACAAGATGCAGCGGGTGGCCAACTTCCATCGCGCCACGCTGCGCGAGCTCGCCGAGCTCACGGCTGCGGCCGGCCTCGACCATCCCAACCAGTTCGCGCCGATCCACATCTCGCGCCGCATCTCGCCCAGCGACGTCGTGACCTTCGCCGATGTCTATCCGCCGCTGGGCGAGAAGGCGCTGCTGGCCGGCAACGAGAACGCGCGCTGGATGCTGCCCTGGAACATGGCCAATGCCCATTCGTTCCGCCCGGTGGCGTAGCGGCGGCCAAAGCAGTTGCGCTCGGGCCGGGCTTGGCCCAGCAATGGGCCAACGAGAAAGGAAACGCCCATGACCGCCCCGTTCGACTTCGCCCCGCTGCTCGCCCCCAACACGCCGCCGCCGGCGGTGAAATGGACGGGCTTCCCCAAGTACAACTTCATCGGCGGCCACAACGATCCCAAGCACCTGCCGGTCGACGCGCTGATCGAGGCGGCGACGACCGTGTTGCGCCGCGAGGGCGCCACGCTGGCCACCTACGGGCTGAACAGCGGGCCGCTGGGCTATCGGCCGTTGCGCGAGTTCCTGGCCAAGAAGCTCAAGGGCCACGCCGGCATCGAGTGCACGCCGGACGAGATCCTGATCACGTCGGGCTCGATGCAGGGGCTGGACCTGGTCAACATGTTGCTGCTGGCGCGGGGCGACACCGTGCTGATCGAGCGCGAGACCTATGCCGGCGCGCTCACCAAGCTGCAGCGGCTGGGAGTCAATGCCGTCGGCATCCCGCTCGACGAGGAAGGGCTCAGCCTCGACGCGGTCGCGGCCAAGCTCGACGAGCTCAAGAAGCAGGGCGTCACGCCGAAATACATCTACACCATCCCGACCGTGCAGAACCCGACCGGCGCCATCATGGGCGAGGCGCGGCGGGCCGAGCTGCTGAAGCTCGCGGCCGAGCACGGCGTCATGATCTTCGAGGACGAGTGCTACTCCGACCTGGTGTGGAGCGGGAAGCGGCCGCGCGCACTTTATGCGATGGCAGGCGGCGAGGGCGTCATCCATATCGGCTCGTTCTCCAAATCGATCGCGCCGGCGCTGCGCGTGGGCTACATCGTCGCCAAGTGGGACGTGCTGTCGCGCATGCTGGCGCTGAAGCAGGACGCGGGCTCGGGGGCTCTGGAGCAGATGGTGCTGGCCGAGTTCTGCGCCAGGCACTTCGCCGACCATGTCCCCAAGCTCGCCAGGACGCTCGCCGGCAAGCTGCAAACCCTGCGCGAGGCGCTCGCCGAGCAGTTCGGCACCTCGGCCGAGTTCGGCGACCCGCCGGGCGGCATCTACCTCTGGATCAAGCTGCCCGACAACGTCGACACCTTGAAGCTCGCACAGGCCGCCCTGGCTGCCGGCGTTGCGCTCAATCCCGGACCCGAATGGTCGACCGACAAGGAGCGCGCGCGCTGCCGTCTCAGGCTCTGCTTCGCCAATCCCGAGCCCGAGACCATCAAGCAGGGCGTCGCCGTCCTGGCCGAGGTCTGCCGCCGTGAGTTCGGCGTGCCGCTGCGCAGCGCGAACGTGGAGAAGGCGTAGGGCCGACGCAGCTGCAAGCACTGCTGTCATCCCGAGCGTAAGCGAGGGATCCTTCCTGTTGCCCTAAGGATCCCTCGCTCCGCTCGGGATGACAGTGGGAGGCGCTCGGGACGGCGGACTTCGCTCAGGATGACAGAAGGTCAGTGCGCCTCGGCGATCACCATCCACAGGACGCCGAACTAGTCGGCGACCATGCCGAACTTCGAGGCGAAGAAAGTCTTGGTCAGCGGCTGCTGCACCTGGCCGCCCGGGCTCAGCGCCTTGAACAGCTTCTCGGCCTCGGCGTCGTCCTTGGCGTTGAGCGACAGGCCGAAGCCCTGAAACGCGGGCTTGCCGGCGCAGTGGCCGTCCGACGCCATGATCTGCGCGTCGCCAACATGGAAGGACGCGTGCATGACCTTGC
>JAFAKN010000742.1 GCA_019235415.1 Alphaproteobacteria bacterium
CCGGCATGTTGAGCGCCACGCCGGTCGTGCGGCGCGGCGCCAAGGCGCTGGCGCCGCTGAAGAACCTGTCGGGCTTCGGCATGACCGAGGTGTGGCTGGGCGTGGCGCTGAGCTCGCTCGACGACGACGAGGCGCATCGCTGCGAGGCGTCGGGCTGGCCGGGGCTGGGCTACGAGCTGCGCATCGTCGACGAGGGCAGCGGCGCGCTGCTCGGGCCAGGCGAGGTGGGCGAGCTGCAGGTGCGCGGCCGCTACGTCATGAAGGCGTACTACAAGAAGCCGGCCGAGACCGCGGCGAGCTTCACCGACGACGGCTGGTTCCGCACCGGCGACGCCGCGATGTGGCTGGCGGACGGCTGCCTGCGCTTCCTCGGCCGCTACAAGGACATGCTGAAGGTCGGCGGCGAGAACGTCGACCCGATGGAGACCGAGGGCCTGCTGCTCGAGCATCCCGCCGTGCAGCAGGTCGCCGTGGTCGGCCTGCCCGACGTGCGGCTGGGCGAGGTCGCCGTCGCCTACGTCGAATGCCGCGCCGGCAGCACGCTCGACGAAGAGACGGTGCTCGGCCACTGCCGCGGCAAGGTCGCGAGCTTCAAGCTGCCGCGCCACGTGGTGTTCGTCGAGGCCTTCCCGATGACCGAGTCGGGCAAGATCAAGAAGACCGAGCTGCGCGAGGACGCGAGGAAGCGCTTCGAACAGAGCGGGATGAGTTCAAGTCCATCCGTCATCCCGACCGGAGCCGAGCGAAGCGAGGCGTAGTGGAGGGACCTTTTTCGACGTCGCCGAGGATTAAAGATCCTCCACTACGTGCTGAGTTTATCCGATTCGACAATCCCACACGTCTTGGAGATCATCCTCCAAGCGGCGCGACCTAATTCGCGATCAGCTTCGTCAGTACCACCGTGGGCATTGACTCGAGAAACGCGTCGCCGTCTCGCCTGGTAATAGGATCCGATGCCCAGCATGAGGATGCGTAGCCAGGAAATGACGTTTGCCAGCTGCGGCGAGACGCTCCGCTAATGATGCGGCGAACCAGTCGGATGGCCACAGCGCGTCGTCGGCGCCGGCCACAAGGACAAATGTAGCGCGCGACGTCTCGACTGGGATCGACGCGGCTGGAATGGCATCGGCGAATGTTGCGAGGCTCGCCTCGTGATAGGCACGATAGTGCATCAACCCATCATGCGGTGCTGGCAACTTCGACACGTCATAAGCAATGAAGGGCAGCGGCTTGGCTCGAAGTGTCCAGGACGAACGAAGTGGGAAGCCAACACCATCCAGGCCAACGCCGCTGTTCGCCCACACGACAGAAGAAGGACTAAGCGCTACCACGATGTCGATTCTCGAATCGTGCACGGCCAGGAGTAGTGCTGCTTCGGCGCCTTTCGATGTTCCGATATAAGCGATGCGGTTGCAGCCGGCGCGTAGCATCCAGTCAGTTGCGGGCGTGAAGCTTTCGAGCGGCACTTCGCAAATGCCCGGAACTTGTCCGTCTCCTCCAAACCATCGAAGCGCGATCGCAGTCGCGCCGCGCTCCGCAAAGAGCCGTGCTCGTTCGACATTAATCGAGCCGCTCGATCCTCCCAACACCACGACGCCGAGCCCGTTTGTTCTCCGTGGGACCAGCAGCACACCCTGGAATGGGTTCGTGAGAGTGCTCTCTTCGATCTCCATCGCAGACCTCTTCGCGAATGCGCGGGCTATCGGCGCGCCGCTCGACGCCCTTATGCGTGTTATTGCGGTCCGCGATCAGCACCTGTCGTTCGCGACGTGACCAGCCTGCGCGCGGCCGCCCTAGCGCAGCCGCGGGCCGGGGTCGAGGCCGAGGAAGGCGCGGCCGCCGATCGGATACCACTCCGGAGCGACCGTCGCCGCCTGGCCGACCACCTGCAGGTCGCGCCATACTTCGGCCAGGCGACTCTCGGTCTTGAACGAGGTGCTGCCGCCGTGCCGGAACATCAGGTCCATCGCCTGGCGGGCGCAGTCGCCGGCATGCACCGCGGCGAGCCGGCAGCGGGCACGCTGCTCGAGCGTGGTCTCGCGGCCGTCGGCGAGCGTATTCCACAGCTCGGCGATCATCGCGTTGCGATAGACGCGCCCGGAATTGAGGATCGCATCGGCGCGCCCGACCGCATCCTGCACCTGCGGGTTGTCGCACAGCCTGCCCGTGCGGCCGCGCGGCGTCTTCTCGACGGCCAGCTCGACCAGCGCGTTGATGCCGGCGCGCGCCAGCCCGGTGATCACCGCGCATTGGTGCGGCCCGACCCAGGC
>JAFAKN010000748.1 GCA_019235415.1 Alphaproteobacteria bacterium
GCGCGTCGCCGTCCTGCATCGCGGCCGGCTGGTCGAGCAAGGTGCGGTCGCGACCGTGTTCGGCGCCCCACGCGACGACTATACGCGTCGGCTGCTGGCGGCGGTGCCGCGGCCGGACCATCGGTTGGTGACGGGCAAGCCAGGGGACGGTGCGCCGTTGATCGCGGTGGACGGGTTGAGCGTCATCGCTGGGGGCGCGCCACGCCAGTTGCGCGGTCTTCTCGGGCGTCGACAAAGACGCGCCACTGGACCTGCCTGCGCGAAGCCGGAGCGGCTTCGCTTCGGCGAAGGCAGGGTGGCGCGACCCCGGCTTCGCATCAGCCTGTCGGTAAACCCCGGAGAGATTCTAGGCATCGTCGGCGAATCGGGGTCGGGGAAGACGACCTTGGCGCGCGCGCTCGCCGGCCTCGATCGCTTCGAGGGCGCGTTGCGCTTCGCTGGGCGACCCATTGCCGGAAGCCGCGCCATGGACCGGGCCTATCGCCGCGACGTGCAGATCGTCTTCCAGCATCCCGACTCCTCGCTCAATCCTCGCCAGCGGGTGCGCGAGATCCTGTCGCGGCCGGCCGCGCTCTACGGCGGCGAAGCGCGCGTCGAGGCGCTGCTCGAGCAGGTGCGCCTTTCGGCGGCGTTCGCCGAACGCTTTCCGCATCAGCTGTCGGGCGGCGAGAAGCAGCGCGTGGCGATCGCCCGCGCCTTCGCCAGTCGTCCGCGGCTGGTGATCTGCGACGAGATCACCTCCTCGCTCGACGTCTCGGTGCAGGCCGCGGTCATCGAGCTTCTCGTCGACCTGCAGCGCCGGCACGGCACGGCCTACCTCTTCATCACGCACGACCTCAACCTGGTGCGCCAGATCGCCCATCGCATCGCGGTCCTGCAACGCGGCGAGCTGGTCGAGACGATAAGCATCGAGCAGCTTGCCAAGAGCGGGCCGCGTCATCCGTATACCAAGGCGCTGATCGATGCCGTTCCGTCCGCGCTCCAATGAGTGAGAGGCCCACATGACTGTAGACACCACCGCCCTTGTGAAACGGCTCGACGAGAAGGCCTGCCTCGACTTCCTGTCGGCAATGGTCAAGCACAAGAGCTACTCGCAGACCGACGGCGAGCGCAAGCTTGCCGAGTTCATGGCCACGAGCATGCGCGGCCTGGGATTGGACGCCGAGCTGCAGCCCGTCGAAGGCACGCGCGTCAACGCCATCGGCCGCTGGCGCGGCGCGGGCGCCGGCTCAAGCCTGCTGTTCAACGGCCATCTCGACACCAATCCCGTGACCGAAGGCTGGACCGTCGATCCGTGGGGCGGGTTGGTCGACGACAAGTTCATCTACGGCATCGGCGTCTCCAACATGAAGGCGGGCGACGCGGCGTACTACTGCGCGGTCAAGACGTTGATCGATTCAGGCGTGCGGCTGAACGGCGACGTGGTGCTGACGTTCGTGGTCGGCGAGCTGCAGGGCGGCGTCGGCACGTTGGCCGCGATCCGCCAGGGCGTGCGGGCGGACTACTTCATCAACAGCGAGCCGACCGACCTCAAGGCGCTCACCATGCATGCCGAGGCGGCGACCTTCATCATCGAGCTGGTCGGCAACACGCGCCATCTTTCCAAGCGCGAGGAGGCGGTCGATGCGCTGGTTGCGGCTTGCGACCTCGTCCCGCGGCTGAACGCGCTCACCTTCAGCGGCGCGCGGAGCGAGGAGCATCGCTCCATCAACCGCTGCCATGTCGGCGTCATGCACGCCGCACTCGGCCGCGAGCTCGCCGAATGGCGCCCGCCGCAGGTGGCGGACTATGCTCGCCTAAAAGGTTCGGTGCGCTACGCACCGGGCCAGACCGAAGCCGGCGCCTTCGCCGATTTGCGCAAGGTATTGGACGAGCAGGAACGGCGATTCCCGGGCCTCAAGGCGACCGTCACACCGGAGCGCGCCACAGGTCGGCCGGTGATGCCGGCCTTCGAGGTTGCCAAGGACGCCCGCATCGTGACCTCGCTCAACGCCGCCTACCAGGCGGTGCGCGGCGAGCCGCAGCCGACCGGCGCGCTGCCGCCGCCCGCCTACTACGGCACCGATGCCGGCCACTTCTTCAGGGAGCTCGGCATGGAGGGCATCGTGTGCGGCCCCGGCGGCCGCTACAACACCATGCCGGACGAGCGGGTCGACATCGCCGACTATCTCGACATGATCCGCATCTACATGCTGGTGATGCTCGACATCTGCCAAGGGGTGGCATGAGCTTGGTCCGGCACCCTCTGCTTGGACCGGCGGCGGCGCGGCCGACGGCCAGGGCGCATCGGCTCCTGGGCTTGCTGGCTGCGCAAGGGTAAACTGAGAGAGCGAACAGGACCGCGAAGCATGCCGGAACGCAAGTCATTGACCACGTCGTTGCGACAGGATGCTCGAAAGCTCGGGTTCAGCGCCTGGCTCGGCATCACCATTCTCGTGATCCTGCTTCTGCTGGCGATCTTCGGCGTGTTCTTCGAATCGGACGATCCCGACACGCGGCTCTCGGACACCGGGACCATCGCCGCGATCGGCATGGCCATATTCATGATCCTGGTCGGCATGGGGCTGATGGCGTTGATGTTCTTCAGCAGCCGGCGGGGCTACGACGAAGCGGCCGAGCGTCAGCAGGACGACAGCCAGCGCGGGGAATAGCCTTCCCTGAGGACAACCGACCTCTTCGTGCAGTCTGACAGTCAACATACTGCAACCTTGCCGCGCTACCCCTCGGTCGGCGCTCCTTGCGCTACAACGACCGAGAGGGACGGATGATAGAAGCTGCGCAGGCTCGCAGAAAAACGACTGAAAAGCGTTCTGAGGGAGATCACTCCGATCACCACGAACACGCTCATCTTGGCGAACACGGCGGAGGCGGCTGGCACGGCGGCTATGGCGGCCGCGACGACCGTTCAGATCACGACGGACGCGGCTGGCACGGCGACCACGATCGGCACGGCGAGCACCATCATCACCACGAACACGATGCACCGTCCTTGAAACAGGCTCTTGCCTCGGTCGACACCAATCTCGCCAACCTGCTTGCCGCCGCCCCTGCCGGCTTCAAGGCGGCTCTGCACGCCGCGGACCCGGGGATCCATGTCATCGGCAGTGCATCCGAGCACCTCGTCGACGTTTTGGCACACAAGTTCAACGGCCTGACCAACGTGACGCAGCACATCCTGAACCTGCTCGGCTCGTCCAAGTCCACGCTGCAAGCCGCGAATCCGGCGGCGGCCGGGGTCGCAGCTCCGGCAATCGGCACCGACCCCCTCGCCACGTTCGCGGCGGACTTCAAGGCAGTCACGGCACACGTCAAGACTTCGATCGCCGATCTGAATACCCTTAACGCCGACTTCCTCGCCCTTGGCCACGCGCCGAGCGCTGGGGCGTTCGACGCCGAGTTGGGCAATATCGGTAACGACGTGACCAAACTCGTCACCGACATGACCGGCGACCAGACTGCTTTGAAAAACATAGCCCAGGATTTATCGACGATCGGCGGCAGTGTGCCCACGTCGGCAGCGGACACCGCTAAGGCTGCGGCCGGTGTTACGCAGACTTCCTCGCCGCTCACTCAGGCCGTCGCCGCGGTGGTGGCCGACCTGCAAACCCTTGCCGGCGACACCGGCAACCTGGCCAGCGATTTCACAAGCATTGGTACGGTGCTCGCTGCCTCCGGTGCGCAAGGCTATTCGCCGGTGGGAAAGAAGAAGGCCGAAAAAACGACCGCGGCAGCGAGCGAGAGCTTGGCGCCGGCGGACGGTCCGCTGGGGAATGCCATCTCGCTGCTTCTTCACCACATGTCGACGCTCGACAGCAATGTCGGCATGACGACCAGCGACACCGCCGACATCCTGCACATCTTGCAGAATCAAGGCACATCGACCACGGCCGCCGGCTCGCCGGGCATTCCGGTGCCATGGCAGGGGCAGTTCAACCACACGGGACACGCCTGAACGATCTTGCCTGCAACGTTCGCCGGCTGCCGTCATTCGGCAGCCGCCGAGCGTAACGGTGGCGGTCAACCGGTCTGTTGTGGTTTGGACAGATTGAGCGGGTATCGGTAATCGTCGTCCTCCATGCAGGACGAGTACGACTTCATCATCATCGGCGGCGGCTCGGCCGGCGCCGTGCTGGCGGCGCGGCTAAGCGAGGACCCGGCGATCCGCGTGCTGCTCTTGGAGGCCGGCCGCGACTTCCGCACCGCCGAGACGCCCGAGCACATCCGCATCCCCAACCCGCTACGCGCCATCGCCGACGACGCCTATCGCTGGCCCAAGCTTTTGGCGCGGCGCACCGAACGGCAAGAGCCCAAGCTGTTATGGCGCGGCCGCGCGATCGGCGGCAGCTCGACCATCAACGGACAGATCGCCATCCGCGGGATCCCGCAGGATTTTGAGGACTGGGCCTCGCTGGGCGCGCGCGGCTGGGCCTGGAACGACGTCCTGCCTTATTTTTGCAAGCTCGAGAGCGACGTCGATTTCGGCGACGCCCCGTATCACGGCAAAGACGGACCGATCCCGGTCTATCGCGCGCCGGTCGAGGCCTGGGGATCGGTCGATCGCGCCTTGATGAAGGCGGCGGTCGGGCTGGGCTATGGCTGGTGTGCCGACCACAACGCGCCGGAAGGCAGCGGCGCCTCGCCTTACGCAATCAACAGCCGCGCCGGCCTGCGCATCTCGGTCAACGACGGCTATCTCGAGCAGGCACGCAGCCGGGCCAACCTCGCCATCGTCGGCCACGCGATGGTCGACACGCTCACCTTCGAAGGCAATCGACCGCACGCCAATGGCGTGGCCGTCGACGTCGGCGGCGAACGCCGGACGGTGCGGGCGCGGCGTGAGGTGCTTTTATGCGCCGGGGCGATCCATTCGCCGGCCATCTTGCAGCGCTCCGGCATCGGGCCGGCCGCGTTGCTGCAGCGGCTCGGCATTGCCCTGGTCGCCGACCGGCCGGTCGGCGAGCATCTGCTCGACCATCCCATCCTCGGCATGCTGCTCCATCTGCGCGAGGACGTGCGCGTCAGCACCCTGACGCATCGCCACACCAACTGCTGCCTGCGCTACGCGTCCGGCCTCGCCGGCGCCGGCGCGAACGACATGATCATGATCGCCGGCAATCTGCGCGGCGAGGAGGACGGCGGCACCAGCCGCGGCCGCCTCGCCGTCTCGGTCTACCAGGCGCTGAGCGAAGGCTGGGTGCGCATCAAGAGCCGCGATCCCGGCCAGGACCCCGAGGTCGAGGAGCGCATGCTGAGCCACGACAGCGACCTTTTACGCATGCGCGATGGCGTTCAGCGCGCGCGCGAAATCTGCCGGCAGCCGGCCGTGCAGGCGATCGCCACGCGCGTCGACTATGGCTTGACGGGCCGTTCGATCGAGGAGCCATTGGAAGGCGACGCGCTGGACGACTGGATGTTCGCCGAGTGCTACGACGCGCAGCATGCCAGCGGCACCTGCCGCATGGGCGGCGCCCACGATCCGCGCTCGGTGGTGGACGCCGACTGCCGCGTGATCGGCTGCACCGGGCTCAGGGTGATCGACGCCTCGATCATGCCGACCGTGGTGCGGGCCAACACGCATCTCACTACGGTGATGATCGCCGAGAAGATGGCCGATGTGTTGAAGGCCTCGCGTTAGGCTGACCCGCAAGCGATTTTGGCCAGCGCCGGTGGATGCGCTATGTGAGCGGCCATGGCTCCCTCCATCACCGAAAGATCGCGGCTCGACGAGGCGGCGCGCGCCGGCTGGCTGTACTACATCGCCGGCCACACCCAGGACGAGATCGCCAAACGACTGAAAGTGTCGCGCGCCACGGTGCAGCGGCTGGTCGCCCTTTGCCTCAGCGAGCGCCTGATCACCTTTCGGCTGGAGCATCCGATCACGGCCTGCATGGACCTCGCCGAGCGCCTGAGCGAGCGCTTCGGGTTGCGAACCTGTGAGGTCGTGCCGAGCGATCCCGGCTCGCCGACGGCGGTGGCAGGTGTCGCCGAGCGTGCCGCGGCCCTTCTCGAGGCGATCCTGCGCCAATCGCGGCCGGTGATCGTCGCGATCGGCACCGGACGGGCGATGCGGGCCGCGGTCGAGCAGGTCCCGCCGATGGACCGCCCCGACCATCAGCTGGTGTCGCTGGTCAGCAACATCTCGACCGATGGTTCGGCCACCTTCTTCGACACGGTCGGCCGACTGGCCGAGCTGACCAAGGCGCGCCACTATCCGACACCCCTGCCGGTGATGATGGCCTCGGAGGCGGAGCGTGACCGCATGCTGGAGATGGGGCCGATGCGCAAGGTGCGCGCGCTCGCCGAACGTGCCGACCTCCGGTTGATGGGCGTCGGCCAGATGGACCGCAAGGCGCAATTCCATGTCGATGGATTCATAACGCACCAGGAGCTCGGCGAGCTGATCCGGCTGGGCGCCGTCGGCGAGCTCACCGGCTGGGCCTACGATGGCAACGGCCGTTTCCTCAGGGGCGGCACCAACCGGCGGCTGACCAGCCTGCCGCACCCGGCACCGGCGCGGACCCTCACCATCGCCGCCGCACTGGGGCCGGCCAAGGTCCCGGCCATCCGCGCCGTGCTGGTGGGCCGGCTGATCAACGGTCTGATAACGGACGAAGCGACGGCCAAGGC
>JAFAKN010000163.1 GCA_019235415.1 Alphaproteobacteria bacterium
CGGTTTGCCGCTCTGGCTCGCTGTGTCGAAGGCGAGCCGGACCCCGGCAAAGACGCCAAAATCGGGGCGCTGGAAGTTCAACCGGATCCGACGGGGAGTGTCGCGGATGCGCTGCTCCTCAATGCGCGGTGCGGCGGATCAGGGTGGCCCAGCGGTCGAGGATCGGCAGCATCGTGTCTCGCGGTTCCGAGAGCAGCATCACGACGACGCGGGCGATTCCCATGTCGCGATAACGGGCGAGCTCAACCTCGTCCTCGGCCGGGTTGAACAGAGTGACCGGCACCGATTGCGGGTCGCGTCCGGCTTCGCGCGCCATCTGCCGATACTTCTCCAGCACGTCGAGCAGGCCCGAGCCGGTGCGGCCGACCGGGCACCAGCCGTCACCGTAGCGGATGGCGCGGCGCGCGGCCTGCGGAAAGCCGCCGCCGACCAGGATCGGCGGGTGCGGCTTCTGCACCGGCTTGGGCCAGGTCATCATCTCCGGGAAATCGACCATGTCGCCGTGATACTCGGCCTTGGACTTGGTCCAGATCTCCTTCATCGCCTCGATGCGCTCGCGCACCAGCTTGTGGCGCGTCGTGAAATCCGTGCCGTGGTTCTCCATCTCGTCCTGGTTCCAGCCGTTGCCGACGCCGAACAGGAAGCGGCCGCCCGACAGCTGGTCGATCGAGGCCACCAGCTTGGCAGTCTGGATGGGATCGCGCTGGTTGACCAGGCAGACGCCGGTGCCGACCTTGAGCCTGGTCGTGACGGCCGCCGCCGCCATGAGCGCCACGAACGGATCCATGGCGTCGTAGTACTTCTTGGGCAGATCGCCGCCGCCGGGGAACGGCGACTTTCGAGTGAGCGGTATGTGGCTGTGCTCGGGCGCCCACACCGATTCGAAGCCACGCTCCTCCAGCGCCTTGCCGAGCTCGCCGGGAGACATCGAGTAATCCGTGAAGAACATCGCTGCGCCGATCTGCATGGCTTCCTCCTTTTATTTGGTGTCATCCCGAGCGCAGCGAGGGACCTTTGAGGCAGGAAAGGTCCCTCGCTGCCGCTCGGGACGACAGGTGTGCGCTCGAAATGACAGTGTGCCTCAGCTCGCTTTCGCCATCTTGGGCCAGCGGCTGTCGACCGCCGGCAGAACCTTTTCAATCAGTCGTCGCGTCTGGCCCATGATGTCGGGGCCAACGGGACGCAGGATGAACTTCTCGACGCCGACCGCGACGTACTCGCCGATGCGCTCGAGGATCACCTTCTCATCGCCGATCGCGAAGTAGCGGCTCGATTCTCGCCCAGTGCGCTTGGTGTAGGCCTCCATGGCAACCTTCACGGCACCGTCGCCCGCGTTGCCGAAATAGAACGGGAAGCTCGCGCCATAGTGATCCTCGTCTATGGTGCGGCCTGCTTCGGCGACGGCCTTCTTGATCCCTGCCACGACCTTGCCGGCGTCGGCCGGGATCTCGCCGCCGGCCTGCCAGCCCGTGCCGTAGCGCGCCGTGCGCCGGATGGCGGCCTCCGAAGCGCCGCCGATCCACATCGGCAGGTCGGGCTGCACCGGCTTGGGCGAGATCGACGCGCCCTTGAGGCGAAAGTGCTTGCCCTCGAAGTCGACGCTGTCCTCGCGCCACAGGCGGGTGATGATCTCGAGCGACTCGTCGGTGACCCTGCCCCGGGTGCGGGTGTCGATGCTGAGCGCCTGCCATTCCGGCCCGACGGGACTGCCGATGCCGAATGCCGGCAGCAGGCGGCCCTCCGACAGCACGTCGATCGTGGCGCACTGCTTGGCGAGCAGCACGGGGTCGCGCAGCGCCAGCGACACCACGTTCATGCCGAAGCGCAGGCGTCGCGTGCGGCCGGCGAGCGCCGCCATCGCCGCCATGCACTCGAGGATGGGATGGCGACTCACCAGGCGGTCGGTCTGCCACAGCGAATCGACGCCACCTGCCTCGCAGAGATCGACCCAGCGCCAGTAGTCGGCAGCCCCGGCGAACGGAAACTCCATCAGGCCGAGGCCGACCGCGACGCTCACGCAGCCACCCCGACCTTGGCCAACGGCGCGATCGTGTCGAGATAGCGCATGATCTCGTCGGGGCTTTCGTCGGGGATCGCCAGCACCGCGCTTTCGATGCCGGCCTTCTCGTAGCTCTCCAGCACCTTGGCATCGTTGGGCGCGCCGAACACGATAGTCATCAGGCTCGACGGATCGCGGCCCTTCTCGCGCGCCATGTCGCGCAGACGCTGGACGCCCTTCACGACGTCGAAGCCGCCGCGCGGCCGGGGGAACCAGCCGTCGCAATAGTCGATCACCCGCCGCAACGTGTGATCGGTCTCGCCGCCCAGGATGATCGGCGGATGCGGCCGCTGGGCGGGCTTGGGATACGACCACACCGGATCGAAGTTCACGAACTCGCCGTGGAACGAGGCCTCTTCCTCGGTCCACAGTGCCTTCATGGCCAACACGTACTCGCGCATCTGCTTGAAGCGCGTCTCGTAACGCGCCCCGTGATTCTCCATCTCGTCGACGTTCCAGCCGCCGCCGATGCCGAAGATGAAGCGGCCATCCGACAGCTGGTCGAGCGAAGCGATCGCCTTGGCGGTGACGATCGGCTCGTGCTGCGGCACCAGGCAGATGCCCGTTCCGAGCTTCAGCTTCTTCGTCGCCGCTGCCGCGAACGACAGGCAGACGAACGGGTCATGCGTGTGGGCGTAGCGCTTGGGCAGCTCGCCGCCGCCGGGGAACGGCGTCTTGCGGCTGACCGGAATGTGCGTGTGCTCGGGCACGAACAGCGAAGCGAAGCCGCGATCCTCGAGGGCACGCGCGAGCTTGGCGATGTTGATGCCGTAGTCGGCGGGAAAGTAGAAAGCGCCCACTTCCATGGTGATCTCCTCACTGGTCCTTGCGTTCCCGGAGTTGTAGCCGCGGGCCGCACTTTAGTGTGACAATGGCGCTCTCACAACGAAGCGACGGAGACGGTCATGGCCCTTGGACGGCTGGGTGTCTGGTATGCGACCGACAAGCTCGACGCGGCGCAGCTTGGCGATTTGGTGACCACAGTCGAAAAGAACGGCTACTCCGCGCTGTGGTATCC
This sequence comes from Alphaproteobacteria bacterium, assembly GCA_019235415.1. Lineage (GTDB taxonomy): Bacteria > Pseudomonadota > Alphaproteobacteria > Reyranellales > Reyranellaceae > Reyranella. The sequence goes on from JAFAKN010000163.1 coordinate 3,078, forward strand.
CGAATCCCGCGGTTACGAATCCATGTCACTGGCGGGCTACATGCTGTCGAAGAGCCAGCGGCTGATGATCGGCAGCTCGATCGCCAACATCTATGCGCGCGATTCGTATACGGCTCGTCGCGGCATGGTTTCGCTGAACGATCTCTACGGTGGCCGCTTCATCCTTGGTCTCGGCGTCAGCCACATCCCGATGGTCGAGGGCCTGCGCGGCCATCGTTACGACAGGCCGCTCGGCGCCATGAAGAGCTACCTGGAAGGCTTGTACAAGGACCTCGCCAACGCTTCCGAAGCGCCGGTCGTACTGGCCGCACTTGGCCCAAAGATGTTGGCGCTCAGCGCCGAGCGCACGCGCGGTGCCGTGCCGTACAACGTGACACCCAAGCACACCGCGGAAGCCGCGAAGATTTTGGGCGCCGGGAAATGGCTCGCGGTCGAGCAGAAGGTCACGATCGAGACCGATCCGGCAAAGGCGCGGGCGCTCGGTCGCAAGGAGCTGGCGCGCTACCTGGTGCTGCCCAACTATCGCAACAACTGGCTTCGCGAGGGCTTCAGCGAGGCCGATCTCACCGAGGGCGGCAGCGACAAGTTCATCGACGCCATGGTGCTGTGGGGTGACGCGGCGACCGTCAAGAAGGGGCTGCGCGCGCACTTCGAGGCCGGCGCGACGCATGTCTGCCTGCAGCCGGTGCATCCCGACGGCGATTTCGCCGCGCGCGATCGCATGCTGGCGGCGCTGGCCGACACCTGAGAGTCTATTTCCTCCCCAACTTCGTTGGGGAGGTGTCGCCGTCACCGTGCTTGTAACCAAGCGCGCGAGGCGACGGAGGGGTCATGGATCGCACGAGTCATACCCCCTCCGTCCGTTTCGCGGACACCTCCCCAAGCGGAGCTTGGGGAGGAAAACAAATGGAGAGCGTCATGGATTTCGGCATCGCGCTGCCGACGGCAGCGGACTCCTGGAAGCACGTGAAGGCGGCCGAGGAGCACGGCTTCACGCATGCCTGGTTCTACGACACCCAGATGTTGAGCGCCGACTGCTTCGTCGCCATGGGTGCGGCGGCGGTCCATACCAGTCGCATCAGGCTCGGCACCGGCGTGCTGGTGCCGTCCAACCGCATCGCCCCGGTCACCGCCAATGCGCTTGCGACGTTGAACCAGCTGGCGCCGGGCCGCATCGATTTCGGTATCGGCACCGGCTTCACGGCGCGCCGCGCCATGGGTTTTGGGGCCATCAAGATCAAGGACATGGAGGCCTATATCCATCAGGTCTACGGCCTCCTGCGGCGCGAGATCGTCGAGTTCGAGATGGAGGGCCAGAAACGCAAGATCCGCTTCCTCAATCCCGAGCTGCCGCTGTTCAACACCAAGGATCCGATTGCGCTGCATCTCTCGGCGTTCGGTCCGCGCACACGCGCGCTTACCGCCAAGCTCAAGGCGGGTTGGATCGATTTCGTCAGCACCGTCGACAACGGCGTGCGCGAACTCGGGGCGATGCGCGACGCCTGGAGCAAGGCGGGCCATCCGCTCGGCGAGCTGCAGACGACGGCGTTCGCGCTCGGCTGCGTGCTGCAGGACGGCGAGCCGGCGGACTCCGAGCGCGCCATGGCGCAGGCCGGCCCGCGGGCCGCCGTCATGCTGCATCGTGCGGCCGACGAGGCGCTGTCCGGCCTGAAGCCAGGCACCGCCATGCCGGCGACCAAGCCGGAACTCGAAGCCTATATTGCGCTTGCCCGCACCTTCGAGCCCAAGGATGCGCCCTATCTCGAGAACCACCGCGGCCATCTGATGTTCGTCAAGCCGGCGGAGAAGCGCTTCGTGACGGCGGACCTCATCCGCGCCACGACCTTCACGGCGAGCGAGGCGGAGATCAAGAAACGCATCGAGGCGCTACGCGCGGCGGGCTACACCCAGTTCACCATCCAGCTGGTGCCCGGCCAGGAGCATGCGCTGGCCGACTGGGCGAGCATCCGCAAGGCGTTCGCCTGACGATTCAGGGTGCGCGCGCCTGCTCGCGACGGTGCACGCCGAGGGCCACGACCAGCGCTGCCGTGACGACGCCGGGACCGCAGGCGAACAACATCACGGTGGTCGGCTTGAGGCCGAGCGCAAGGAGGGCACCGCCGACGATCGGGCCGGCGATGCCGCCCAAACGGCCGACGCCCAACGCCCAGCCGATGCCGGTCGAGCGCCGGTTGGCCGGGTAGACCGACGCGGCGAAGCCATTGAGCCCCAGCTGGCTGCCGATGAAGCCGCCGCCGGCGCCGAACAGCACGATCATCACCCAAAGATGCGGCAGGCGCACCATCGCCAGCACCCCGATGCAAACCGCGCCGAACAGCAGGCTGACCGCCAGAACGCGTTCCGCGCCCAACGCCGCAATCACGGGGCCGAGCAGCAGCGTGCTCAGCATGGCGCCCAGCGAGTAGATGCTGGTGGCGAAGGCCGCATCGGCCGGCGTGAAGCCTTCGAGGTTCAGCACCGTCGGCAGCCAATAGCCGATCAGGAACATGTTCAGGAGGTTGATCAGGAAGATCCCCCACAGGAGCAGCGTGCT
>JAFAKN010000177.1 GCA_019235415.1 Alphaproteobacteria bacterium
TGGCTCGGATTGCTGCTGGCGAGGTTACCCAGCACCTGGGCGTAGTCGCCGCTCGCCTGCAGGACGGAGCCGTCCAGCGCGCCGCCCACCGCCGCCTGGACCGGGTTCTGCGCCACCGCCAGGAAGCCGCCAATCGTCATCGTCAGGTAGGCGTTGTTGGCGTCGTAGGAGAGAGACGGCAGCAGAAACTGACTGCCCGACGACGACACCGACCCGAAGCTGCCGCTCAAGCCGCCGGCCGAGCTCACGATCGTGTACGTCGTGCGCGGCGCATAGACGCCGTTGAAGGGCGAGACCGCTACCGTCCCGCCCTGGATGGTCGTCGTACCGCCGACGGATAGAGCATCATTCTGGCCCGCATTATTGACCTCGACGTTGTAGCTCGTGCCGGAGGCGAGGGTGGCGTTGCCCGCGACCGTGATAGTGCCGATCGAATTGCCGGGCGACAGCACGCCGGTATTGGCCAGGTTGCCGACGATCGTCGGGTTGCCGCCCAGGAAGCCGCTATTGACGAGGTTGCCCACAAACGTGCCGTTGCTGATCAGCACGCCGCCGTTGGCGAAGTTGCCGATGACGATCCCGTTGCCGTTGAACGTGCCGCTGTTGGCAAGGGCGCCTTGGATCAGGCCGTTGTTGGTCAGCAGCCCGCTGGTCAGCACGTTGCCGATGATCGCGCCGTTGTTGAACAGCGAGCCCGAGTTGAGGATGTTGGTCGACAACAGACCCGTGTTGGTGAGTGTCCCCTGGTTCACCAGCGTCCCGCCAACCGCCGCTTGGGACGTGCCGCTGTTGATCATCGTACCGGCGTTGATCAACATCCCGATGTTGGTCAACGTGCCGCTGTTGGTCAGCGTGCCGGTGTTGGTCAGTGTGCCGATATTGGTCAACGTGCCGGTGTTCGTGAGGCTGCCTGTCATCGTACCGGCGTTGGTCAACGTGCCCGCGTTCAAGACGTTGGCGTTGATCAGCCCGTTGTTGGTGAGCGCGGCCTGGCTCGAGATCTGGACGCTCGACGCCAACAGACTCGAGTTGATCGTCGCCGACGCGCCCGGCTGAACGAAGAAGTTGCCGCCACCCATGTCGATGGCGCCGTTGAAGGTGATCGAGCCGGAGCTGACGAAGAGATTGTTGCCCAAGCCGGAGAGCGTTGAGGCGAACGTCGCGTTGCCGCTCTGCTGTAGCATCGTATCGGCCAGCAGTACGACGGGCATATTGTCGAAGAAACCGGTCGGCAGCGGCACCGCGCCGGTGAGCGCGAGCACCGGGGTGGCGGTCGCGTTGGCGCCGGCCAAGCCGTTGGTCTCGTAGCCGACATAGCCGCCGACATCGTCGTAGAAGTAACTGAAGCCGCCAAAGAACGTCCGCCCCGAGTTGACTAGCCCGGAGTCGCGAAGCTGGACCTGATAGGGCACGGTCGGATTGTCCACCCCGGACTGACCCAGCGTGAAGGAGTAGCTGGCCGCAGCCGAGGTTTGCCCCGGCAGCCAGACTTGGACCGTGGTGCCGTTCGCGGCGCACGTCTGGGTGAAGTTTGTGAAGGTGCACAAATTCGTGTTCGAGGGCTGGTTGTTCGCCGGCGTGTTGTTGATGAACATGTAGGAGATGCCGGTGTCCGGGATGAACGTCCCCGGGGTGGGGGTGTTGCTGCCGTTGTTCACCAGCACGGTCCCGGGCTGGAGGCCCCATGCCGGGTTGCCGGGGTTGCCGGTGGCTGGCGTTGTGGGCGTCAGCTTGACGGCAGAAAAGCCCTGAGTGGCCGCAGTACTCAAACCCAGGGTGACGCCGGAGTTAGTGATGACGTAGCCCTGGCGATAGGTGCTGGGACTCTGTCCTATCGGCACGATGTTGGTGAAGGGATTGATGTTGCTACCGGCCGGCGGCGGCTGAATGAAGTTACCGCGATTGTAGCCCACGCCCATGTAGGACAAGGCGTTAGATGCGGCGGGAGCGCATTGAGGAGTACGATTGATATTGCAACTCTTGTCGACCGCCAGGACGACCACCGTCGCGGTCGCGATGTCTTTACCCCCGCTGCCATCTTTAAGGGTCTGGTCGATGCGGACGGTGGTTTGGTAGTAGGTGCCCTGATAGTAGTTGCCGCTGCTGTCGTAGCTCGTCTTGCCGGGACCCAGGGGCGTGTCGCTCGGTGCGGGCTTGTAGTAGTCCGAGGTGGCGGCGATGCCTGTCGAGCCCGTGTCCATGGTGAACTGGTTGACCAGCCGCGTGCTGCTGCTGCCATTGCTCATGCTGAGGTAGATTTGCGGCGCGAAGTTCTTGCCCGTTTTCGTATCGACCATCGGCCCGCTGGCGAAGTTGATGGTCGGCAAGCTTTGATAGCCGTCGTAGAGGTTGAAGCCCTGCGCCTGGACTTCGCCGGCGACGAGGGGCAGCGGCAAAAGCCCGACAAGCAAGAACAAGAAGAGGTGCCGTGTAATGCGACGCCGGAATTGAACGTGAGGCTGGGCGGTGCAAACCGCCGGCCGCGCGGTATCGCGGCGCCCAGCCGCAAATATCGCCTGTAAGACGCTGTCTGCCATTCGCTTCTCCCCGCTCGCGCGGCGACAGCCGATGGCGAAACAGTCGCCAACGCGATGCCGTTTACGCGAACCACCTGGACCTGAAGAGGTCCCCAAATCCACACGCCCTCTCCCCAGAGAGCCACTTATCGTACATCGATAAAGTCAAAAGATCTACTTACGACGCCCAATCGGACCTCCGATTTTGAGTCACCACGCGACCCGCACGCCGGCGGTGAAGGCGTGGCTGGAATCCTGGCCCGCGATGTTGCCTTCGTAGCGGGCGTAGATCGACGCCGCGTCGGCCACCGCCGTGCTGGTCGTGAAGCCCACCACCGCCCCATCGCGCGTCGGGCTCACCCCGTAGGTGGTGAACGGCGAGGCCGGCGCGCCCACGAACGACACCGACACCGGCCGCGTCGTGTCGGCGTATTCGTGGCTCCAGCCCAAGCGGAGCTGCGCCAAAAGCTTGTCGCGC
>JAFAKN010000449.1 GCA_019235415.1 Alphaproteobacteria bacterium
TGACGTAAACCAGATCTTCGGCTCGTTTGGTCGGCGCCGATGTTCGCCGCGGGCGATGCGCACCGCGCGATCACGCAGCTCCTGGTGGGTGGCGATGCCGACCCTAGTCCGCTTGGCCATCGTCTGCCTCCTCGAGTATGCGCTCGATCTCGTCGAAGAAATCGCCGATGAGCTTCCCGGCATCCTTGAAGCGATAGGCTCGCCCTTCGTCGGTCTCGTCGCGATGCCAGTGATCGAAGGCCATTTGGCCGCGGACAAATCTGCCGCCGCGGTGAGGCACGCTATGGGCGTTGTCGTAGCCCATCAGTCGCCGGCCGTCCGGGCCGTGAAAGGTCAGCGAGTAGGATATGCCGTGGGGCTTCTCGGGTGTCGGTTTCACTCTCTTCGCTCTGAACCTCGCGACGTATCCGCCGTCGTAGACGATCTCTTCGCCATCCAGCTCGAGCAGATAGGCAAGGGTCGGATCGCCACCAGGCATGTCCCGTACGATTATCAGTAACTGATATGGCCCAGCAAGGGTTGGCGGCAAGTGCCGGCCGGCCTAAAGCCCCCCGGTCCGGGAGGCTCCTGGTGGGGCCCCGAACATGAACCGGCAATTGACCGCAGCGACAGTAGGGTTAGGCTGTGAGCCGCCAACCCCAGCCAAACCCGCGCCGCTGCCGGCAGAGGAAACAAAAGGGTGCCGCTGTCATGCCGAAGATCACCTACATCGAACATGGCGGGCGCGAACATCGGGTAGAGGTGCCGGTCGGGAGCTCGGTGATGCGCGGGGCGGTCGACAACAGCGTTCCCGGCATCGACGCCGATTGCGGCGGGGAGTGCGCCTGCGCCACCTGCCACGTTTATGTCGATGCGACCTGGCTCGACGCGATCGGCACGCCGGTGCCAGGGTCGCAGGAAGCCAGCATGTTGAGCTTCGCCGCGCTGGCCCGGCCCGACTCGCGGCTGTCGTGCCAGATCACGGTCAACGAATCGCTCGACGGGCTGGTCGTGCGGCTCCCGGAGGGCCAACACTAGAATCGCGCGGAATGGGAGCAGATCGATGAACATTGCAGCTCTGACCACAGCCGACAGCATGGCGCTCGACGACATCGACGTGAGCGATCCCAAGCTCTACCAGGACGACACGTGGTGGCCGTATTTCGCCCGGCTGCGGCGCGAGGCGCCGGTGCATTACTGCCGTAAAAGCCTCTACGGCCCCTATTGGTCGGTGAGCCGGTACAAGGACATCATGCAGGTCGAGGTCAACCACCAGGTCTATTCGTCGGCCTCGGAGCTGGGCGGCATCGCGGTCGAGGACCAGCCCAAGGACCTGGAGCGGCCGAGCTTCATCCGCATGGACCCGCCCAAGCACGACGAGCAGCGCATGGTGGTGAGCCCGGTCGTCGCGCCCAAAAATCTCGCCAACATGGAAGGCGTGATCCGCGAGCGTACCGCGCGCGTGCTCGACGGCCTGCCGCGCGGCGAGGTTTTCGACTGGGTCGACCGCGTGTCGGTCGAGCTGACGACGATGATGCTCGCGACCTTGTTCGACTATCCGTGGGAGGAGCGGCGCCAGCTCACCTACTGGTCCGACGTGGCGATCGCCAATGTCCGCTCGCCCGATGCGCCGGTGCATTCGGAGGAGGAGAAGTTCGCCGAGCTGACCAACATGGCCCAGTCGCTCGGCAAGCTGTTCGAGGAGCGCGGGCGGCAGCCGCCCAAGTTCGACCTTTTGTCGATGCTGGCGCATGGCGAAGCGACTAAAAACATGCCGTTCCGCGAGTTCATGGGCACGCTGTCGTTGCTGATCGTCGGCGGCAACGACACGACCCGCAACTCGATGACCGGCGGCTTGATGGCGCTCAACGAGCACCCCGCCGAGTACCAGAAGCTGCGCGAAAATCCCTCGCTGATCCCGGGCATGGTGTCGGAGATCATCCGCTACGTGACCCCGGTCATCCATATGCGGCGCACCGCGACGCAGGACGCCGAGCTGGGCGGCAAGCAGATCAGGAAGGGCGACAAGGTCGTGATGTGGTACGTGTCGGGTAACCGCGATCCTGAGGCGATCGACAACCCGGATACCTTCATCATCGACCGGCCGCGGCCGCGCCAGCATTTGTCGTTCGGGTTCGGCATCCATCGCTGCGTCGGCAATCGCCTGGCCGAGCTGCAGCTGCGCATCCTGTGGGAAGAGATCCTGCCGCGCTATCCGGTGATCGAGGTGCTGGGCCCGCCCACGCGGATCTATTCCAACTTCATTCACGGCATCCGATCGTTGCCGGTGCGCATTCCGGCGTAAGGCCCCAGCGTAAGACAATCGCTGTTCGTCATTCCCTCGCACGCGGGCCCACGCACGCGGGCCCACGCACGCGGGCCCATGTACGCGGGAACGACGGGATCAGCACTGCGGGGCGGTGCGGGTACGGTAGCCGTCGTAGTACTGGCTGCCGCAGACGACCTGCTGCTGAACGACGTCGTCGCGATAGCCGTTCTGGCCGCGGTTGGTCACGGTCACCGAGGTATAGCGACGGCCGTCGCCCTGGTTGTACCAGCTCCCCTGCTGCTGATAGGGGTAGCCGCCGTAGTACGGCGCCGGCTGCGCATAGCCGTACCGCGGTTGAGCATAGCCGCTGTTGTAGTACGGGGATTGAGCATAGCCGCCGTTGTAGTACGGGTTGTTGTAGCCCGTCGGTTGACCGTAGCCATCGTTCACGCACGCCGCGCCGGCCATGCCGATACCCGCCACGAGCATCAGTCTCGCAAAAATCCTCAACATCTCCACTCCTCCAAGCCAAGATGTTTGAACACCCCCATTGTACGACGGACCGGGCGACGGCGCCGCGGCCGGGGCGTGGCCAAAGTGTGATGCAGAGCGCGGCGACCGCACGGCAACGATCACCTCTGCTCGGGCCGTCGCCGCAGGGTTGAACCGTCACCCGTCCTGCCGCCGGCCTCGCCTGGGTATCGTCAGGGCCGTCGCCATGCCGGCGAGGTTGGCGCCGGCCGCAATCAGCATCGCCGCGCGGTAATCGTGGGTCGTGTCGAACAGGTAACCGGCCAGCACGGGCAGGCTGACCGCGGCCAGGCACCAGGCGACGTAAGTGCGTCCGGCCACCCGCCCGTAGTCGGCGGGCGGCCAGTAGACGGTCACCCCTCCCGCGGTCGAGCCGGAAACGAAGCCGTAGCCCATTCCCACCATCGCGAGCCCCAGGACGGCCGTGAAGGGGAGGGGAAACAGCGTCAGCAGCGTTCCGCCAACCAGCGCCAGCCCGTGCGCCGCGCACATCAC
>JAFAKN010000728.1 GCA_019235415.1 Alphaproteobacteria bacterium
CTGTGGCTGAACGTCGTCGGGCGCCGTCCCGACGGCTACCACCTGCTCGATTCCTTGGTGGCCTTCGTCGACCTCGCCGACACCGTCGAGGTCCGCCCGGCCGACGGCCTGTCGCTCGACATCGACGGTCCGCACGGCGCCGGTCTCGCTGCGGAGCCGCAAAATCTGGTGCTCACCGCGGCCCGCCTGCTGGCCGCCCGGGCTGGCCGTTCGCCCGATGTCGCCATCAGCCTCGGCAAGCACATTCCCGTGGCAGCAGGCCTCGGTGGCGGTTCGGCCGACGCCGCTGCCACCTTGCAGGCGCTCGCCGAGCTGTGGGACGTGTCCCTGTCTGAGGCCATGTGGTCCCACATCACGCGCTCGCTGGGAGCGGACGTCCCCATGTGCCTCGCGGGTCGAACGGCCCTGGCCTCTGGCGTTGGCGAGCGCCTGGAGCCCGCACCGCCCTTGCCGGACGCCGCCATCCTGCTGGTCAATCCCGGCATCGGGCTCGCCACTCGCGATGTGTTCGCCGCCCGAAAAGGTGCGTTCTCTCGATCAATTCCCTTGCAAGGATCATGGACGAGCGGGCGTGAATTGGCCCAAGAGCTGGCGCGCCGCGGCAACGACCTTACCGCCGCAGCCACCTCGCTCTGTCGGCCGATCGGCAAGGTGCTGGCCGCACTGGGCGCCGCGCCCGGTTCTCTGTATGCCGGGATGAGCGGTAGCGGTGCCACCTGCTTTGCGTTGTTCGACTCACTTGAGGCAGCGCAAAACATTGCCGCGTCGCTGCCGCCAGCATGGTGGCGGCATGCCGGTCGATTCGTCGGTTAGAGCACGTCCCGCTCGGCTGGAATTAGCCGAGCGGGAGGTCGTGCTCTAGAATCTATTGTTTCTAGAGCGGCTTCCCCCGATCAGGTGGAACCGCACGCGGTTCCACCTGATCGGGCGCCGCTCTAGTTGGGCTTCGCAACGGGAACCTGGAAATCGGCCGAAGTCGGCGGCGCGGGCGGCTGCTCCGGCTGGCCGAGATCGACCGCGCTGCTGCGGGAAATCGCGTCGCGCAGAGCGCCGAAGACTTCCTTGCTGGGCTCGCCGGTCTCGGCGAGGCCCGAAGCCTTCTGGAAGGATCTCAGGGCCGTGCGAGTCATGGGCCCGAGGACCCCATCGGGCTTGTCGTTCAACAGCTTGAGATCGGCCAGGGCCTGCTGGATCACGCGGATCTGCTCGTCTGGCGCCTTGGGCCAATCCGGTGGATCGGCCGGCGGATCCGCCCGCGGACTTGCATCGGCTCGCGGCGCTGCTTCACCACGTGGCGCCGTAGAGGGTGGCGTTGCGGGCGGTGCCGGCGGCGATGCCTGTGGCGGCGTGGACTTGCCGGCTTGCAGGCTCTCGATGATCTGCTTGAATTCGTTCTGGCCCACTTCCTGGGCGCGCTCGAGATCGCTTGGCAAGAGGGTGCGCCGCAGCGTCTGCACGCGTTGCGCGGCCGCCTTGGCCAAGGTGCTCTCGCTGCGATTGGCCTGCCGCTCGAACTCGGTCGTGATGGCGAACCACGCCAGCGCGCCTGCCGGATCGCGCACCACCGCTTCGCCGCGATCATACAGATCGCCCAGCGCGAACATCGCTGCGGCCATGCCCTGGCGCGCCGCGCCGCGCAGCAGGTCGGCGGCGTCCTGACCGTCACGCAGGGCGCCCCTTCCGTCGCGCAGCATGAGCGCGAGATTGTACTTCGCCATCGGCAGGTCGCCCGCCTGCACGGCCGTGCGATACCACCCGATCGCACGCGCCGGATCGCGCTCGACGACGAAACCGCGTTCGTACATCACGCCGGCATTGAAAGCCGCGCGCGCCGAGCCATGGTCCGCCGCGCGCAAAAGCCACCCGGCGCCTGCCTGTTGGTCCTTGGGTATGCCGACACCCTGCAGCAGCCGGCGCGCCAGCTCCTCCATCGCCGCGGCCTCTTCCGCAGTTGCGCGGTTGCGCAGCTCCTCCAGAGGAAGCTTGGTCAGGTCCGTCGGATCGGCCGGCGAGGGACTCGCAGCGCGTTCCTCCTCGCGCTGGAAGTCGGCGGTGGTCGGCGTCGGCGGCGCCTCGGGCAAGGGGAGGGCAAGCGATGCCGGCGGCTGGGGTTGTGTCGCCGGAGCCTGCCTCTCCGCGGCCTGCCTCTCCGGGGTTTGTGCCGGCCGGGCTGCGCCGGCGACCGCTGTCGCCGCCGCCGTCTCTTGCGACGCACGGCTCAGCCATAGCGCGGTGCCCGCTGCAGCGGCAAACGCGGCGGCACCGAGCAGGAGGGGGGTGCGCTTCACGCCCATGTGGCGACCGCTCTCGCGCGCGAGCCGTCGGACGCGGTGGTCGCGCGATAGTGCACGTTGATCAGCGTGGTGAGCAGCAGCACGGCGCCTGCCTGGTGCGCGGTCGCGATGCCGACGTTCACGCCGCTCAGGATGGTGGCGATGCCGAGGCTGAGCTGCAGCAGCGCCATTGCGCCGGCAAGCGCCGTCTCGGTTCGCCGCACGCGCAGCGCGAGCAACAGCACCCCCAGCACCAGGAGATGGGCCAGCAAGCGATGGACGAACTGCACGGTCGTGCCGTTCTCGAACATGTTCAGCCACCAAGGCGAGAGCTCGAACAATCCCGGCGGCAACCAGTACCCCGACATCGTCGGGTAGGTGTTGTGCGACGTGCCGGCGCGCAGCCCGGCCGTCAGCGCTCCCCAGGTCATGGTGACCACCAGGAGCGCGATGAGACCATCGGCAACGCGTCGTGTGCCTGAGTCGGCGCGGCGGCGGCTCGAACCGCCTAGGTCTAGGATCAGCCATACCGTGTATGCATAGAGCGCCACCGCCAGCAGCAGATGCGCCGCCAGCCGGTAGTGGCTGACCGACGGACGGTCGACCAGCCCGGACGCCACCATCGCCCATCCAAGCGCACCCTGCAGCCCGCCCAGGATCAGTATCACCAGCAGCCGCAATCTGAGCGCCGGCGACAGCTTGCCGCGCAGCCAGAACCAGGCGAACGGCAGGGCGAAGGCCACGCCGATCACTCGACCCCACAGGCGGTGCAGGTATTCCAGCCAAAAGATCTGCTTGAATTCGTCGACGTCGAAACCGCGGTCGACCAGCCGCCCCTGCGGCGAAGAAAGATATTTCTGCAGCTCGGCATGCCAGGCCGCATCGGACATCGGCGGCAGCCAGCCGGTCACCGGTCGCCATTCGACCATCGACAGCCCCGATTCGGTCAGGCGCGTCAGCGCGCCTAATACGATCATGAGCAGGATCATCGCGGCGACCACGATGAGCCAGTTGCGCACGGCGGCGGATGTGGTTTGCATAATCCCTTCGACCATGCGCGAAGCGACGGCCGGCGTCATGTGGCAACAATGTCGCTTGGCACGGTGTCGCCTTGCGCTCGCCACGCAGCTTGTTTAAGCGGTTCGCACACGAACGAATTTCCCCTCACAAACCATCTGGATACGCCGCCAATGAGAGCGCCCGCGCTGGCCTATGGGCTCAGCTTCCCCGACCTTTACGACCGCGAGGGATTGGCGCGCCTGGACGCAGCGTTCGTCGATTGGCTGAAGGACGTCAACGTCGAAGCCCACGCCCGCCTGCTGGCGGCCCGCGCTGCGCCGGACGCCCTGCCGGCCAAGGACGAGTCCAACCTGCTGATCGAAGTGGCGCGTTCCCTGGAGGACTTTCTGGCGGCGCTGTTCGACATCGCTCGGCCCGCTGCCGCCTTGCGGGCCGAGCATCAGGCCTTGGCGCCGCTCTACGACTGCAAGCGCCTCTTCGTGCAGCGCTACGTGACGCGCGCGATCAAGCCTGACACCGCCGCCGCACTCGACGGCGACACGGTGATGGCCGAGGCCGCGATCCCGGCGCGCCTGGAAGACGGCGTCGAGCCCTGGGAGCTCGCCTTCGCCCTAGCCGTGCGCGAGGAGCTCGGTGCGGAGTTCAAGGTCGAGACGCCGACGCCGCGCATCGAGGCGCTCACCCGCTACGCGGCTTGGGCGCTGCACAGTGCCGAAGGCAAGCGACGCCATCACGATGGGCCTTTGTTCAAGGTGCCGCACAAGCTCGACTTCCAGCACCTCGTGCCGATCGAGACCGAGGTGGTCGACGGCGTGACGCGCATGCGCCTGCCGCGCCCGCTGTTGCGTCATCGCGAAGGATTTTCCCTGACCGATTCAGGCTTCGATCTCGCGCGCGCGCTCGATCACAGCTTCTACTGCATCTGGTGCCACAACCAGGGCAAGGACAGCTGCTCGCGCGGCCTGCGCGATCGCAAGACCGGCGCCTTCCAGAAGTCGCCGCTCGGCGTGACGCTGAACGGCTGCCCGCTGGAAGAGAAGATTTCCGAGATGAACCTGCTCAAGAGCGAGGGCTTCTCGATCGGCGCGCTGGCGATCGCCGCGGTCGACAATCCGCTGGTGGCGGCGACCGGGCATCGCATCTGCAACGATTGCATGAAGGCCTGCATCTACCAGCGCCAGGAGCCGGTCGACATCCCGCAGATCGAGACCCGCACGCTCAAGGACGTGCTCGGCCTGCCCTGGGGCTTCGAGATCTACTCCCTGTTGTCGCGCTGGAATCCATTGAACCTGCGCCGGCCGATCCCGCGCCCCGCCACGGGCCGCACCGTCCTGATCGTCGGCCTCGGCCCGGCCGGCTTCAACCTCGCGCACCATCTGATGAACGACGGCCACACCGTGGTCGGCATCGACGGGCTCAAGATCGAGCCGCTGCCGGCGAAGCAGTCCGGTGTCGGGGCCGACGGCACGCGCCAGCCGTTCGAGCCGGTGCGCGACGCGTCTATCCTGCGCGAGGATCTCGGCGAGCGGGCGATGGCGGGCTTCGGCGGCGTCGCGGAGTACGGCATCACGGTCCGCTGGGACAAGAACTTCCTCAAGATCGTGCGCCTCCTGCTCGAGCGCCGCGCGCAGTTCTCGATGTTCGGCGGCGTGCGCTTCGGCGGCACGGTCACGGTCGAGGACGCCTTCACCATGGGCTTCGACCACATTGCGCTGTGTGCCGGCGCCGGCAAGCCCACCGTGCTCGACCTGCCCAACGGCTTGGCGCGCGGCGTGCGCGCGGCGTCCGACTTCCTGATGGCGCTGCAGCTCACCGGCGCGGCCAAGAAGGATTCGATCGCCAACCTGCAGATCCGCCTGCCCGTCGTGGTGGTCGGCGGCGGCCTGACGGCGATCGACACCGCCACTGAATCGCTCGCCTACTATCCGCTGCAGGTCGAGAAGTTCCTGGCGCGCCACGAGGTGCTGGCCCAGGAACGCGGCGAGGCGGCCGTGTTGGCCGCGATGAACGACGAGGAGCGCGAGATCGCCCACGAGTTCATCGCCCACGCCCAGGCCATCCGCAAGGAGCGCGACGCGGCGGCGCGCGCAGGCCGCGAGCCCGCGATCGCCCGCCTGGTCAACGGCTGGGGCGGCGTCACCATCGCCTATCGCCGTCGGCTGATCGACTCGCCGTCCTACACGCTGAACCACGAGGAGGTTCACAAGGCGCTCGAGGAGGACATCCGCTTCGCCGAAGGCCTGTCCCCGCTCGCCGTGGAAGTCGACGCCAACGGCCATGCCTCGGCGCTGAAGCTGGCGGGCGAGCAGAACGGCGCGAAGATCGAGGCGACCTTGCCGGCGCGCACCATCCTGGTGGCGGCCGGCACGCAGCCCAACACGGTGTTGGCGCGCGAGGACGCCACGCACGCCTTCATCGACGGCAAGTATTTTCGCGCGATCGACAAGCAGGGCGAGCCCGTCGTGCCCGAGCGGGTGGCCAAGCCGGGCGACGTTCGCGTGCTGATGTATCGCGGCGCCGATGGCCGCTTCATGTCGTTTTTCGGCGACCTGCATCCGTCGTTCGCCGGCAACGTCGTGAAGGCGATGGGCGGCGCCAAGCAGGGCTATCCGGTGCTGACGAGCGTCATGGAGGCACTGCCGCCGCCCATGCGATCGGCCAACGACATCCTGGCCGAGGCCAACGCGCAATGGCGCGCCAAGGTGGTGCGCGTCGAGCGCCTGACGCCGACCATCGTCGAGGTGGTCGTCGAGGCGCCGGCCGCAGCGCGCCGCTTCGAGCCCGGCCAGTTCTATCGCCTGCAGAACTACGAGGCCTGGTCCAAGCGGGTCGAGGGCACGTTGCTCACCATGGAAGGGCTGGCCCTGACTGGCGCCTGGGTCGACAAGGACAAGGGCCTGCTGTCGCTGATCGCGCTCGAGATGGGCGGCTCATCCGATCTCTGCGCTCTGCTGCAGCCCGGTGAGCCGGTGATCGTCATGGGTCCGACCGGCACGCCGACCGAGATCGAGCCGGGCGAAACGGTGGTGCTGGCCGGTGGCGGTCTCGGCAACGCCGTCCTGTTCTCGATCGGCCAGGCCTTCCGCAGGGCCGGCAGCAGGGTCCTGTACTTCGCGGGCTACAAGCGGGTGCTCGACCGCTACAAGGTCGAGGAGATCGAGGCGGCGGCCGACGTCGTCGTGTGGGCCTGCGACGAGGCGCCGGGCTTCGCGCCCGATCGTCCTCAGGACCGCGCCGTGGTGGCCAACATCGTCGAGACCATGCGGCGCTATGCGGCGGGCGAGCTCGGCGAGCAAACGATCCCGTTCCGCGACGCCGACCGCGTCATCGCCATCGGCTCGGACGGCATGATGAACGCCGTGCGGCTGGCCCGGCACAGCGTGCTGAAGCCCTATCTGCGGGCCGATCACCGCGCCGTGGCGTCGATAAACTCGCCCATGCAGTGCATGATGAAGGAGATCTGCGCCCAGTGCCTGCAGCTGCACAGGGACCCGCTGACCGGCAAGGAATCGGTGGTGTTTTCATGCTTCAACCAGGACCAGGATCTCGACCAGGTCGACTTCGCCTGCCTGCGCCAGCGCCTGCGCCAGAACGGCACCCAGGAGAAGATCGCCGCGCTGTGGGTCGACCGCTCGCTTAAAAGGATCGGCGCCAGGACCTGAAATCCGCACCTTGCGGTAGTCGAAGTCGCGCTGCAGAGTCGGCCCTTCACGGGAAGGAGTTGCAGCGATGGCAACGCTTCAGGCAGCGAAGGTGCGCAGACTCGCCGAATCGGGCCGCGTCGAGTTCGGGCCGCTCGCCTTCTATCATCCGCTGATCGCCGACGGCGACACGCCGGTACGCACCGGCATCCAGACCTCGGCGCCGGGCTACGTCGCGCCGATGCACTTTCACCCCTACGTCGAGCTCTTGTTCATCATCGAAGGCGAGGCCGAGGTCTGGCTGCAGGGCGACGAGGCCAAGCCGCAGCGTCTCGCCGCCGGCGACTGCGTGGCGCTGCCGGCCAACGTTCCGCACAGCTTCCGGACGGTGGGCGACAAGCCGATGCGCCTGCTCGGCATCCATTCCAACCCCGACCGCGTCGTGACCTACCTCGACCGCGAGAGCGATGCCCAGGGCTATCCCGTCCTCGATGCCGAGCTGAAGCCTGCTTCTTAGGCTGAAGGCGCGTTACGCCGTCCGCACGAAGCGGAACAGCACTTTGTCCTGGCTGTAGTAGCGCAGCTGGTCGACGACCTTGGGAAAGTACGCGCTGCCCAAGGTCACCGGCATGAAGGCGTCGAGGTCGAGCGGGCGCACGGCCACCGTGAAGCCCGCCCCGGAGAAGGCCTCCGCCACGGCTTCGAGCGAATGATCGTAGATCGGGATCGACGAGGTCTCGGCGATCAGCTTGCGCCAGCGTGGCCACACCGCGCTGTCGGTGTGGCAGCCCATGGCGGCGATGTAGGTGCCGCCCGGCCGCAGCACCGCCTTGATGTCGTTGGCGTGGCCCGCGAGGTCGTACAGCAGGTAGATCACCTCGTGGCTATAGGCGAAGTCGAAGGTACGGCCCACCGAAGCCGCACTGTCGGCCACCTTGTACTCGATCGGCCGATGGCCCTTCAAAAGCTCGGCGCGGGCCACCGATTCGCGGGCGATGTCGATGCCGACCGCGCCCTTGAAGGGATGACGGTCGTACAGCATGCGCAGGAAGCCGCCCTGGTTGCAGCCGTAGTCGAGGATGGTGGAGTCGTGCAAGTCGTGTCCCACGGACACGTCGATCATGCGTCGCCAGATGGGCGCGTGCGCCGCGCCCATCGCTTCTTCTTCAGCGGGGTTGCGGTTCCAGGTGGCGATCGTCGAAGGCTGGGCCATCGCTTTCTCCGGTAAGGGGAGCAAGCTTAGCACGACGCGGCCGCGGCTTGGGTTGCCAAGGTATTACGAGCAGCGGTCCGGCGATCAGGCTGCCGAACACGATCATCCCGAGTGCGATCGCCGCGAACACGCCGTCAAGCCCCCAGCCGAGCAGCTCGACGGCGCACCAACCGCCGATCGTGGCGACCGCGAGCCTGGCGAGGCCGGCGAAGAACGGCGCCGTCATGCGGCCGGCGCCCTGGCTTGCGAACGACAGCGTCATGCCGAGCGCGAACAGGCAATAGAACGGCGCCACGTGCGTGATGTAGCCCACGGTCGTCGCCACGACCTGCGGATCGCTGCTGAACAGCCGCGCCCAACGTTCCGGCACCAGCGCCACGACCCAGCCGAAGGTGCCGATCATGGCGGCCGAGATCAGGCTGCCGATCCACGCTGCGCGCACGGCGCGTTTCCAGTCGTGCGCGCCGGCCGCGATGCCGACCAGGGTCGTGAGCCCGGAGCCGATTCCGAAGGCAAGCGGCACCAGCATGAACTCCAGCCGCACGCCGATGCCGTAGCCCGCGAGCGCCGCGATGCCGAAGCGCCCGACCAGCCCGGTGACCAGCATGGCGGTGAGATTGGCCGTGAAGGCCGAGAACGAGGAGATCAGCCCGACGCGCAGGATCTCCCAGAACACGCGCCGCTGCAGCGGGATGCCGCCGAGCGCCGGCTGGAAGCCGAGCTTGCCCCGCCACAGCGCCCGCGCCTGCAGCAGCGCCGACCCCGCCGAGGCCGAGAGCGAGGAGATCGCCGGCCCGGCCATGCCGAGCCCGTGCCAGTCGCCGATACCCAGCGCCAAGATATAGGACAACGGCACCTGGGCGAGCGACCCCAGCAGCATGTACCGGCCCGGCGTGGCGGCATCGCCGCCGCCGCGCAGCAGCGCCGACAGGAAGAACGTCGCCCATGAGATCGCCGCGCCACTGAAGACGACGTGCGCGTAGGTGAGGGCATTGTCGAGCGCCGCCCCGTCGCCGCCAAGCAGGCCGAACAGCGTCGGCAGCAGGGTCCACGCCAGCAAGGTGAACAGCAGCGCAAGCGCGGCTCCCAGCACTAGCGTGTGCAGCACCAGCGCCCGGGCGTCGTCGATCCGGCCGCCGCCCATCGCCCGCGCCATCGCCGCCGCGACGCCGCCGCCCATGCCGCCGGCCGCCATCATGGTCATCAGCGTCACGAACGGAAACACCAGGGCGAAGCCCGCCAAAGCCTCGGTGCCGAGCTTTCCGAAGATGAAGGTCTCGGCGATGGCGACCAGGGTCTGGGCGATCATGACCGCGGTGGTGGGACCAGCCAGCCGCAACAGGCTGGCGCCAATCGGAGCGGTAAGCAAAGGGTGGGACACGAACGCCTCGAAACTCTATGTGCATATGCACGTTATTTGCGCCCTGCCGCACTGTCACCTGACAAAAACCCGGCGTCGCATTAGCTTTTCGCCATGACCGACAAGCAGCCCCCACTCGCCAAGCCGCCTCTCGCCAAGCCGACCGTGCAACTCGAGAACGACCGGGTGATCGTCACCGAATGGCGTTTCCCGCCAGGAGGCCACACCGGCTGGCACCGCCATAACCACGACTACGTGGTCGTTCCGGTGACGACCGGCGAGTTGCAGATCTATGACGGCCGGACCACCGTGCCGGCGCCGCTGCGCACCGGCATCTCCTACGCCCGCCAGGCCGGGGTCGAGCACGACGTCATCAACATGAACGACTTCGAGTTCGTGTTCGTCGAGATCGAGCTGAAACCTTGAACCTTGCGGCCGCGACGGCGCCGCGCAGGCAGCCTGCATTGACTTGAGGCCTGTCAAGCCTCATATGAGGGCCGCCAGCGGTCCGGCCCGCTCCTTGGGTCTTGACGAGACCGCGTCCCAGTCCAACGGAAAGATGGACTAAGTAACGGAATATTAATGAGTTTTGATAGTTTGGGCCTGAGCACAGCGGTGCTCCAGGCCGTTGCAGACAAAGGCTACACCCAACCCACTCCTATCCAGGAAAAGGCCATCCCCATCGTGCTGATGGGCCGAGACGTCCTCGGATGCGCCCAGACCGGAACCGGCAAGACTGCCTCCTTCGTCCTGCCGATGATCGACATCCTGAGCCAGGGCCGCGCCAAGGCGCGCATGCCCCGCTCGCTGATCCTGGAGCCGACGCGCGAGCTTGCCGCCCAGGTCGCCGAGAACTTCGAGATCTACGGCAAGCACCACAAGCTCAGCATGGCGCTGTTGATCGGCGGCGTGAGCTTCGAGGACCAGGAACGGGCGCTGGAACGCGGCGTCGACGTGCTGATCGCCACCCCGGGTCGCCTGCTCGACCATTTCGAGCGCGGCAAGGTGCTTTTGAACGACGTCAAGGTGCTGGTGATCGACGAAGCCGACCGCATGCTCGACATGGGCTTCATCCCGACGTCGAGCGCATCGTCGGCCTGCTGTCGCCGATGCGCCAGACGCTGTTCTTCTCTGCCACCATGCCGCCCGAGATCAAGCGCCTGGCCGACCGCTTCCTCAGCAACCCCAAGGAAGTGACCGTGTCGCCGCCGGCATCGGCCGGCACCAACATCGTCCAGGGCCTTGCCATCGTGCCCGAGCCCGAAAAGCGCGAGGCGCTGCGTCGGCTGATCAGAAGTCAGGACAT
>JAFAKN010000765.1 GCA_019235415.1 Alphaproteobacteria bacterium
TTCACTCATGGGATGCACCGCACGGCGGTTAGCGCAGTTGGCGCAGTTGCCGCTAGTGATTCGCCAATTGCACGCGCAGCCCAGCCGCCGCCACAGCACTTGGCGAGCTGATACCGAAGCCGTCAAGCCGTTGGCGTCGTTCATCGCGGCGACTCCGTCACACTGGCTCATGCCGACGTTCTCCAATTGTTCGAACTTAAGTAATATACATCGCCCACGTTAGCAACTCTTTTTTGGAGCTGTTCGCTCGTCCACTTCGGCGCCGTTTGCCGAAGGGAATAATCAAGCGCCACCGAGGGGGGTTCACCGGTTGGACCTACTATACAATGTGAAGGTCAGGCGCCGGGTACCTCAAGATCTTGCGCTCAGAGCAGCAGCCTTCCGAAAAATCGCCATAGGTTAGCGAGCGAACCGCTCCCATCCTTCCTCGCGGGGCTACATGTCGAGGTCCTGTCGAACCTCCTGCAGCGCCTGCGCATCCACGTTCCCGCCGTACGTACGGCCGAGCCTTCACCCTTTCCCAGCCGCGGGCCCAAGCCACGCCGGAAGCGATAGCGCCTCGGCCGCGCTCACAGCCATAGCGAGTTCCGACCGGGCGGAACCGCGTCATCGCTGGGAGCGCGCCAGCTGCGCGCGGAGTAACCTCCGCGCTAAGTGGCGCTCTTCCTCGGTATTGCAGCAGCCCATGAGGCGCCACCTGGAGTGGCACGCTCCCAGCAATGAGAAGCCTTGACGCACGACGCAACGCTGCGCTCCCCTGAGATTCTGCGCTCTTGTGAAGACGCAAATCGCGGGGGGAAAAATGGACCAACAAAGCTTTGACTTCATCGTCGTCGGCGCCGGCTCGGCCGGCTCGGTGCTGGCCAACCGGCTGAGCGCCGACCCCCGGCACAAGGTGCTGGTGCTGGAAGCCGGGCGCGAAAGCCACCCCTGGTCTCGGATTCCGGTCGGCTTCGCCAAGCTGATCGCCAACCCCAAGGCGAACTGGCTCTACGCCTCGGAGCCCGAGGCGTCGACCGGCCAGCGCCGCATCCCGGTCCCGCGCGGCAAGCTTTTAGGCGGCTCGTCGTCGATCAACGGCATGGTGTTCGTGCGCGGCCAGGCGCAGGACTACGACACCTGGGCACAGCTCGGCAATCGCGGCTGGAGCTATCGCGAGGTGCTGCCGATCTTCCGCGACATGGAGAGCTTCCAGGGCGATGCCGACGAGGAGTACCGCGGCCGCAACGGACCGCTGAAGGTGACCGAGAGCAACGAGACCGGCGCGATCTACGATGCGCTGATCAAGGCCGCTGCCGAAGTCGGCATCGCCTACACCAAGGACTACAACGGCGCCAAGCAGGACGGCATCGGCATGACCCAGGCGACCATCCGAGGGGGTCGCCGCATGAGCACCGCGGTCTGCTACCTCGATCCCGCCCGCACCCGGCCGAACCTCAGCATCGTCGCCAACGCGCTGACCGAAGGCCTGCTGTTCGACGGCAAGCGCTGCGTCGGCGTGCGCTACAACGTGCAGGGCCAGCAGCGCGAAGCGCGCGCCAACCGCGAAGTGGTCCTGAGCGCCGGCTCGATCAACTCGCCGCAGCTGCTGGAGCTCTCCGGCGTCGGCCAACCGGAGCGGCTGAAGGCGGTCGGCATCGAGGTGCGCCACGCGCTCAAGGGCGTGGGCGAGAACCTGCGCGACCACTACTCGCCACGCATGAAATGGACGGTGCCGCCGGCGCTCGGCATGACCTACAACGACAAGATGCGCGGCCTCGGCCGCGTCCGCGAGGCGCTGCGCTACGCGCTCAACCGCAAGGGGCTGCTCGGCCTGCCGGCGGCGCCGATCCGCGCCTATATCCGCACCCGCGTCGGACTGGAGGCGCCGGACGCTGCGATCTCCTGGATCCCGTTCCTGGTGGGCGAGAACTTCCAGCTGGCCAAGACCTCCGGCATCACCGCGATCACGAACATCCTGCGCTCGGAGAGCACCGGCAGCATTCACGTCGCGTCGCGCCGGCCGGACACGCCGCCGTCGATCCGCTTCAACTTTCTGAGCGCGCCGCTCGACCGCGAGGTGACGTTGGAAGCGATGCGCATCACCCGGCGCATCATGACCGCACCGGCCATGGCGGCCATCGCCACCGACGAGATCGCGCCGGGCGTGAACATCAGCGCCGACGACGAGCTGCTCGACTGGGTCAGGAACAACGCCGAGACCACCTACCATCCGGTCGGCACCTGCAAGATGGGGGCGGACCCGATGGCGGTGGTCGACGACCAGCTTCGCGTCCGCGGCCTGGCGGGGCTGCGCGTCGCCGATGCCTCGATCATGCCGACGTTGACCTCGGGCAACACCAACGCGCCGTCGATCATGATCGGCGAGAAGGCCGCGCGCATGATGCTGGCATCCACCGTTCAAGCCGTCGCGGCATGAGCGCGTTGATCTCGTCCTCGATCGCGAACAGGGCATCGCGGCGGTGGCGTGGGTATCCGCGCGACCTTTTGGGCGATCAACTGCCCGACCGCCTGGGCATCCGAATGCCTGGGAAAAGGCTTGGCCGACTGCATGGTCGCGGGCCCGACTGGCGTCGGTGTCGACGCCAAGCTCATAGGCCGCCGCCCTCCGCAGGTCGAGCAGGGTGAGGTCGCGGCTGGAGCTGATGGCCGTCAGACATACCTGCTCCAGATGCGGCCGATAGAGGTAGCGGCGCGATTTGCCCTCGAAGCGGTCGCGCACCACCGCCTCGGCGAATGCGGTGGGGAAGTTGTCCGCCGCGTAGAGCACGCGGAAGGCGTCGGACGGACTGGAGTATCGGCTGGAGCCTAACCCCGCGCCAGCAGGCGTCGCCCGGTGCTTGGTGGGCAAGATGCGGGGCCAGTCTGAGAGACGCGCGGCGATCACCCGTTCACGGAGTTTGGACGGGACGAGCTTCACGCGTAGTCAAAGGCTCCTGCCGCCGCGCTCACGACGCCGCGAACGTCGCCGGCATGCAGGACATCGATCGGCGCTTTGCCGTCCGTCATCCGATTGGGCGCAACCAACCACTCCCAGGTCTCCTCAGCTGAGGCGAAGTGCTCCGCCACCTGGTCGAGACCGTCCACGGGCCGCCGTCGATCGAACTGCCGAATTGGATAGACGAAGTTCCGCAGGCCCTTGCGCAGGGCAATGATCTTTCCGGCCTTGCGCCAGTTGTCCAGGGTGCCCCGCGCGATGCCGAGCCGCTGGACAAGCTCTCCAGCCCCGACGAGCTCGCTCTCGGCCCAGTCAGCCGCTTCATTGTCGATGGTGATCGCATCTAGAAGCCTGCGGCCTTCGGCGGCTGAGACGACAGGACCAACGCCACTGCCCTGGAGCACGCGACCTTCGGGACGCGTCGGTCGCAAAATGGACTTCTGCCCTCGTCGACGTATTGCCTTCGCAGCAGTCGGCACGGCGACCTTCAGCGTCGACGCCAGTTCGACGAGCTCGTTCAGTGCCATGCGCTCGACCTTGCTCTCGATCGCCTTGGTCAAAGCGGCCCGCGTAAGATGAGATGGCCTCAATGCGCTCACAACTCGTCCTCCTCCTGAGCAGGATAGGCAATATGGGCAGAATATGCAACACGGATCCAGCGCTCGCCTTCGCGCTTACCCTGGCGGGCCTGCGCGTCGCCGATGCCTCGATCATGCCGACGCTGACTTCGGGAAACACCAAGGCGCCGTCGATCATGATCGGCGAGAAGGCCGCGCGGATGATGCTGGCATCGACCGTACAAGCCGTCGCGGCGCGAGCGCGTCGATCTCGCCCTCGATCGCAGGGCAATCGCATGTGGCCAATTTGCCCGTCATCCCGAGCGGAGCCGCCCGAAGGGCGGCGTAGTCGAGGGACCTGTTTTTGTTGATGCAGCAACAAAACAGGTCCCTCCGCTTCGCCTTGCTGCGCAAGGCTCCGGTCGGGATGACGGGATTTTATATGCGAATGCCCTGCCCTTTATCGGGACGTCAGTTCGCCACCCTGGCCTCAACCACTCGCTTACTTGATCGCCAGCAGCTCGACGTCGAAGATCAGCGTGGCGTTGGGCGGAATGACCCCGCCGGCGCCGCGCTCGCCGTAACCGAGCTGCGGCGGGATGATCAGCGTTCGCTTGCCGCCGACCTTCATGGTGGCGACGCCCTCATCCCAGCCGGCGATGACGCGCTTCATGCCGATGGGGAACTCGAAGGGTTCGCCGCGGTCGACGGAGGAATCGAATTTTTTGCCTCTCTCGCCCCCGTCGGAGAGCCAGCCGGTGTAGTGCATGACACATGTCTGGCCGCTCTTGGGGCTCGCGCCGGTACCGACGGTGGTGTCGATGTATTTCAGGCCGGTCTCGGTCGTCATGACTTTTCCTTGCGTTTGTGCGGCAGCCGAACCGGCAGCGGCGAGAGTTGCGGTCGCGATCAGGACGCGGCGGGTCACTGGCATTTGGCGGCTTTCCTCGAAGGGTCGCGTGCGGGCGAGCGATACGAAACAATGGCGAGGAAGCCAACCCTGATTACGGTGGCGCGCGGCGCCTGGGCGCTGCCCGATCGTCGTAGCGCCCGTTCAGGACAACCCTCGCAATAAAATTGCGCAATCCCGCCGAGCACAGCGCTTCAGCTTCTCGCTGAACGTGCGGCGTTCCGCGAGCCTCAGAACTCTTTCAAGTTGTCGGCGAGATGCTTGTGCGCGTAGGCCTTGCGGGTCAGGCCGCGGCGCTGCAACTCGGGCACCAGCCCGTCGCAGACTTCCATCACATAGCGACGGTCGATCGCGGTATTGGATATCAGAAAGCCGTCGCCGCCCACCTCCTCCATGACGTCCTGCAGCAACCCTGCCACGTGATCGGGCGTGCCGGTGTAGTCGAGACTGCCCTTGCTGGCGTAGGTGCGCACGATCTCGCGCAGAGGCTTGCCGAGCCACCTGGCAAGCGAGGACTGGTGGCCATTGGTCGTGAGCGTGAGCGGCAGCGGCTCGTCGAGATCGAACCTGGAGAAGTCGATGCCGGTCAACCGCGACATTCCGGAGAGCTGCATGTCGACGTACTTCAGCGAGTCCTCCTGCTGCAACCGGCGCCGCTCGAGCGCCGCCTCCATCGTCGTGTCGACGATCGGAGAGCAGAGAAACAGGACCTTGATGTCGTCCGGATTGCGGCCGATCGCGGCCGCGTTGCGGCGCACCTCCTGGCGATACTCCTTCATGCGCTCGATGTCGCTGCCTTCCGTGATGATGGTGTCGGCCCACTTCGACGCGAACTTCTTGCCCGCCGGCGAGCCGCCGGCCTGCACGATCGGCACTCTTCCCTGGGGCGAGCGTGGCGCATTGATCGGCCCGCGCACCTTGAAGTACTTGCCCTCGTGGTTGATCGGCCGGACCTTCTTGCCGTCGGCGAACATCGGAATGGCGGGATCGAGCACCACCGCGTCCTCGTCCCAGGCCTCCCACAGCCTGGTGACGACGTCGGCGAATTCGTCGGCGACCTCGTAGCGCTCGTCGTGCGGCCGGTGCTTGTCGTGGCCATAGTTTTGCGCGGTGCCATCGTTGCTGCCGGTGACGCAGTTCCAGCCGATGCGGCCCTCGGTGACATGGTCCAGCGAATTGACGAGACGCGCCAGCAGGTACGGCGGGTATTCCGACACCGACAGCGTCGGCACGAGGCCGAGATGTTGCGTCGCCTGCGCGAGCCATGGCACGAGGACCGGAGGGTCGAGCTTGGGACTGCCCTGAGCGTATTGCAGATAGGTGTCGTGATTGCCCTTGTAGGTATAGGGAACGTTCGAGGAGTCCTCGATGATCATGTAATCCATGCACGCGCGCTCCATCCCCTTGGCAAGGTCGATGAAGATGTCGGGCATCATCCAGCGCCGCACGTCGGAGGCACTGCCGGCCCACATCGAGCGCCAGTTCTTGGAAGCAAAGCTCTGGCCTAGAAACCAGGCGAGATGAAAAGGTTTGGGCATGCCGGCAGTCTCGCAGGAGTCATGCCATCAAGGCCAAGGCGATGCCCCGTGACGCCTCGAGCGCGATTCACCGCTGTCAGGTAGCTCGGGCCAAGGCGATGCCTCATCACCGCCTTGGGCGCGATTCACTACTGTCATCCCGAGCGTGAGCGAGGGACCTTTGAGGCCGCAGGAAAGGTCCCTCGCTTTCGCTCAGGATGACAACGTAGCTCGGGCCAAAGCGATGCCCCATCACCAGCAATCCTCGCCGGCGGAGCGGTAATGAGTGAAGAAGGAGGTTGAGCCTCCTAGGCGCCGGCGATCGCCTTCACCTCGAGGAAGTCCTCCATGCCGTACTTGCCCCACTCGCGGCCGTTGCCGGACTGCTTGTAGCCGCCGAACGGGGCGGTGCGCTCGTTCGGAACGCCGTTGAGGTTGACCATGCCGGCGCGGATCTGCCGGGCGACCCGCTTGGCGCTTTCGACCGACCCGGCGGAGACGTAGCCGGCGAGGCCGTAGGGCGTGTCGTTGGCGATCTCGAGCGCTTCAGCTTCGTCCTTGGCCCCGAGGATGGTGATCACCGGTCCTAAAATCTCCTCGCGGGCGATCGTCATGTCGTTGGTCACGTCGGCGAATACGGTCGGGCGAACATAGAAGCCCTTGTTGACGCCCTCGGGCAGGCCCGGACC
>JAFAKN010000032.1 GCA_019235415.1 Alphaproteobacteria bacterium
CGGAATGACCCGCACCGACGCTTCCATCTTCTCCAGCACCTCCTCCATCCACGACGCCTTGCCGTGCGCCATCACGACCTTCATGCGGGGGAAGCGCTGCATGACCGTGAAGCCGATCAGCACCGATGCGACGAACATGTGATTGTCGAGCCAGCCCGACAGGATCGGCGCCATCGGATGGCCGAGCTGCGGGAAGGCGGAGAAGAACGTGGTGCTGGCAAGCCCTGCGCCGCCGCCGGAGAACGGCCCGCCGCCGCCGGCGGGCAACGGTGCCTGACCGGACCGGTTCTTCACCTTCTCGGCGAACGGCCCATGCGAGGTCCATTCCGGGTTCCACAGCCCGGGCGTCGGATGCACCGCTGCGACCAGGCCGAGCCGTTCGATCTCGGCCCACAGCGGATTGTAGTACGGATCAGTAAGATAACCGTCGCGGACGAACATCGGCCGGATGAAGACGCCGCGGAACGATGGATTGCCCGCGACGCGGCGCAGTTCGGCGAGGGCGAGGTCCATGTCCTGCAAAGGTAGCATCGCCGCCGCGAACAGCCGGCGCGGATCGGCGGCGCAGAAATCGGCAATCCAGTCGTTGTAGGCCTGCGCCAGCGCGTTTGCGGTGTCGGGGTCGCGGATCAGCGGAAAGCCTTCCGCGAACCAGGTCGGATAGAGGAACGCCTGATCGACGCCCATTTTGTCCATGTCGCCAAGCCGCGCGCGCGGATCGTACGCGCCCGGATTCATCGCATGCCGAACCTCGGCGTCGAGCGCGCCGACGTCGTCCCAGGTCATCCCCGGCCGCCAGATCGCATGCCGCGGGATGTTGGGATTCATCGTGTCGCGCACCACCTCGCCATCGACCTTCAGGTACGCATTGGTCTCGCCGTGGTGACGCCACAACGCCCGCTTTCCGAGCACGCGGTAGTCCGGGTCGAGATACTTCTCCCAAAGCTCGGTTGGCTCGACGACGTGGGAGTCGCTGTCGAAGACGGTGAAATGGGCCATGGTGCCTGCCTCCTTCACCAGCGGGTCACGGAGGCGTCGGCGGCGAGCGCCGCCTTGACCTCTTCGTCGGTCGGCCACCAGTTCGGCCGCTCGATCTCGGTGACCCGCTCGCGGATGAACTTCTTCGGCGCATCGATACGATAGAGCCGCCGCGCGTTGCCGCCCAAAAACTTCGCCATGCTGTCGACCGGCAGGTCGAACTTCTGCATCGTCTCCATCGCCCGCCAGGCGTCGTCGCCGTCGTGATGATAGACGTCCGACGACCAGATCAGGATGTCGCCATAGAACTCGGGGAACCGGGGCGGCGGCGCCTCGTCGCCTTCGAAGCCCGTCATGCAGTGCTCGAAGAAAGTCTCGCTCGGCAGCTTCTTCAAGGGCGGCAGGCTGCGCTCGTTGCGATACAGCCGGTACGCCTTGTCGCATTCGTCGAGGAGGAAGCTCAGCCACGTCGACGACGCCTCGAACACCGCCGCCATCATCTTCGGGCGCCGCTCGAACAGCCCGGTCATCAGCGCCGTGGTCACCCAGAGCGCGGCTTCCGACTGGAAGTTCTGCACGTTGGTCAGGAAGGAGTGCGGCACGCCGGACGCCGACATGGTGCGCCGGATCAGCTCGGCGCCGGAATACTGCTCGCTGTAGCCCGGCGGCTGCAGCCGGGTGCCCGCCGGGAACGGATGCATGCCGTAGACCATGCCGGTCTCTTCCAGCGCCTTCCACACCGGCTCGTATTTCGGCTGCAACGGGTAATTGCCCATTGCATCGGTCGGCCGCACCAGCGCGACGCGGCAGCCCAGCGCGGCCACGCGATACACTTCCTGCACGGCGAATTGCGGGTTCTGCATCGGCAGCAGCGCCGCGAAGAACAACCGGTTCGGATCGGCCTTCGTGTACTCGTAGGCCCACTGGTTATAAGCCTTGCAGAAGGCCTTGCCGCCTACCGCGTCTAAAAGCCAGGGATAGGTGTCGATGTCGGTCGGGATGATCATCACCTGATCGATCCCCTGCACGTCCATGTCGCGCAGCCGGGGCTCCGGCTCGTAGGACCCGGCATAGTCGATGTAGCCGACCTGCTCCTGTGTCAGCGCGGTCTTGGCGTTGAGATTGCGCACGTTCAGCGCGCGCTGGATGTCGTGCTTCACGCCCGGCCCGGCGTTGGAGATCACCCGCATGGTGCCGGGAATGCCGCCGCGGCGCGGCGAGCCGATGCCGACGCCGGCGCGGCCGTGCACGATCAGCTGCCGGCTTTCCTCGTCCCACCAGATGGTCGATTTCAGCGCTACAAGCTCGTCGTGCGTGAGATATTCGGCGGCACGCTCCCAGATCAGCGGCGGTTCGGTGACATGCGCATCGCAATCGAACGTGGCGAAGTCTTTGGTCATGGGTGCAAAGCGTTGAACCGGCATGGTGCTTCCTCCCTCGATTCATGGCATCGATTGCTGGTGACCGCCTCAGGCTGCCAAATCGTCCTCCAGCCAGCCGGTTGGCTCGGTCACGACGTCGTTGCGGGTGAAGATCGCGTCGACTGCGGCCATGTCCTCGGCCGAGATCGTGAAACCGAGCGCGCCGAGATTTTCCTCGACCTCGGCGGGCCGCCGGAACCCGACCAGCGCGGTGTGCACGGCGGGTTGGCTCAGCGTCCAACGCAAGGCGAATTGCGGCAGTGTCTTGCCGTACTTGGCCGCCAGCGCCTTGACCTCCTCGACTGCGCGCAGGTTGCGCCCGAAATGATCCGGGCCGAACATGGTACGGAACAGGTTGAGCCCGCCCAGCACGCCGCGCTTGGACCGCCAGTCAGCTTCGTCGAATACCATGTCGTCGTGGAAGGTGCCGCTCAGCAGCCCGTAGGCCAGCGAGCCGTAAGCCATCACGGCGACGCCGTTGGCGGTGCACCACGGGAAGATCTCGCGCTGCATCCGTCGATCGAACATGTTCCAGCCGTACTGCACCACGTCGATGCGCCGGAGCTTCATGCAGGCTTCCAGCTGCGCCAGCCGGAAGTTGGACACGCCGATGGCGCGCGCCTTGCCTTGCGCCACGATGTCGTCGAGCACCCGCATGGTCTCCTCGAACGGCGTGTTCGAGTCAGGCCAGTGCACCAGATAGACGTCGACGTGATCGGTCTCGAGGTTGCGCAGGCTTTGTTCCAGCGACGCCATGATCCGTGCGCGGCTGCTGTCCCGGCGATTGGGCGCATCGGGATAGCCGACGCCGACCTTGGTCACCAGACAAA
Organism: Alphaproteobacteria bacterium; assembly: GCA_019235415.1. Taxonomy (GTDB): domain Bacteria; phylum Pseudomonadota; class Alphaproteobacteria; order Reyranellales; family Reyranellaceae; genus Reyranella. Next base: position 3,230 of record JAFAKN010000032.1, read on the forward strand.
CCTCTTGCCGGCGAGAACCCAGAGCGCGCGCCAGCGCCCGTTCGGAGATCCCCATACCGTATGCTTCGGCGGTATCGAAACAATCGATCCCGGCGTCGAGCGCTCGATGCACCGCCTGCTCGAACTGGGCCGCGTCGATCGGACCGTAGGTCCCGCTGATTTCCCAGCAGCCGAAGCCGATGGCGGAAACCTTTACGCCGGTGCCGCCGAATTGACGGTATTCCATGGCGCTTCCTCGTTTCCCGTCACGGTATGTGTGGCGGGTTTCAGGATCAACGCGCCGTTTTCGTCAGGCGGGAGGCGTCTGCTGGGGGCGCGCGACTCCAGTCGCGCGTCATTGTCGAGACGGTGGAAGACCGCGCCACTGGAGTGGCGCGCACCCAGCGCCATTCTTCTGGATAAGATCGTTTCTACTTCTGAAGGTTCGTCGCGAAGAACTTGGCCGCCTCCGCCTTGGATTCCTGATCGGCCTTGGCGTCGTACTTGAGCGGCAGGTTGAACTTCTTGCCGAGCTCGGTGGCTTCGGGATTGGTGAAGGCGTGCACCGCGCCGGGATACTCGATGATCCGATAGTCGACCTTCGCGGCGTCGAAATCCTTCTTGAGCGCCTCGTACTGCTCGCGCTTCACGAACGGATCGTCGGCGCCGTTCAGGATGAGGACCTTGGCCTTGACGGTTCCCGGTGCCGGCGCCGGCGTATTGAGGCCGAGCGAGGCGTGGAAGCCCGCGACGGCGGCGAGCGGAGCGCCGGCCCGCGCCATGTTCAGCACGACCGCGCCACCGAAGCAGTAGCCGACGGCGCCGATGCGCGTGGGATCGACCGAGGCCTGCTTGGCGAGCTGGTCCTTGGCGGCGTTGAAGCGTTTCTCCATCACAGGCTCGTTCTTCATCACCGAACCGGAGAGCGCGCCGGCGTCCTTCGGGTTGTCGGCGGTCTTGGCGTCGCCGAACATATCGGCAATGAAGGCCGTGTAGCCCTGCTGGGCGAACTTCTTCGCCTCGTTGTGGGTGTGCGGGGTGATGCCCCACCATTCGTGCACCATGACGATGCCGGGCCGCTTGCCCTGGACGGCGTCGTCATAGACGACGAAGCCCTTCAGGGTGGTCTCGCCATCGGAATAGGTTACGGGTTCTTCCTTGATCGCCGCGTTGGCGTTCGCGACCAGGGCGATGGCTAAAAGTGCGCCCAGCACCATCGTTCGCATGCTGATCTCCTGCAGAATTGGCCCGATTAATTTGGCACGGCGCCAACGCCGACGCCACGGCTTGGCGAGACTCATGCCACGAACGTGACCTGCACCCGCCTCGATCTCTCGACATAGAGCCACCACACCGCGCCGAGCGCCAGCGACAGGCCAACCGGCAACAAAACAGGAAGTGAAACAATCGGCGGGCGGGACCACGGTGCGACGGCGATCCAGCCGATCTCGATGAACGGAGGAACCATGAAGAACGCCATTTCGACCTTGAAGCAGCGCACGAACGTCCTGCGTCATCCCGCCATCAACGCGATCGCATAGCCGACGACGACGACGAACGCGCCGTTGATCAGGAAACGTCCAAGATGCAGGACCGACAGCGGTGCCCGGGCCCCGACCCGCAGCCCTTCGACGTAGAAGCCGCCGACGAACAGCGGTACCCTGGCTTCGCGCAGGAGCACCAAGAACTGAAACACCAGCAGACACCCGCCAGCCCTTTTAGCCGCGGAGTCCCCTGCCGAGGCACCCCGGCCATCGGATGCGGTCATTTCGCTCCCAGTTTCGTCCCTAAAACATCTCCGGCGTGATGACGTTCTGTGGCCGCGGTCCGACCAGGGCGGCGCGCATGGTCTCCGCTGCCTTGAGCCTTGTGTCGTCCCAGGCCTCGGGGGTGAAGAACGCCGAGTGCGGCGTGATGATCAGCCGCCCCTCGCACCACGGCTCGCGGGCGCGGTAGGCGCGCAGCAGCTCGGGGATCGGCTCGACCGGCGGCTCGACGGGAAGGACGTCGAGCCCGACGCCGGCGAGATGCCCGCGCTTTAAAAGCTCGGCCACCGCGTCGACGTCGACGATCGGCCCGCGCGCGGTGTTCACCACCACGCCGCCCTTGGGCATGCGCTCCAGCATGGCGCGCGAGATCATGCCTTTCGTCTCCGGCGTCAGCGGCGCGTGGATCGACAGCGTGTCGGTCTGCTCCATCAGCGCCTCGAGCGAGCCCACGCGCTCGACCCCGACGCCGAGCTCGGTGCCGTTCGGCATATACGGATCGTAGGCGACGACGCGGAACTGGAACGCCTTGGCGCGCAAGGCCGCCGCCGTGCCGATGCGGCCGAGCCCCACGATACCGAAGGTCTGCACGCCGTTGCGCCGCAGCAGCGGGTCGCGCACGTAGCGCCAGGGCGCCGGCTGCGG
>JAFAKN010000033.1 GCA_019235415.1 Alphaproteobacteria bacterium
CTCGTTGCGCTCGGCTTGTGGCTCGGCCTTGAACGCACCGACCTCGCTCCCGGCCAACGTCGCACGACCTGGCTGGCGATCATGATCCCGCTCACGCTTTGGGCCGCTGGCGCCTGGACCGCGGCCATCGATGGCGTCTTCCGCGCGGGCGTTTCCCGCTTACCGTTGCTGCCATTGGCGATCTTCCTGCCGGTTATCATCGGCGCTCCGCTGTTGCTGTTGTCGAAAAGGGTGGGACAGCTCGTGGATGCGATGCCGACGACGTGGCTCGTCGCTCTTCAGCTTTACCGCGTGTTCGGCAGCCAATGGCTGGCGTACTGGCTGCGTGGGCTGCTGCCCGGCCTGTGGGCGTTGCCGGCGGGAACCGGCGATGTGCTGACCGGCTTGTTCGCCGTGCCGGCGGCGATCGCCTTGGCGACCGGCACGGCCGAGGGGCGGAAAGCCGCGATCCTATGGAACGTCTTCGGCCTCGCCGACCTTGCGGTTGCGATCACCTTGGGAATGATCATCTCGCCCGGCCCGTTCCAGCTGATCGTGCCGAATGGCCCGAGCATCGGCCTGGACGGTTATCCCAATGTATTGACTCCCGCGTTCGTGGTGCCAGGCTCGATCCTGCTGCATGCGCTGTCGCTGCGCCAACTGCGGCGGCGCGACCGGGCGGACGCGGCGGCGCGCGCTTCGCTTTCGCCCGCGCATCAGTCGGGCAAAACTGCGATGCCCGGCGTGGCCTTCCGGTCGGTCAGGTAGTTGGCCAGATTGGCGGGAACATAGGGGCCGGCGGGGAGCAATCCCGGATCGGCCAGGACCGACGCCGCTGCGAGGCGATCGAGCACCGATTGAGCCAGCGAGAGGCCGGACGGGAAGAAGCGCTCCTTTCGCGGCAACGCCGTCCAGGGCATCTTTGTCCAGGGCTGATGGGCACAACCGCCGGCGTCAGGCTTGGGGACGATCGCCGGCGACGCCGAGAAGAGCACCCCAAGGTCGGCGAGACGCTTTGTCATCCAGGCCAAGGTCCGGTCCGACAGGCCGCTTTCGCCATTCGTCGTCGGATATCCGCCGCCGACATCGGCGTGCGCGCCGGGAAACAACGCCTGAACTATTCGCGGCTCGGGATCCCACAGCGTCGGCACGAAATCCAGGCGCTGCTCGTCGATCGCGACCGCATGAACACCGTGGGCAACCTTCGGGCTGAGCTTGGTGTCCGCGAACTTGAAGGAATCGATATGCTGCGTGTGGCGCAAATAGTCCGGGATGCCCAACGCCCCGACCGTGTCCCATACTGCAATCGCCGCGATGGGAACCGGAACAAAGGCGTCGACGGGCAGCTTGGTCACGAGCCCGGGAAGCTCCATGGCGATTTCCTCGAGCTTGCCCAGCCAGTCGGAATTCGCTGCCAGGGCCGCCCGGCGGTACGCATACCAGGCGGCAGTCCCGAGCAGATAGGCACGCTCCCTGTTGGCCAGGTGCAGCTTCGCATCGAGCAGGCCTTGAGCGGCAATCATTCCGCCCAAGGCGCGCGCCGTGTAGGCGCCGCGACTGAAGCCGACGATGTAGATCCTGTCGCCGGGCGCGTAGTTCCTCGAGATGAAGGTGTAGCCGCGGACGATGCGCGTGATCACGCCCGCGCCCACCGATCCGCCGAGCAGCTTCACGAGATAATTGTCGGAGTCGCCGACGCCGTGGATGTACTTTGCCGCCTGGCTCACCGTGCCGTCATCGGCCGTCAGAACGCGCTCCTGCTCCTTGGCGAGCAGGATCGAATCCGGCGCGTCCTTGCCGGCGAGGTTGAGGAACAGCTTGAAGACGTTGGTGGTGACCACGTTGGTGTGGTCGGCGTCGGTGCTGCCCGGGCCATTCCAAGTCCCGTCGGCGCAAAACACGATGTTCTTGGCCATTGCGCTCCCCCATCTCTATGGGGTCCTGTCGCGACATCTCCGGTGAGGTCCGAAAGATGGACTGCCACGCCCGGACATTCTCACCGACGGACACACGCTTTGGTAGCATAAACCGACATCTAGGTCTACCGTATCCGCACTGCTGCTGGCGCTCCGGCCCAAGCCTACCGAAGCACGGCGGCGGTCGAGGCGCGGAGCACGAGCCGCACCTCGCCGGGCTCGGTCACCTTGCCGACAAGGCGTCGTCCAATGCCCCGTGAGACCTCGGTTGTCCTTAGAGGCTTAGGCTGGCCTGGGCCGAGATCGACTGGGCCCGGCTTTCAGGCTGAATTTTCCAGCGATGCAAGTCGTCGGATAGGCGCAGTTGCCGGCGGAGGAGCACATTTCCGCCCAGCCACCACGAGCGCCGTTGCGTGATGATCACCTCGCTCAGCGTATCGTCGCTCACCACCAGGACGATGGTTTCCATCCGACCTAGCAGGCGGCCGATACGAGACGCGGGACGTCGCGAAATGGCGCGAAAACACCGGGCATTCGGCCAACGTTGGAGCATCTCACGAGTGGGCGGTCGAAGGGGCAAGCCGAGCATTTTCGCGTAGCCGCTGTGTCCCAAGTAGGCTCGCAAGAAGTTTGCAACAGATGCATGGGCGAACGAAACATCCATTGAACCGAGCTCCGACGGAGGACCAGTTCCCACCGTTGTTTACAGTACGTCTGTAACCTCGATTGCATCCCCCTCGAGAATTCAGTTGGTTTTGGTGTTCGATACCGCACGAACGACAGCTCGCGCTGCGGACCTCAGTTCCGCACCGCCTTCAGCTCCTCATTCAATCGTAGATTTGTCTCGCGATAGGGATAGGTCGCGCCGAGATGCCTAGTTGTTCTCGTCGGCAAGGCCCAGCTTGGCAAGGTACGGCGTGCTGAGCAGCAACCTCAGCGCGCCACCTTTGGCGATGATGTTTCGCGCCGTCTCAGCATTGATGTCTCTATCGACGACGACTTTCCAGAGACCTCCGCCTTCTCGCGTTATCTTCTGCACGCCATCGATTGCGCGGACGACGGACGCAACATCGACATCGGAAGCTTCGACATAGAGCCATTGCTCACCGGCTCGCGGGCTGCGGCGGGGCCGCTGCTGCGATTCTCGTGGCGATCCACCCGCCGAGGGGGCGCTCGCAACCATTGCAACAGCCCCTGCTGCCGTCGGTCCCTGCGCTGGGTCGTCAGGCGACTGTCGGGCTGTTCCGGAGAAACGCGCCGGCGTTTCCGCAGGCTCCGTCGCGCGGCTTGCTTCAACGGCTTCATCGATCCGTAGCACGCTTTCGAGCGACCCGCCCGGGTCTCCGACCGGCCGCGCTTCGACTCTGTCGTCGTGACGATCGACACGGCGTTCGAATCGAAGCCAATCCAACAGCCTTCTCAAGATGGGCCCCCCAAGTGGCGGCCGCACGGTGCCTGACCTGCCGATCCACGGCAACGATCAAATGCAAATAGACCGCTTTTTCAGTTGCGTTGAAGTTCATCGTAACTGCAGTGGCTTGGTGTTCAGTAGCAATGCAAGCCAACGCTGCGCACGCGCCAGCGCATCGCGCACGGCCTTTACGCCAGTCGAGCTTGTCAATCTCGGCCAGCAGCCGGGCGCAGACCTGGCGCCGGCGGGCGGGGCAGGAGCGTCGCCAGGGATTTGCGATGCTTCGGTCGACTGATGATGCCCACCATGCGCTCCCGCTCCAGCACCGGCATGCGCTTGCTGCGCCGCTGTCGCGTGTCTGGAGATGGAGCCAGTGCCTGCTAGGATGCGCCCGGTCACGGAGGAGATGCACAAGCGATGGTCAAGACGGTGCTGTATGCGGAGAAGCTGTACGACGACGACAAGGTCGAGCGCGCGGTGTTCGGGTCCGACGTGCGCGTGGTGTGGCGCAACGTCGACAACCTGTCGCAGCTCGAGGAGGGCGACTGCACCGAGATCGACGGCCTGATGGTAATGCGTCACGCGGTGACCGACGAACACTTCGCCAAGTTCCCCAAGCTCGCTTGCGTCGTGCGCATGGGTGTAGGCTACGACAAGATCGATCGCACGGCGGCCGGCAAGCGCAAGGTGATGGTGTGCAACGTGCCGGACTACGGCACGACCGAGGTCGCCGACCATGCGCTGGCACTCGCCCTGTCGCTGCGCCGCGGCATTGCGCTGCATCTCGAGTCGCAGCGGCGGCCGCAGCCGGCGCCCTGGCGCTACGTGCGCGACCCGCTGCTGCGGCGCAACGGCGTGCAGACCTTCGGTATCGTGGGGCTCGGCCGCATCGGCACGGCGGCGGCCTTGCGCGCCAAGGCGTTCCAGTTCCGCGTCGTCGCCTACGACCCGTACATGCCGAACGGCACCGAGCTCGGCGTCGGGGTCGAGCGGGTGCTCTCGCTCGAGGCGCTGATGGAGCAGACCGACACGCTGTCGATCCACGCGCCGCTCTCCCCCGAGACGCGCGGCATGATCTCGCGCCGCATGCTGGAGCGCATGCCCAGGGGCGGCGTCGTGGTGAACACCGCGCGCGGGCCGATCGTCGACGTCGACGCGCTCGCCGATCTCCTGAAGCGCGGCCATCTCGCCGGTGTCGGGCTCGACGTCCTGCCCGTGGAGCCGCCGGTCGAGCCCGTCCCCGAGCTGTTGCGCGCCTATCGTGCCCGGGAGCCGTGGTGCGAGGGCCGGCTGATCATCACGCCGCACTCGGCCTTCTTCACGCCCGAGGCGTGGGACGACACCAGGATCAAGGCGGCGGAAACCATGCGCGCCGCCCTGGTCGGGCCGCGGCCGCAAAACGTCATCACGCCGGACATGTTCTGACGAGCGCGCTGCGTGGGCGGACGCGGTTGCGGCGCAACGACGTGAAGCCATTCTGGCGCGATGACGACGCGTCTTCCGCGCGGTGACGACGCGATTCTCGGTATTCGCAAGATCGAGGAATACTGTCTCAATCCCTTACATCCGCGAGGTCGGCACAAGGCCCGAGTGTTCCGAGAGGCACTCGATTTGCGGTCTG
>JAFAKN010000714.1 GCA_019235415.1 Alphaproteobacteria bacterium
CAGGCCGGCACCATGGTGTTCAGCATCGCGAAATAGACGAAGCCGAAGATGCCGGTCAGCACCGAGCCGATCAGGTAGACGCGCTTGCGCCCGAAGCGGTCGGAGAGGTGGCCGGCCAAGGGGATGGTCACGAACGACACGACGCCGGCGCAGATCAGCGACATCAGCAGGAAGTCGCGCTCGGCGTGCAGCACCTGGGTGCCGTAGGCGAACACGAAGGCCAGGTAGATGTAGGCCGGCGCCTGCTCGGCCATGCGCGCCAGCGCCGACAGGATGATTGAGCGCGGCTGGCGCTTGATCACCTCGATCACCGGCACGCGCTCGATGCGGTTCTCCGCGACCAGCCGGCGGAACGCCGGGGTCTCGAGGATGCCGAGCCGGATGTACAGCCCGATCGCGACCATCACGATGCTGAAGAGGAACGGGATGCGCCAGCCCCAGACCAGGAACTGATCGCCGGAGACTTGGCTGAACACCAGCACGGCGACGTTCGCCAGCAGGAGTCCGGCCGGTCCGCCGAGCTGCGGCCACGAGGCGATGAAGCCGCGATGCTTGTTGGTGCGCGCCCATTCCATCGCCAGCAGCACCGAGCCGCCCCATTCGCCGCCGACACCTAATCCCTGGATGAAGCGGATGATCGTGAGCACCACGGCGCCCCAGATGCCGATCGATTCGTAGGTCGGCACCAGACCGACCGCGAAGGTGGCGAGCCCGGTGATCAACAGGGTCGCGATCAGGGTTGCCTTGCGCCCGATGCGGTCGCCGAAGTGGCCGAAGATCGCCGCCCCGATGGGCCGCGCGATGAACCCGACCGTATAGATGGCAAACGCTTCCAGCACGCCGGTAAGCGGATCCGAGTGGGGGAAGAACAGCTTGCCGAAGACCAGGCCGGTCACCGTGCTGTAGAGCAGAAAGTCGTACCACTCGATGGTTGTGCCGACCGTGCTGGCGATGACTGCCTTGCGAAGCTGCGCACGGTGCTCGGCCTCCGGCAACGGGCCAGAGAGGACACTGGCAACGCTCATGATAACACCCTCCCTGAAACATATTTTTGTATTTCGGAACGTTGTTCCGCAGCCTTGGCAACATTGTGGCAAGGATCGGCTTCAAGCGTACCCAAGCGGCCGGGACTGCGATCAGGGCCAGGAGGGTGTCGTTCGGGTCGGAACCCCGGAGGCGGAGCGGGGCGCCTCGCTCCGCGTGGGCTTCAGCCCCAACCAGGGGCGCAGCCATTCGACGCGCCGCGCCAGCTCGTAGGTTGCGAGGCAGCTCAGCACGCAGCCCAGGATGATCACCGCGGCCTCGAGCCCGATCGGCAGGCGGAGCTTGGAGATCTCCCAGGCCACCACGACGATCGCCGTCTGATGGATGATATAAAAGGGGAAGACGGCTTCGGTGAGGTAGCGCCGCGCCGGGCCGTCGCGATGGCTGAGCCAGCGCGAGGCGAAGCCGAACGCCGCCACCAGCCAGGCCCATTGGTCGAAGCCATAGACGAAGGCCATGGCCACCTTCAGCGCAATCGGGATCGTACCCCCGTTGCGGTAATGCCAGACATAGGCCGAGCGCGAGGCGTAGGCGGCCATCCCGATCGCCAGCGCAAGCCAGCTCAGCCGCTCGAAGCCGCGCATGATGCGCGGATCGCCGAGGAACACGAAGCCGAACAGGAACAGCGCGAAGAACGTCGCGTGCAGGTACCAGTCGTCGACGAGGCCGTGGGTTTCGGGGAAGAAGTGGCCGAGACCGATACGCGCCAGTGCCAACCCGACCGCCGGCAGCACCAGCAGGCCGGCGCCCTCCAAAAGCCGTCGGCCCAATCTGTCGATTGCCGCCGGCAGGTCCGGCCGCAGGGCCAGCAGGACCGCGAGCACGCTCGTGTAGATCCAGAGGTAGGCCACGAACCACATGTGCTCCCAGTGGGGCATCTGGTGGCAATGGCCGTCGTGGCAGAAGCCGCCCGTGTAATAGTACGACAGGAAGTGCCCGAAGCTGCCGACGAAGCCGTACTGCTGGACGACCTCAAGATAGACTTGCGGCGCGTTCACCACCAGGGAGGCGAACACCAAGGGCGGCAGCAGGTACGCGGTGCGTGAGGCGAACAGCTGGCCGGGCTTGAGGCGCCGCAGCATGAAAGAGGTCGCCGCCCCCGAGACCGCGAACAGCACCAGCAGCCTCCAGGGCGAGCTCCATTCCAGCACGACTTCAAGCCAGGGCAGCAAGTGCCGGCTTTTGAGCTCCCACTGCGCCGGCACGTAGAACATGCCGACATGGAACAGGATCAAGAGCCCGAACGCCGAAATCCGCAGCCAGTCGAGATCCGTGCGGCGCTCGACACGCGGAGCAGGAGAGGAGGGAGCAGACGGGCGTGCCGCTGCGCGCCGCTCCAGATCGATGGAATCGGGAATGACGGCTTCTTCCAATTTGCCCTAGTTAAAACGAGCGGCCGCGCTTTCAGACCAATGACCAGATTGTGTCGCAAGCGGCCGACCGCGATGCTGCGCCGCCGCGGAACATCGCGAATTGTATCAATCGTAGGCTGCCGTCATCGACGTAACCCGGCTGTCGGAGGACGTGCTATAGTCCGACTCGGACGGCCATCCGATGACCAAAGAGCACCGAAAGCTGGTCGAGCTCGAATCGACTCTGACCCAACTGCGCGACGACCTGAACGCGCTGTCGCAAAAGATCAATACCGAGCCGAGAAACACCAGCCTGGTGATTCGGCGCGTCAACTTGATGGGTCGCATCGTGACAGCCCAGACCAGCCTCGACGCGCTGCGCAAGGGGCCTGACCAAGTGAGCCGCATCCGGACCGGCTGACCGAAGCTTTAGCTTCCCTCGACGCCCACAAACACGAGCGATGCGTCTGGCAGCACGGCTGGCAGTCGATGATTTTTCGGACACCACTTTTCTTGTATACCATAAGTTGGGGCTATCCCGTGGTGGTGATCGCAATTTATAGTGTGTTAAGCGATAGGACCCTGCCATTGGCGCTTGATTATTCCTTCTCTTTGCAATGACCCCATTTAGGAAATGGAGCGCCGATCAAAAGTATTGATAAACCAATTGTCGTGTGATACTTAACATGAACGATGCGACAGCAAGAGCACGGCCGGTGCCGGCGTCCACCCTCATCCGTTCGTGATCATGAGGCGGACAAGACCTCATTTGCCGAGCGCTGTCAGCACGGCATGAGCCGGCCCGCTGGAGAGCTGCATCACGCCGCTGAACGGCGTGTTCAACTCGACGATCAGGAACAGTGCGCCCGACACCGCGACCGCCACCGTGGCAAGAGCTGTGATCACAGTGGGATTGGGCTTCACGAGCAGGCTGAAGCTCACGAAGATCGCGGTCGCGGCGGCCAGCAGCGCAATCACGATCGGCACCGGCATGCTGCGAGTCGATTCGACTCCCGATGTGAGTTGACGTATGCGCGCTGCCTCGTTGAGCCGTTGCAGCGCTTGCGCTTGGAACCATTTCTGGCTGGGTGTCGTGGCGTCGAGGTCGAGGATGCGCTTCTGCAGGTCGATGACGGGATTGACGCTCGCTACGACCGCGGCATCCTCGGGGCCGAAGTCGTCGTGGGGCCAGTGCTCACGGAAGCTGCCCAAGATGGCCTGCCGCACCTGCCGGCGGAGGTCGTGGGTCTCCGGACCGTAGGCCTGCAGGTACTGGTCAAACCGCACGATATTGGCGAGCGCTCCACGGTACTCGTTCTCGATCATGCCGTAGAAGGCGTTGGCCGAGGACACCAGCAGACTGAGGACGAGTGCCACCAGGGTAGCCAGCAGATTCGTCGCCAGCTTGATGACGTCGGTCGACGCCGGACTGAGATGATGCTCGGGCAGAATGCGCCGCACCGTCATGCCGATCCAAGCGCCGGCAAGCAGGCAGGCAAAGGATATGAAGAAGATAGCAACGGAAATCATCGGCGCTTCGCATCCCCCCGCGGCGACGATGGTCACGATAGCATGGGCCCACGACAAGACAGCGGCGGCTTCGCATCGGCGGCTGCGTGGCGCGGCCTTTGTGGTCGTGCTGCTCGGCGCAAAAAGTCGGTTGCCGGCGTCGCTACGGCGGCGCCTCAGCGGTACGCGCCGTCGATCGGCAGCGCGACGCCCGACACGAAGCGCGCTTCCGCGGACAACAGATAGGCGACCGCCGCCGCGACGTCGTCGCCGCTGCCCGGCTTGCCGGCGGGATAGCCGCCGAGCAGGGCCGCGCGCTCCTCGGGTGCGAGGCGGTCGAAGCGATCGCGAATGCGCGTGCCCTGCTCGCCCAGGATCAGGCCGGGCATCAGGGCGTTCACGGTGATGTTCACTTCGGCGAGGTCCTTGGCCAGCTGCTTGGTGAAGCCGAGCAGGGCCGCTTTGGCGGTGGCGTAGGGCAGGCGGCCGGTCACCGTGTTGAGCGGGCCCTTCTCGCCGTCGGCGATGATCGAGGAGAACAGCACGATGCGGCCGCGGCCCAGCTTGCGCATCAACGGCACGGCCGCGCGCGCTGCCAGAAAGGCGCTGGTCAGGTTGAGATCGATCACGTGGCGCCACTCGGCGAGGGCAAAATCCTCGATGTCGCGCGCCCGCTTCGGCCCGGCGCCACCCGCGACGTGGACCAGCGCGTAGATGTCGCCGAACCGCGTGGCCGCGCGCGCCACGGCGCCGATCACCGCCTGCTCGTCCTGGACGTCGGCGCAGATCGCGTCGAGACGCTCGCCGGCGGCGAGGTCGCCCAGCAGCGCGTCCAGTGCCTTCGCGTCGACGTCGATCACGAACACCGAGCGTCCCGTATCGAGCAGCCGGCGCACGGTCGCCTTGCCGATGCCGCCGGCGCCACCGGTGACGATGACGGCTTCCCCTTCCACCATGCGGTCGCTCCTTTGTTCATTGAAGGCGGGCGAGGCGGAGGCTTACCCTGCCTAGACGGCGCTGACGAGCCAAAGGGGCGAGCCAGCGGGAGGAGCAGCGGGTGAGCGACGCAAGAGGCAATCGCGTAGGGGACAAGATCGCGCTGGTGACCGGCGCGGCGATGGGGTTGGGCCGCGCGATCGCACTGCGCCTGGCAGAGGAAGGCGCGACGCTGGTCCTGGCCGACGTCGACGCATCGGGGCTCGCCGAGACGGAACGGCAGATCAAGTCGCGCGGCTGGCCGGCGACGGCGGTCATCGCCGACGTCACCGAAGAGGCGCCGGTGAAGGCGCTGTTCGCTGCGGCGCTCGCGGCACACGGCAAGCTCGATATCCTGGTGAACGACGTCGGCGGCGGCACGTCGGGCCATGTCTGGGAAGCCAAGGTCGAGGACTGGGACCACGTCATCCGGCTCAACCTGCGCTCGGCCTTTCTGTGCACGCGCGAGGCGGCGGCGCACATGCGCGCGCGCCGCTCGGGCCGCATCATCAACCTGTCGTCCGGTGCGCGCGAAGGCACGCCGTGGACTGCCTACTACATCGGCAACTCGGCCTACTCCGCCGCCAAGGCCGGCATCCACGGATTTACACGCGGCGTCGCCCTCGAGCTGGCGGAGTCCGGCGTCACCGTGAATGCCGTGGCGCCCGGCCCGATCGAGACCGAGCGCACCGGGCCCGGCTTCCGCCAGATCGAGCAGCTCGAATACGGGCCGATCCGCGCCACGCCCTTGCGCCGCATCGGCGTGCCGGCCGACGTGGCCAACGCCGTGCTCTACCTCGCATCCGACGAAGCCAACTACATCACCGGCGTGACGCTCGCCGTCGCGGGAGGACGCTAGCCATGGACACATCGACCGAGATCGCCAGCGCGCTCGATCGCGACCTCGCGGCGCTCAAGGCCAAGGCGGCCGACTACGAGGCCTGCCATCGCGTCCTCGACAAGGTCACCTGGCCGGGCGGCGCGCGCATCGCGGTGAACTTCACCGCCGACTTCGACGCCATGCTGCTGCGCCGCGTGCTGAACGAGCCGCCCATGCAGCTGGCCAAGGGCGAGTTCGGCGGCCGCGTCGGCATCTGGCGGCTGATCGAGCTGTTCGACAGCCACGCTATCAAGGCCACCATCTTCACGCCCGGCCGCATCTGCGAGCTCTATCCGCAGGCGGTGAGGACCGCCTCGCAGCACGGCCACGAGATCGCCGACCACATGTGGGAGCATCAGGTTCCCAAGGACCCCGGCCTCGAGCGCGACCATCTGCGCAAGGCCTGCGCGGCGATCGAGACGCTGACCGGTCGTCGGCCCGTGGGCACGCGCAGCTGGCACACCCGCGAGCTGCTCTTGGAGGAGGGCTTCGTCTACAACAGCCACGACCAGCTCGACCATCGGCCGCACTATGTCAGCGCGCCGGACGGCAGCAGGGCCCTGCTCAACCTGCCGTTCCACTACGCCATCGACGACGCGATGTTCTTCAGCTTCACCTGGCTCAACAGCGACAACCAGGCGCAGCGCATGATGGACCCCGAGCACGTGCTGGAGATCTGGTGGGCGGCCTTCGAGCAGGAGTACCGGCGCGGCGGCTACCTCAACATCTGCATG
>JAFAKN010000746.1 GCA_019235415.1 Alphaproteobacteria bacterium
GTTCCACAACCAGCTCTCCATGCAGGCCGGCGCCTACCAGAACGGCACCTGGGTGGTGGGCGTCGCCAAGGGCGGCAGCGAGGAGAACGTGCCGTCGCTCGCCGACAGCATGATCGTGGCGCCGTCGGGCAAGGTGGTGACCCGCGCTGCGACCGACGGCGACGAGCTGATCGTCTATCGCTGCGACCTCGATGCCGGCCAGAGCTATAAGCGCACGACCTTCAACTTCGCCGTCCATCGCCAGCCGCAGCACTACGGCCTGATCGTCGAGCGCAAGGGCGCGATGGATCCGGCTTAGTCCACCCGTCATGCCGACCGGAGCGAAGCGGAGTGGAGGGACCTTTCATGCATCTGGTGACGACGAGAGAGGTCCCTCCATTTCGCCTCGCTTCGCTCGGCTCCTGTCGGGATGACGCAAGAGGTGAATCACCCGAACTTGCCGAAGCTCTGGTCCGGGGTGCCGCGGAACAGGGACATGTGGGTGTGCGTCGCGACGAACGGGTCGCCGACGCAGCTGCGCGCCAAGGTCACCGTGGTGCGGCCGGGGCGGTCGAAGCGGTCGCCGTTGGGATGGAAGCCGTCGGACTGCCAGATGCCCATGCCGGCCGCCATCAACCGGTCGCCCGAGACGATGGCTTCGACCTTGTCGAGGTCGTAGCGGAAGTTGCGGATCGTGCCCCAGACGTTGCGCCACTGCTTGTGCTCGGCGAGGTCGCGGCCGATCATGAAATCGGTGAAGGTGCCGAAGGCGATCATGTCGTCGGCGAAGATCGGGCGGGCCGCCTCGTAGTCGACGGCGCGGCAGCATACGGCCAGGGTTTCGAACCATTTCTTGATGGCTGCGAGATCGGCGGGGTCCACCGGTTGGAGAAGCTTCATCGTCGGGGTCTCCTTAGAGAGAGTCCGAAGCTAGAGTCCGAAGCGCTGCCAGTGCAGGCGTTCCTCGATTGCCGCGAGCGTGGCGGCGCCGATCGCCTCGATGCCCGTCCTCTCGACCTCCGTGGCGGCGCCGAGGCCCAGCCGCGACAGCAGGCGGCGGCGCGGACCGATCACCGGCAAGTGCACGTTCGCTCCGAACCGCGCCTGCAGCGTGCTGCGCAATTCCCCGAGGCCGTCGACCAGGCCGAGCTCGAGGCCGCGCCGCGCGGTCCAGAACTCGCCGCTGAACAGCGTCGCTTCGTCGGTCTTGAGCTTGCCGGCGCGACGCTCGCGCACCCATTGCTTGAAGCCATCGTGGATCTCGGCCTGCAGGCGAGCGAGCCGCTCCACGTCCTCGGGCTGCTCGGGGCGAAAGGGATCGAGCATCGACTTGCGCTCGCCCGACGTGTGCAGGCGGCGCTCCACGCCGATGCGCCCTAAAAGGTCCTGGAAGCCGAAGCCGGCGCTGATGACGCCGATCGAGCCCACGATCGAATGCGGATCGGCGATGATCTCGTCGGCGGCGCAGGCGAGCCAGTAGCCACCCGACGCCGCGACGTCCTCGACGAAGGCGATGACCCTGAGGTCCTTCTCCTGGGCGAGCAGCCGGATGCGCTGGCCGATCAGCGCCGACTGCACCGGCGAGCCGCCCGGCGAATTGATCGAGAGCGCCACCGCCTTGACGCCACGCAGGTAGAACGCGCGGCGCAACAGCGGCGCCACCGATTCGATCGACAGTCCGCGGCTGCCTAAAAGGCTACCCGACGCGATGACGCCCGAGAGCCGCACGACCGGGACGACAGGCCCGCGGCGGAAGCGATCTTTTAACCAATCGAACATCAGCCCAATGTCGCGAGCCCATCCTCAGAAGGCAAGCGGCGCACCGCCGCGAAGCACGGCTTCGGCCTCGTCGGTGTACCCGCCTCCCGGGCGGTGCAGCACGAACGGCCGCGCCTCGCGCCGATGCAGGCGGTCGGCGCGGCGCGCCCGCACCAGCACGCGCGGCGCGGGCGGCAGGCGCTTGATCAAAAGATCGCTCCAGCCCAGCGCCGCGAGCGCGCGCTCGATCTCGTCGAGCCGATCGGCCCGATGGATCAGGAGCACGGTGCCTGCAGGTTTGGCGGTGCTGGTGGCAACCCTCAGCCACCGTTGCAGATCGGCGCTCGATTCGACGGTGGCCAGCGC
>JAFAKN010000085.1 GCA_019235415.1 Alphaproteobacteria bacterium
CGCGGCGTGTGTACGTCGTCGCCTTGCCGTCCCGGAGATGCGCTTGGAGCCGGTAGCCATCCCACTTGATCTCCTGCAGCCAGCCGTCGCCGATCGGCGGCTGCCTAGCCGACGTCGGGTGGCAGGGCTCGATGAACTTGGACCGCATCGCGCCTGATTGAGCCGGGGATTGCGGCCGCGCAAGGGCGCCGCTGGCGAAACACCGCCCCAGCCTGGGGAGGACCGTCGCGCTGTGGCGGCCGGCGGCTGGGGCGGCATATCCGATGCAGGTACGCGAAGCGCCACCTCAACGCGCACGCCGCATGTGACGTTGCCGGCGGCGGCCGTGGCAACATTGCGCGAACCCTTTCGCGCCGGGCGACGCGGGGGTTCGCATCGCCACCGGAAAGCGCTGTGTCTAGACTTGTGCGTACAAATGTGATCCCGGCCTAAGACCCTGAATTTGCGCAAAAATTTCCGAATACTGGCGGAGAGGATGGGATTCGAACCCACGATACGGGTTATCCCCGTATAACGGTTTAGCAAACCGCCGCCTTCGACCGCTCGGCCACCTCTCCGCAGTCCCGCTAAGACCCCGGCGATCGCATTCCACGACGGATGCGCGGCGGTTCTAGCGGCGGCTCGCGCCGAAGTCAAACCGAGCCCGGGTTTTCCTTGTATTATCAGGCCCTTGGCGCCTCGGCATGAAGCATGCGACGGTGCCGTAATGAAAACAGCCCCCAGCTCCATCGACATGCTCGGCCGCCTGGTCGGCTTCGACACGACCTCGCGCAACTCCAACCTCGCCCTCATCCATTTCATCCGCGACCATCTCGCCGAACTCGGCTTGGAAAGCACGCTGGTGCCCAACGCCGAGGGTACCAAGGCCAACCTGTTCGCCTCGGTCGGCCCGGAGGTCGAAGGCGGCGTCGTGCTGTCGGGCCACACCGACGTCGTGCCGGTCGATGGCCAAGCATGGACGACCGATCCGTGGCAGCTGGCCGAGAAGGACGACGGCAATCTCTACGGGCGCGGCACCTGCGACATGAAGGGCTTTGTCGCCGCCTGCCTTGCGCACGTGCCGGCCTTCCAGAAGGCGCATCTCAAGGTGCCCATGCATCTCGCCTTCAGCTACGACGAGGAGATCGGCTGCCTGGGCGCCCGGTCGCTGGCCGAGCGGCTGGTCGGCTCGGTGCCGCGCCCGCAGGCAGTGATCGTGGGCGAACCCACCATGATGAGTGTCGTCAATGCGCAGAACGCTGGGGGCGGGCTGGTCGCCACTTTCACCGGCGTCGAGGCGCATTCCTCGATGACCCATCTCGGGGTCAGCGCCATCCACTTCGCCGGCGACTTCATCCACTGGCTGAACGAACTACAGGAGGAGCTCGCCACGCGGCGGCGCGGCGACATCGACACCGTGCCAGGTCACACGACCATCAACGTCGGCATCATCACCGGCGGCACGGCGGCCAACATCCTGGCGCGCGAGTGCACGCTGAACTGGGGATATCGCACGCTGCCCGACGGCGATGCGTGGGAGGTCCAACGGCGCGCGGAGAAGTACATCGCCGAGCTGCTGCTGCCCAAGATGCGCAGCAAGCACCCCGACGCCAACATCACGCTGCGCCGCCGCTCGTTCGTACCGGGGTTGCTGCCGCAGGACAACGAGGAGGCGGCGGAGCTCGCCCTGAAATGGACCGGCGGCAACCGGACTTATGCCGTGCCTTACGGCACCGAGGCCGGCATCTTTCGCGGCCACGGCATCCCGACGGTGATCTGCGGCCCGGGCGACATTTCCCAGGCGCACCAGCCCAACGAGTTCGTGGCCCGCGCCCAGATGGACGCCTGCGACGCCTTCCTCGACAAGATGACCGCCTGGGCTGAGCGGCAGTAACGCCGCAACTTTTTGGGGGAACCGATGAAGACCGCGAGCCGACGGCGGCTGCTTCGATATCTTGCCGCCAGCCCGTTGCTTGCGGGACAAGCGTGGGCGCAGGAACAACGCCTGCCCGACCCAATGGTGTGGGGCGCGCGCACGCTCGACAAGCTGATCGCCTCGCCGCGCGAGGCGCTCGACGTGTTCGACTTCGAGCTGGTGATGCATGAGAAGGTGCCGCCGGCGCACTACGGCTACATGGCAAGCGGCGTCGACGACGAGGTGACCTTGCGCGCCAATCGCGAGGGGTTCGTGAAATTCCAACTGCGTCCCCGCCGCCTGGTCGACGTCTCGACCCTCGATCTTCGCATGGAGCTGTTCGGCGAGACCTATCCCAGCCCGATCGTGCTCGCCCCGACCGGATCCAATCGCGCGTTCCACGAAGATGGCGAGCTCGCCGTGGCGCGTGCCGCGCGCAAGGGCGATCACCTGCAGGTGCTGTCGACCGTGGCGACCGCCTCGATCGAGGACGCGATCGAAGCGCGCGGCCGGGCCGTATGGTTCCAGCTCTATCCGACCAACAAGTGGGAAGTGGCGCACGGCCTGGTGAAGCGCGCCGAGAAGGCCGGCGTGCAGACCGTCGTGATCACGGTGGACGTGCTGGCGCGCCAGAACTGGGAGACGCTCTACCGACTGCGGCGGACCGACAAGCGCGACTGCGCCGCCTGCCACGGCCTCGACCTGTCGAGCTTCGTGCGGCGCAAGCCCAACTTCGACGGGCTCGACATCGCCGGCATCGTCAGCACCGGCGCGACCAACATCACCTGGGACTTCGTGCGACGCCTGCGCGATGCGGTCCAGGCGCGCCTCGTCCTCAAAGGGCTTATGACGGCCGAGGACTCCCAGCTCGCCGTCGACAACGGCCTCGACGGCATCATCGTCTCCAACCACGGCGGCCGTGCCGAGGACAGCGGCCGGTCGACCATCGACGCGCTGCCCGCGATCGTGGCAGCGGTCGACGGACGCATCCCGATACTGGTTGATTCCGGCTTCCGCCGCGGCACCGACATCGTCAAGGCGCTGGCGCTCGGCGCGCGGGCGGTCTGCATCGGCAGGCCCTACCTGTGGGGCCTCGGTGCCTTTGGCCAGCCGGGCGTCGAGCGCGTGCTCGACCTGCTGACGCAAGAGACTCGTGCCGTGATGATGCAGGTGGGCGCGCCGGCGCTGAAGCACCTGACGCCGGCGCTGGTACGTCGCGCGTAAGTCCTCAGCCTTCGGTTCGACGCCCGGTCTCGAACAGGAACCAGGTGCGCTGCTCGGTCTCGTCGATCCAGTTCTCGATCAGGCTCGCGGTCGCGATGTCGCCGTGCGCGTCGCACAGCTCGTGGAGCGTGCGCATGTGCTTGGTGAGCTCCATGTTGTCCTCGCGCAGCTCGGCCAGCATGTCGTGCGGGGTGACGTAATCGGCGTCGTTGTCGAGCACCCGCTGCAGCCGACCGATATGGCCGATCGAGCGGATCGTCATGCCGCCGAGCTTGCGCACGCGCTCGGCAATCATGTCGGTCATGCCGTCGATCTGGGTTGCCTGGTCGTCGAGCAGCAGGTGGTAGTCGCGGAAGTGCGGGCCCGAGACGTGCCAGTGGAAGTTCTTGGTCTTGAGGTAGAGCGCATAGACGTCGGCCAGCAGGATGTTCAACCCGCCGGTGAGCTCCTTGGTGGCGTTGGCACCGAGATCGGTCGGCGTCGCAAGATCGGCGCTCTGCCGCGCCTTCGCATCCTTGGCCATGGATCACTCTCCTGATTGCTGGCTTGTCAGGTCGAATTTAGCGAGGATTTGGCTCACCGCCAGCCCCAACCAAAGGATGATCGGCCGCGGCGCAAACGCCGTGCTCGACACGGAATACGGCCGACTGGCCGAACCGCTTGGCGTAGGCGTCGACGATGCTGCGGACCTTCCCCTGATGGGCCGGCGCATCGAACACGACCACGATCAAAAGCTTGCTGCGCTCGCGCACGATTTGCCCCGCGCCATCGCGGAGCTGGCCTTCGACATCCAGCACGCTGAGCCCATCCGGAAAGCGCGGCGTGACGCTCTCGGCGAGGAACGCCAACCACTCCGCCTCGCTCACCTCGCCACCGGCGGCCCTGTCACGGCCGAAGTAGAGATCGATCTCGAGAGCGGGCTGCAGCGGAGGCGCGCAGGCGACGTTGGTCGCCGGCGTGCAGGCGGCGAGCGCCGGCAACGCCACAACGAGGAGCCATCGCATCTAGTTGAGGAATAGAAGCATTGTTCGCGGGTGTCCGCGCCTGTGCACAAATGCCGATGAATGCTGGGTCATTTGTCCGCCTCTGTTCATAGCTCGTCCGCCTGTAACCAGCGCGAAGTGTTACCCAAAAAGTTACCCGCGCGATACAATCGAGGCGCATGATGGCATTGAACGACACTCGTCTTCGCAGCCTGAAACCCAAGTTTGGCAAATCCGAACGTCTCGTGGCGGACGGCAACGGTCTCTACATCCGGGTCCGCGAGGGCGAAGGCAAGGTCACCCGGACTTGGCAGTTCCGCCGCAGGGAAGCCGAGACGCTGACAATCACCACC
>JAFAKN010000151.1 GCA_019235415.1 Alphaproteobacteria bacterium
TGGGCTCGCCGGTGGCGGGCGAGGAGACGCACTCCGTGCTGGTTACCGAGACGCCCTTCCACGCGCACAACGGCGCCCTCCGGGCCCGCTACGATGACAACACCGGCGGCAATTCCTACATACCCGACAAAACAATGGTGCTGGCGAAGGCCGCCGCGGTCGACGGGCAAGGCGCCACGCTGAAAATCGATGTCTATCATGACCGCACGGAAGATACGAAAGGTGGGGGGATTCCCTACGTGCAGTTGGGCCCATTGGCGATCAGCAGCGTCGGGGGCGGCCTGTCCCACGAAAACAGGATGCCCTACCTCACGCTCACCCTGTGCATCGCGCTGTCAGGGATCATGCCCTCGCCGAACTGAGGGCGTCGAGCGTCAATTGAACACCGCCTGATAATCCTGGCGGTCCGCTGCCGGGGTGTGGATCGGCATGATGTAGAATTCGAAGCTGCTGCCGTCCTCCGCGGTTGCCGTGCGCAGCCCCTCGGCCATCACGTCGCCGCGCACACCGTGGAAGATCAGCGTGAACGGCGTGCGTGCATCGGAGGTGCCGGCGCGGGTTGGTCGGTCGATCCGCGCGAGCCGCAGGCTGCCGTGCCAGCCGGAGAAGCGGAACGGTTGGTCAACGTACGGAGCGAAGTCCTCATGGCGCAGGATACGGGTCATCGCCGATCATCCCCCTCAGCATCGACAGGCATGCTCAATAGCCCGGGCGGCGAACTCGGAGAAGGCTTGCTTCCCGTTGCGCACCCCCTGGTGCTCGGCCTCGGCGACCCGCCGATCGTCCTGCGGCCCGAGCAGGAACAGGATGCGGCCTTCCTCGCCGACTTGTTCCGCGTCACAGCGGGACGCGATCTCGGCCTGATGCCGATCGATGGCGCGATCAAGGAGACGCTGCTCCGGATGCAGTTCGCCTCGCAGGCAGCGACCTACCGCGCCCAATATCCTTCGGGCCGCTTCGACATCATCGAGCAAGGCGGCAAGTCGATCGGGCGCATCGTGATCGACCCGGGCACCGAGGCCGGCCGCATCGTCGACATCGCGCTGCTGCCGGAACGGCGCGCCCGCGGCCTGGGAACGGCGATCCTAGCCGCCGTGCTCGACCGGTTCGCCCGTCGTCGGCAGCGCGTGCTGTGCCAGGTCCTCGCAAAGAACGAGGCTTCGCTGCGCATGTTCCATCGTGTCGGCTTCCGGCAGGTCGGCGAGTGCCCACCCTTCGTGCACCTCGAATGGCGGCCATCCCGCGAAGTGCAAGAATAGACCGGCAGGACTATCTCGCGGTGTGCAACTGACCCCGGACGTCGTTCAGCCGCGCTCGGGATAGAGGCCTTGCAGCGCGATGCACACGTTGAGCGCGAGATAGGGCATCATGTTGAGGTGCGCCTGTCCGCCGGTGCTGCCGATTGCCGTCGGGGCCATCGGCAGGTTCGGCTGGCCTATCGGGTAATACGGGGTCATCGTCAGGGACTTGCCGTCCGGGTCGGCCGCGGCGGCCTTTGCCAGCAGCACGGTAGGGTCGGGCGTGTTCACGTTGCTCGAGGTGTCCGAGTCGTTCAACGTCCAGAGGTTATGCACGTGGTAGGGCGTCTCGCTGATCAACAGGGTGTGGCTCTCCTCCCCCACCAACTCGCCTATCGGGCGCGGGCTCAAGCCGCCGCCCCTGCCCTGGCCGATCGGCGTGCGGCCGCGCAAGTCCGGCAGGGCGAAGGTGCGCATGCCATCGCCGCCGAACGTGGTGCCGAGCAGGCTGAACAACGCCTGGTTCTGCCCGATCGACAGCAGCTGTCCGGCGCAAAGCGCCCAGCCGCGCGGCGGGAAACCGAAGCCAAAGATCTCGATCTGGCCGATATAAGCGTCCATCGAAGCAGCTCCTAAGGTCGTGAGGGGAAGATGCCCTGCAGGCAGATGCAGTAGCGCAGGGCCAGCGAAGGCTGCATGTTGTTGTGCGGCTGCTGGCCGCCGACAGGTGCGACCGTGGTTGATTGCAGCGTCACGTTGGGACGTCCGGCCTTGTAGATGTTGCCCACGCTGGGACCTTGCAGGTCGCCTCCAGCGACCTGCGCCAACAACCCGCCCTTCGGCGTGTTGCTTGTGCCCCAGGCACTGGACGCGTTCAGCGCGTGACTGTGCGGCGGCATCATGTCCGGGGTCACCGCTGCATACTCCGCTCCCTGCTTCTGGCCGAGAGCGTAGGTCCCGCCGCCGGCCAGGGTGCCCTGGCCAAGCGCCGCGCGGCCCTGCAGGTCCGGCAGGGCAAAGTTGTGCGTGCCGTCACCGCCGTAGGTCGTGCCGAGCAGGGAGAACAAGGCTGGGTACTGCGAGACCGGCACCAGTTGACCCGCGCAATCCGCCCAGTTGAGCGGCGCAAACGAGTACGGGAACAGCCTGATCTGGCCGGTAAACGGGTCGGACATGGGGAGACGCTCCAAGGCTTGGGTTGGCGGCGCTAGCCCTGCGACGGATAGATGCCGTCGACGCAGATGATGTAATTGATCGCCAGGAAGGGCTGCCGGTTCTCGTGCGGGACGCCGGGGTAGGTCGTGGCCGAGATCGAGCTCGGCGAGAGGGTCACGTCCGGCGGACCTGCATTGTACATGCTGACCGCCAACTGGGTGTTCTCGGTGAGCACGCTCGTGCCGTTGACAGAGTCCGCCGCCGGCTGGGGAGCGGGTGGCGGCGGCAGGGGGTTCGG
>JAFAKN010000290.1 GCA_019235415.1 Alphaproteobacteria bacterium
AATTGGCCGCGGGCCGCAACGTTGCCCCGGCCGCCCGGACCGCTATGCTGGCCTCTAATAAATGTCCGTTCACCCTGCTGCTTGCGGAGGGTCCACCGCGATGAGCACGACTGAAGTTCCTCTCGTCTTCGGCGACTACGCCCTGGAGGATCGCTACCGGCTGGCCAAGGGCCGCGTCTATCTCACCGGCATCCAGTCGCTGGTCCGGCTGCCCATGATGCAGCGCCAGCGCGACCTTGCCGCCGGCCTCAATACCGGCGGTTTCATCTCGGGCTACCGCGGCTCGCCGCTCGGCATGTACGACCACGCGCTGTGGACGGCGAAGAAGTACCTCAAGGACAACAACATCCACTTCCAGCCCGGCCTCAACGAGGACCTCGCGGCGACCTCAGTGTGGGGCACCCAGCAGGTCGGCCTGTTCCCCGGCGCCACCGTCGATGGCGTGTTCGCGATCTGGTACGGCAAGGGCCCCGGCATCGACCGCTCGATGGACGTGCTGAAGCACGGCAACTCGGCCGGCACCTCGGAGCACGGCGGCGTCATCGTGCTGGCGGGCGACGACCACGGCGCGCAGTCCTCGACCCTGCCGCACCAGAGCGAGCAGATGTTCGCCGCGGCGATGATCCCGGTGATCAATCCCGCGAACGTGCAGGAGTACCTCGACTTCGGCCTTCTAGGCTTCGCACTGTCGCGCTACTCGGGCTGCTGGGTCGGCTTCAAGGCGATCTCCGAGACCGTCGAGTCGGGCGCCTCGGTATGGGTCGATCCCGAGCGCATCAAGATCATGATGCCGACCGACTTCCAATTGCCGCCGGGCGGACTTGGCATCCGCAATCCCGATCCGCCGATGGAGCAGGAGAGGCGCCTGCACGGGCCCAAGATGTTGGCCGTGAAGGCGTTCGCGCGCGCCAACGGCTTCGACCGAATGGTGATCGATTCTCCGCAGGCACGCATCGGCATCATGACCACGGGCAAGGCGTATTTGGATACGCGCCAGGCGCTGGAAGATCTCGGCATCTCCGAGGAGCGCGCGAAGGCGCTCGGCATTCGCCTCTACAAGGTCGGCATGACGTGGCCATTGGAGCCGGAAGGCGCGCGGCGCTTCGCCGAGGGCCTGCAGGAGGTGATCGTCATCGAGGAGAAGCGCTCCAACCTCGAGGAGCAGCTGGTCCACCTGATCTACAACATGCCGGCCGACCGCCGGCCGATGGTGATCGGCAAGGCCGACGAGACCGGCCGAATCATCCTGCCGAGCGAAGGCGAGCTGACGCCGACCGGCGTCGCGCTGGTGATCGCCAACCGCTTGATGAAGCATGGCGGCGAATCGCCCGAGCTGCGCCAGCGGCTGGCGCGGCTGGAAAGCAAGGAGAAGCTTTTGGCCGCGCCGCCGCCCAAGGTCGCGCGCACGCCCTACTTCTGCTCCGGCTGCCCGCACAACACGTCGACGCGCGTGCCCGAGGGAAGTCGGGCGATGGCCGGCATCGGCTGCCATGGCATGGCGGTGTGGATGCCCGAGCGGCGCACGGCGATGATCAGCCACATGGGCGGCGAAGGCGTGTCGTGGGTCGGCCAGGCGCCGTTCACGTCGGAGAAGCACATCTTCCAGAATCTGGGCGACGGCACCTACTACCATTCGGGCCTGATGGCGATCCGCCAGTCGGCCGCCGCCGGCGTCAACATCACCTACAAGATCCTGTTCAACGACGCGGTCGCCATGACCGGCGGCCAGCCGCACGACGGGCCGCTCTCGGTGCCGGAGATCACCAAGCAGGTCGCCGCCGAGGGCGCCAGGAAAGTCGTCGTCGTCACCGACGAGCCGGACAAGTATCCGGTCACGGCCGAGTTCGCGCACGGCGTCACGGTGCGCCATCGCGACGAGCTCGACGCCGTGCAGCGCGAGCTGCGCGAGATCCCGGGCCTCACCGTGCTGGTCTACGACCAGACCTGCGCCGCCGAGAAGCGGCGCCGGCGCAAGCGCGGCACCTTCCCCGATCCGGCCAAGCGGGTGTTCATCAACGACGCGGTGTGCGAGGGCTGCGGCGACTGCTCCGAGCAGAGCAACTGCGTGTCGGTGAAACCGCTCGAGACCGAGCTCGGCCGCAAGCGCCAGATCGACCAGAGCAATTGCAACAAGGATTTCTCCTGCCTGAAGGGCTTCTGCCCGTCGTTCGTGTCGGTGCATGGCGGCACGCCGGCCAAGGCCAAGCGCCCGCAGCTCAAGGTGGTGCAGGACGATCCGTTCGCCGCGCTGCCGATGCCGACCGAGCGGCCCTTGTCGGAGGCCTACGGCATCCTGGTGACCGGCATCGGCGGCACCGGCGTCATCACCGTCGGCGCGCTGATCGGCATGGCGGCGCATCTCGAGGGCAAGGGTTGCACGGTGCTCGACTTCACCGGGCTGGCGCAAAAGAACGGCGCGGTGATGAGCCATGTGCGGCTGGCGCCCAAGCCGGAGGAGCTGCATGCCGTGCGCATTGCCGCCGGCGGCGCCAACCTGGTGCTGGGTTGCGACATGGTGGTGGCCGCCTCGCCGGCGGCGCTGTCGCGCATCGAGCCCGGCGTCACCAAGGCGGTCATCAACGGCTACATGACGCCGGTCGCGGCGTTCGTGACGAACGGCGACATGGACCTCGGCGCCGAGACGATGATGAAGTCGATCCGCGACGCCGCGGGCGACGAGGCGACGTCGTTCGTCGACGGCACCGGGCTCGCCACGGCGATACTAGGCGATTCGATCGCCACCAACCTCTTCATGCTGGGCTACGCCTGGCAGAAGGGCCTGGTGCCCTTGTCGCTGCAGGCGCTGGAACGCGCCATTGAGCT
>JAFAKN010000381.1 GCA_019235415.1 Alphaproteobacteria bacterium
GACGAGGTGCTGAAGCTCACCGACGGCCGCGGCGTCGATCGCGTCTACGATCCGGTCGGCGGCGACGTCTTCGCGCAGTCGCTGCGCTGCATGGCGCTCGAGAGCCGCATCTGCCCGATCGGCTTTGCCAGCGGCACCATCCCGCAGATCCCAGCCAACATCCTTTTAGTCAAGACCATCGCCGTGACCGGCTTCAACTTCGGCTACTACGCCGGCTGGAGCCCGCACGACGCGCGCTTCGAGCAGGCCGACCGCGTGCTCGCCCTGATGGATCGCATCCGTGGCTGGTGCGAGGCCGGCCTCTGCCGGCCACACGTCGACCGCACCTTCCCCCTCGATCGGGTGCCTGACGCGATGCATGCGCTGCTCGAGCGGTCGGTGACCGGGCGCGTCGCCATTGCCATGGAAGATTGACAAGGCTCGGCGATGACGCTGTTGCTCAATATCGATGTCCCCGATGTCGAGGCAGCCGTGCGGTTCTATACGGCGGCATTCGACCTGAAGGTCGGACGCCGCTTTGGCACCGACTTCGTGGAGCTCCTTGGATGGCCCGCGCCGCTTTATCTGTTGACCAAGCCGGCCGGCACCATCGGCGCAGGCGGCGATCGACGGCGCTATGAAAGGCATTGGACACCTGTTCACGCCGACATTGTCGTGGACGACGTCGATGCCGCCGTGGTCCGCGCGGTCGCGGCGGGCGCACGGCTCGAGGCGCCGGCCAACGATACTCCCTACGGCAGGATCGCCATGCTGGGCGACCCGTTCGGGCATGGCTTCTGCCTGCTGCAGTTCAACCGGCGCGGCTACGATGCCTTGCTGTCATAGGCGCAGCAGCCTGCCATAGCCGCAGACTTGCTGACGCACGCCCGACGACCTCAAGCAGTGCCAAAGGCTCGCCTGGTTGGCCGACACGACGGGCCGCTGCAGGTCCTGCTCGAGCGCGTCGAGGATGGCGACGCAGCGAAAGCCGGTGCCGGCGATCAGCACGCCATCGGCGTCGGACGGACAGGCGGTCCTGATCTGCCGAAAGAGCGGCTCGACCTCCTGGTCGAAGCCCAGCCCCTGCCCGACCAGCTCACCAGGAGGCAGGTCGCGCCATTTGCGGCCCGGGTCGTAGCGCAGATGGCCCACCGGCGAGAGGCCGTGATCGGCGTAGTAGCGAACGCCGGCAGCCACGGTGTCGTCGTTGAACCACGGCGGCAGGACCAGGAACGGGCGCTTCACCTCGAGCGCGCGCAGGGCTGCCTGCGTGTCGAGACCGTTGGTGGTGACGGCTGTCCCCGCGCCGAGCAGCGGAGACAGGGCAGCGATGGAGGACTCGTCCCAGCCCTTGCCGCCCAAAAGGCTGCTGGAACTGTGGCCTATCGTCACCACCGACAGGCGCATGGCGGCGAACTGCCGGCAGCCGCGCACCAGGTCGTCCTCCGGCGCGACGCCGCTCTTGTCCTCGCGCCAGCGCAGCCACGGCGCGCGGGCGGTGACACGGGCGGCGTGGATCGACACGCCGGCGGGTGCCATCGCCCACCATTCGGCTTCCGGCACGGCTTCGTTGCCGACGATGAACAGGCCGATGCGCGCGCGCCAGCCCCAGTTGTCGTTCGCCATGGTTCCGCGGCAGCGCGAGCGATCAGCTACTTCTTGGTCAATGGGCCGCCGAACTTGCAGTAGCCGTCGAGCAGGATCTTGCTGTCGCCGTCCTTGACCGAACCGGAGACGTCCATGCTGCCGCCGCCGCCGACTTCGGCCTTGGTCTTGAAGAGGCCGCTGGCGTCCTTGGCTGCCTCGAAGTGGCGCTCGGGACGGCCTTCCTGCACGAAACGGCCCTTCACGCTGTTGCCCTCGACCGTGACGTTGATGGTCATCTTGTAGGTCGGGCATTTGGAGCTGCCCGGCACATTGGTGCCGTAGCCGGACCAGGTGTAGGACGGCGATTGCGCCGTGGCCGCGCCGGCAACCAGGATCCCCGCGATTGCCCCCAAATATGCAACCTTCGACATCGGTCTCGTCTCCTCAGAAGAACTTCCGGATCGCGTCCAGCACCGCCTGCGGCTTCTCCTGTCCAACGGCGTGACCGGCCCCGGCGATGGCCACAAGCTTCGATTTCGATACCGCCTTTTTGAAGGCATCACCATAGACCGGCGGGATCAGCACATCCTCCTCGCCCCACACGATCAGCGTCTTGGCGGAAATGCGGTACAGCCGCTGCGCCAGGCCGCGATCGGGAATGGGGAACAGGAGCTTGCCCGCCATGCCCAGCCGCCGCGCATTCATGACTAGAAACTGTTTCAGGAATTCGGGGTCTTCCATGTTGCCGCCCGTGGCCAAAAGCCTCTGGCCGGCCTCGGCGTCGTGAAACAGCAGGCCGGGCAGCTCGTAGGGCAGCTTGGAGAAGATGTCGGCCACAGGATGGTCGTCCAGCCACAGGCCGGCCGGCGCCAACAGGCAGAGCTTGGCGATTTCGGTATGGGCGATGGCGGCCATCTCGGCGGCGATCATGCCGCCCATGGAATGGCCGACGACGATCGGCTTGTCGAGCTTGCAGGCGTCCAGGACGTCGAGCGCATGCAGCGCGACGTCCAGCATGTCGCGCAGCCCATCCTCGCCTTCTGACCGGCCGTAACCCGGGAGCAGCGGCGCCACGACACGGTACTTGGTGGCGAGCGTCGCGATCAGCGGATCGTTCGGCAGATGCCCGCCGGCGCCGTGGAGGAAGAAGAGGTCGCGGCCACCCTTTTTTCCGGAGGGGCCGGCGTCAACGACCTCGATGCGCTGGCCCGAGGGCTTGAGCCTGAGGAAACGCGATTTCATGGCTTTACCTGTCATTCCGAGCGACGCGAGGAACCTTTCGTGCTGCAGATCCCTCGCAAATGCTCGGGATGACGGCCACGGGCCGTCATTCCGCTGCCACCTTCATCGGCACGCGCTCGCTCATGGGATGGGTCCAGAAGCGGTCGTCGTGGTTCTGCCAGTCCGGCCACAGGTTGCGCAGGTGCGGGATCACCTTCTCGGCGAACAGCCGCGTCGAATGGCGCACCTTCTCGTCCGGCATGTTGCCGAGATGCAGCAGGCAGAAGACGTTGCCCACCCGCAAAGTCTTGATCAGCTCCTCCATCTGCTGGCGCACCGTCTCGGGCGAGCCGGCGACGACGTAGCGGCCTTCCGTCAGGTCCTTCCAGCTCATGCTGGGATAGTTGCGCACCGCCGCCGCGGTGAACTGCGACAATGCGCCGGTCTGGATGGTCTTCACCGTGCGGTAGCCCGGCGCGTCGGCGAAGCCGGGATAGACGTGCAGGCAACGATTGTAGAAGTAGCTGACGTGCGGGCTGTAGAGCTTCTCGGCCTCGGCGTCGCTGTCGGCGACGCAGATCACCTGGGCGAAGCCGGCACGATAGGGCGATTCGTCGACGCCGCGTTCGGCGACCCGCTTCCAGTAGCCCTCCATCAGGAGCTTGGCGCGCAGGTAGCCCGAGTAGCTGAGGTACGAATAGGAATAGGTGTTGTCGATGCAGAAGTCGTAGGTCTCGACCGAGCCGCCGCCGGGAATGAAGATCGGCGGCGCCGGCCGCTGGATCGGCTTGGGCCAGCAATTGACGTAGCGCAGCTTGGTGTAGCGGCCATTGAAGGCGAACGGCTCGTCGGCCGCCCACGCCTTGCGGATGAGCTCGTGCGCCTCGGCGTATTTCTCGCGGGTTAGGGCCGGAATGGTGCCGTAGGCGTAGTTGGTGTCCATCGAGGTGCCGACCGGGAAGCCGGCGACCAGCCGTCCGCCCGACAGCACGTCGAGCATGGCGAACTCCTCGGCCACGCGCAGCGGCGGATTGTAGAGGGCGATCGAGTTGCCCAGCACGACCAGCGCCGCCTTGGACGTGCGCCGCGTGAGCGTCGCCGCCATGATGTTGGGCGAGGGCATCAGGCCGTAGGCGTTGGCGTGATGCTCGTTGACGCCGATGCCGTCGAAGCCGACCTGCTCGGCGAACTCGAGCTGGTCGAGATACTGGTGATAGATGCCGTGGCCCAGCTCGGGCTCGTACATCTTGTTGGGCAGGTCGACCCACACCGAGCGATGCTTCTCGCGGAAGTCGTCCGGCATGTGCGGCCAGGGCATCAGATGGAACCAGGTGAATTTCATCGGCACCTCTCCCGAGCATCGTCACCGAGCGCGACTCCTGTCATCCCGAGCGCAGCGAGGGACCTTTAGGGCAACAGGAAAGGTCCCTCGCTGCGCTCGGGATGACAAAGGTGTCTTGCGCTTTGCCTCTCGGCATCCCGTCGTTATGGTGGCGCAGGAGACACTGACACGCCATGCAAAA
>JAFAKN010000504.1 GCA_019235415.1 Alphaproteobacteria bacterium
TCGTCGAGCCCGACGTGCTGAAGCTGTATTGCGCCTCGTTGCCGCTGTAGACCACGGTGTTCTGTCCGCCACCGCCATCGATCGTGTCGTTGCCGGGACCGCTGACCAGCACGTCGTTGCCCGCCCCACCGGTGATCGTCACGTTGCCGGCAAACACCGCCGCCTCCAACGCGGCTATGTTGCCGGTCGACAGCCAGGTCCAAGCTTGAGCTGCCGGCAGCGACAGGTTGGCGAAGGTCGCGATGGTTTGCGACGGCGCCGGCAACAGCGGCGACAACAAGTCGACCTCGGTGGTCGTCCCGCCCGTTACGTTCCCCGCCGCGTCGTAGGTGAAGCCGGTGCCCGACACCGACAGCTCGGTACCGTCGGCCAACTGAATGGTTTGATGAGTCGCCGTCGGATTCTGGATCGGGCCTGAGACGGCCGCGAGCGTGAAGGTGGTCAGGTCCAGCGGCGTCGGACTCAGCCAAGTGATCGACGCACCGGCCGCCGGAGCGGGGCTCGCAGTCGTGAAAGTGACGGTGGCCATGTCTCTCCCTTTCCGAAAAATTGAAACGCAAATTCGGACGGAACGGGTCAACGAAGGCGCACGGGATTTTCGGCGGTGGACGTCAATGACGTCCCCACACCCAATCAACTACGCCCATCGGCGCTCAGCTTTTGTGAGCTACGCTCCCCCCAACGTCAGAACTCTCCCGGTACTCTTCGTACGCCGCCATCGTGTCGCAAATGTTTCACGCCCCTTGAAACAATTGCGACAGCCTGCCCGAGACATCGGCAAAGAGGCGCCTCGCCGCCGCCACTGGTGCTCCACCTGCCATCAGGGGCGAATCCGGAACAGGACACCGCCCTCAACGACCCTCATAACACGAGCAAGCTCAGCCGGGAGCTGCTGAAAAGCTATCGACTAGATGCGCAAGAACTATCGGAGCGTGGCCGACATCGTGCTCGAGCAATAGTCGATTCGGCCTTGGGAGGACCGCGGGCCGCTGGCCCGCTCATCGATCATGAGGGGACCAGACCTCCGGTTAGCTCAAGGTAGGCGCCCGCGGTCCCATTGAACATCACGCGACGTGCGGTGCGCGCTCCTGCGAGGGGCCGCTGCGGGAGCCGCGCAGCGCGCGACGCAACGCCTGCTCCAGCGCCCGCAGACGATAGGGCTCGGCGAGGAAAATGCCGCGCCGGCCGAGGATCGGCACGATGTTGTCGGAGCCCGCCGTCAGCACGGTCATGACTTCCGGCTGGTTGCGATGGATCCAGCGCACCAGGGCGAGCCCGTCCATCGAGCCAGGGACGCGCAGGGCGCAGCACACCGCGTCGACCAGGGAGCCATGCAGGACCGCCAGTGCGCCATCGGCATCGTCCGCTTCGACCACCGCGAAGCCCGCCCGCTGCAGATGCGCGACGACCGCGCGCCGCACCGGCTCTTGCTCCTGCACGACCAAAACCACGATCGGCGCCGCCTCGCCGTTGGCGATGGGTTTGTGCATGCCCTGCTCCCGAATTGTTTGAGGTGGATGGCCGACAGCGCTAGCGCGCCTTGCGCCATCGTGACAAGACCCGGCTGGGGATATCTCAGCGGCACGCCATCGCGTGCGCGATGACCTTTGCCAGCGCAATGCTCGCATACTACGGTCGACCGACGAGCCGCGAGAGAGGACATGAGCGACACCGACGCCGTGACGGACGCCGACGTGGTGCTGGTCGGGGCCGGCATCATGAGCACGACGCTCGCCGTTTTCCTGAAGGAGCTGCAGCCGGGGCTCCGGCTTGAGATCATCGAGCGCATGCCGAGCGAAGCACAGGAGAGTTCCGGCGCCTGGAACAATGCCGGCACCGGCCACGCCGCCAACTGCGAGCTGAACTACACGCCGATGCGCGCCGACGGCAGCGTCGACATCGCGCGCGCGCTCGAGGTCAACGTCGAGTTCGACATGTCGCGGCAGTTCTGGTCGTACCTGATCAAGAAGGGCGCCATCGCACGGCCGGATTCCTTCGTCCATCCCGTGCCGCACATGAGCTTCGTGAAAGGCGCCGATCGCGTCGCCTTCCTCAAGAAGCGGCACGCGGCGATGAGCGCCCATCATCTCTACCGCGGCATGGAGTATTCGGACGACCACAAGCAGATCGCCGAATGGGCGCCACTGGTCATGGAGGGCCGCGATGCCGGCCAGGCTTGCGCCGCCACGCGCATGGTGACGGGCGCCGACGTCAACTACGGTGCGCTGACCCGCAACCTTCTCGCCTACCTGAAGGGCCAGCACCGCTTCGCCGTCCATTTCGAGCAGATGGTGACCGGCCTCACCCGCCGGGCGCAGGGCGGCTGGCGGCTCGACGTCAAGAACGAGCGCACCGGCGAGACGCGCTCGATCGGCGCGCACTACGTGTTCCTGGGCGCGGGCGGCGCGGCTCTCACCTTGCTGCAGAAGTCCGGCATCCCCGAGGGCAAGGGCTTCGCCGGCTTCCCGGTGAGCGGCATCTGGCTGCGCTGCGGCAAGCCGGAGCTCGCCGAGCGCCATCTCGCCAAGGTTTACGGCATGGCGGCGGAGGGCTCGCCGCCCATGTCTGTGCCGCATCTCGACACGCGCTACGTCGACGGCAAGCGCTGGATCCTGTTCGGGCCCTATGCCGGCTTCTCGACCAAATTCCTGAAGCACGGCTCGCTGCTCGACCTGCCGCTGTCGCTCAGGCCCGACAACATCCTGCCGCTGCTCGCCGTGGCACGCGACAACTTCCCGCTCGAGGAATATTTGATCGGCCAGGTGTTCCAGAGCTCGGCGCATCGCTACAAGGCGCTGCGCGAGTTCTATCCCTTGATGGACCAGTCGGACTGGGAGCTCGACGTGGCGGGCCAGCGCGTACAGATCATCCGCAAGGACCGCCTGCACACCGGCAAGCTCGAGTTCGGCACCGAGATCGTCGCCTCGGCCGATTCCACGGTCGTGGCGCTGCTCGGCGCGTCGCCCGGCGCTTCGACCGCGGTGTGGATCATGGTGCACATGCTGGAGAACCACTTCCATGAGCAGCTGGTCGGCCACTGGGTGCCCAAGATCAAGGAGATGATCCCCTCCTACGGCGGCGATCTGAAGACCGATGCCTCTCTGACCGAGCGCGTGCGCAAGGAGACTGCCGAGGTGCTGGGATTGCGCACGGTTTGAGGCAGCCTGGCGACACCCTGGCCGAGGCGCTGCAGCAGCTGCTGCGCTTTGCCGACCTGATGCTGCGGGCGGGCGACGAGGCCTTTCGTGTCCGCGAGGCCATGGGCCTGCTGGCCAAGGCCATGGGCCTCGAGCGCCTGCAGGTGCAGTTCGCCCTGAACAGCATGGCCGCCGGTGCGCAGCGCGACGGCGCGGAGATCAGCCTGGTGCGCGAGATCGCGCCGCTCGGCATCAACGCCTGGCGCATCGGAGCGCTCGACAGGCTTGCTCGATCGAGCTCGCCCGGCCTGACGCCGGCCCTACTGGCCACCGAGCTCGACGCGATCGAGGCCGAGCCGGCTCGCCATTCGCTCATCGCGGTGGCGCTGGCGATCGGCCTCGCCTCGGGCGCCTTTTCCTATCTGAACGGCGGCGATACGCTGGGCACGGCTGCTGCCGCTCTCGCCGGCGGCTTGGGGCAGGCCTTGCGAAGCCTGCTCTTCCGCCGCCATCTCAACCAGTTCGTCGTCACCGCGATTTGCGCGGTCTTCACGGCGGGTATCTATTGCTTGCTCATTGCCGTGCTGGGCAGGGGCTTCGCGCCCAGCCATGCCGCAGGGTTCATCTTCTCGGTCCTGTTCCTCGTGCCGGGGTTTCCGCTGGTCGCCTCCCTGCTCGACCTGATGCAGCACCAGACGGTCGCCGCCATCGCCCGGTTGGCCTATGCCTTCATGGTGCTGCTTGCCGCGGCCATCGGCCTCTCCGCCGTCGCGGCCATCGCCGGCGTGACCGTCGAGCCCGCCATGGCGACCCCGCCCGTCATCGACGTCGAGCGATGGGCGTTGCGCGCGCTCGCGAGCTTTTTGGGCGGCTGCGGCTTTGCCATCCTGTACAACAGCTCGACGCGCGTCATCCTCTTGGTCGGCGTGCTGTCGCTACTGGGCAACGAGCTGCGGCTCGGGCTGCACGATCTCGGCCTCGCCCTGCCGCCGGCGACATTCTTGGGCGCCCTGCTCGTAGGCTTGCTGGCATCAGCGGCGCGGGCCGCAATGCACGAGCCGCGCATCGCGTTCACCGTGCCCAGCATCATCATCATGACGCCCGGTCTCTACGCCTTCCGGACCATCGTGCTGCTGAACCAGGGTCAGATCCTGCCCGCGGTGCAGGCGGCGGCGAGCTGCTTCTTCATCGTCGGCGCCATGGCGCTGGGCCTCGCCGCGGCGCGCTTTGCCACCGACCGGCAGTGGCTGATCGAGCAGTAGCCACAACGTTTAACCCCCCCGTCATCCCGACCGAAGCCGAGCGAAGCGAGGCGTAGTGGAGGGACCTCTTATGGACTGCGGGCGTCCCGCCCGCTCATGATCATGAGGCGGGCGGCACGCCCGCGGTCCCAATGAAAGGTCCCTCGACTACGCTTCGCTCCGCTCGGGATGACGGAATCGTCTATTCCGTCGCAACGTAAGGCCGCACCATCTTCGCCGGGTCGACGATGCGGTCGAACTCCGCTTCGCTTACATAGCCGAGCTTCAGGGCCGCGGCCTTGAGAGTGAGGTCGTTGTCCATGGCGTAGTGGGCGATCTTCGACGCCTTGTCGTAGCCGATCACCGGCGCCAGCGCCGTCACCAGCATCAGCGAGCGCTCGACATACTCCTTGATCTTCTTGAGGTTGGGGCGTGTGCCCTCGACCAGGAACATGCGGAAGTTGGTGCAGCCGTCGGCGAGCAGCGTGATCGAGTGGCTGATGTTGTAGATCATCAACGGCTTGTAGACGTTCATCTCGAGATAGCCGCCGGCGCCGCCGAAGCCCACCGCAACGTCGTTGGCCATGACCTGGGCGGCCAGCATGGTGAGCGCCTCGGCCTGGGTCGGATTGACCTTGCCCGGCATGATCGACGAGCCGGGCTCGTTTTCCGGGATTTCCAGCTCGGCGAAGCCGGCGCGCGGCCCGCACGACATCAGGCGGATGTCGTTGGCGATCTTGTAGAGCGACACGGCGAGCGTGCGCAGCGTGCCCGAGAGCTGCACCAGCGCATCGTGCGCACCCTGGACCGTGAACTTGTTGGCCGCGCTCACGAACGGCAGGCGCGTCAGCTTGGCGATCTCGGCCGCGGCGGCCTCGGCAAAGCCCGGCGCGGCGTTGATGCCGGTGCCGACCGCAGTCCCACCCAGCGCCAGATGGTAGACGCCCTTCATCGCATCGCGCAGGCGCTCGAGGTCGTCGGCCAGCATGCCGGCATAGCCCGACCATTCCTGGCCGAGCGTGATCGGCGTGGCGTCCTGCATGTGGGTGCGGCCGATCTTGACGATGTCGGCCCATTCCTTCGCCTTGGCGTCGATACTGTCGTGCAGCGCCTGCACTGTCGGAAGGAGTCGCTCGGCCACGCCCACCGCCGCCGCGATGTACATCGCCGAGGGGAAGGAATCGTTGGACGATTGCGACATGTTCACGTGGTCGTTGGGATGAACCGGTGTCTTCGAGCCAAGCGCCGTGCCGCTGAGCTGGCAGCAGCGGTTGGAGATGACCTCGTTGACGTTCATGTTGAACTGGGTGCCGCTGCCGGTCATCCAGACGTGCAGCGGAAACATGTCGTGATGCTGGCCGGCCAGGATCTCGTCGCACACCTGGAGGATCAGCGCGTGCCGCTTGTCGTCCAGCCGCTTGCCGGCATGGTTGGCGTTCGCCGCACCCTTCTTCAGCACGGCATAGGCGGTGATCATCTCGCGCGGGATGAGATCGCGGCCGATGCTGAAATGCTCCAGCGACCGTTGGGTCTGCGCGCCCCAAAGCTTGTCGGCCGGGACGCTCACCTCACCGAGGCTGTCGGTCTCCTTGCGCATCTCCGGCATGGCTCTCCTCCCGGCGTTGGTGCTCGTTCTCAATCAACTGGCGCGCGGCGCAGCGACTTCAAGGCGCCGTGGCGCTTCTTGCCGTCGAGCCGGCGTACCCTGCTGGCCTTGGTCGGTCGGGTCTTCTTGCGCGGCG
This sequence comes from Alphaproteobacteria bacterium, assembly GCA_019235415.1. Taxonomy (GTDB): domain Bacteria; phylum Pseudomonadota; class Alphaproteobacteria; order Reyranellales; family Reyranellaceae; genus Reyranella. The sequence continues at coordinate 6,121 of JAFAKN010000504.1, forward strand.
TAGGCGGTCGGGCAGCCGCACGCACCAGGGCGACCAGACGCGCCAGCGCTTCCTCGCGATTGCGCTTCTGGCTGCGCTCGCCCTGGGCCACCAGCACCAGCACGCCCTCGCGCGTCAACCGCCGGCCGGCCAGGCGTTCCAGCCGCGCACGCACGTCAGATGGCAGCGAGGGCGAGCTGCGCACATCGAAGCGCAGCTGCACCGCGGTCGAGGTCTTGTTGACATGCTGCCCACCGGGACCGGCGGCGCGCACGAAGGTTTCCTCGATCTCGGCCGGGTCGAGCGTCAGGCCTGGAGCAATCCAGATCGGCTCGAACGCATCGGCCGCGGGACTCATCCCGGCACGCTTTGCCGCAGGCCGGCGCGCGTTTCCTGGTAGCGCACCTCGATGCGGTCCCAGATTTGCGCCTCCAGCGACACGCCGTCGAAGCGGTTGATCTGCTGCAGGCCGGTCGGCGAGGTGACGTTGATCTCGGTCAGCCAGTCGCCGATCACGTCGATGCCGACGAAGATCAGCCCGCGCTTGGCGAGCTCCGGGCCGATGATCTCGCAGATCTCGCGGTCGCGCTTGCTCAGCGTCTCCTTCACTGCCTTGCCGCCGACATGCATGTTGGAGCGCGCCTCGCCTTCCGCCGGCACGCGGTTGATGACGCCCGCGGCCCTGCCGTCGATCAGGATGATGCGCTTGTCGCCCTGGCGGACCTCCGGCAGGTAGCGCTGGGCGATCAACGGCTCGCGGCTGCGCTGCGAGAACATCTCCAACAACGAGTTGAAGTTCTCGTCGTCCGGGCGGACGCGAAAGACCCCCGTACCGCCGTTGCCGAACAGAGGCTTGAGGATGATTTCCTTGTGCTCCTTCCAGAAAGCGCGGATGGCGCGCGCGTCGGCGCTGATCA
>JAFAKN010000517.1 GCA_019235415.1 Alphaproteobacteria bacterium
GCGTTCGGTGGCAGACAGCAAGAAGCCGGTCCAGTCCAGCGCCGCGCCCAAGGCGCTCGGCCCCTATTCGCAGGCGATCGTCGCCAACGGCATGGTTTATTGCGCGGGCCAGATCCCCCTCGATCCGGCGAGCGGCGAGGTCGTCAACGGCGGCATCGCCGAGCAGACCGAGCAGGTGCTCAAAAACCTGCGGGCGGTGCTGAAGGCGGCCGGCAGCGACCTCGATCGCGCCGTCAAGACCACGGTGTTCCTGAAGAGCATCGACAGCTTCGCCGCCATGAACGAGGTCTACGGCCGGCCGGAGTTCTTCGGTGCCGAGCCGCCGGCCCGCACGACTGTGGAGGTGGCGCGCCTGCCGCGCGACGTGCTGGTCGAGATCGAAGTGGTGGCGCTGGCCTGAGGCCGTCATGACCTGGGTAATCGCCTGGCTGCTGGGGCTGGGGACGCTGGCGATCCTCGGCCTGTTGGTCGTCCACCTGGTGGTGGCGCTGGTGCTGATCATCCCGACCTGGCGAATCTGCACGCGGGCCGGCTTCTCGGGTGCCCTCTCGTTCTTCCACCTGGTGCCGTTGATCGGCTGGCTGGTCGTGATGGCGATCCTTGCCTTCAGCCCGTGGCCCAACGGCGAAGCTTCCAGCTCGGGACCCGGCGTCTGATGGGCGTCGAGATCGCCGCGGTGATGAGCTTCCTCGGGCTCACCAGCGCCTTCGCCGTCGTCGCCGCCGTTCTCGGCACGTGGATGGCTTGGCGTATCCTCGAGAAGGCAGGATATCCCGGCTGGCTCAGCCTGGTGGTGGCGTTGCTGACGCTCTCCGGCGTCGCTTGGATCGTGGCCCTCGTGCTGCTCTGGGTGTTCGCCTTCATGCGCTGGCCGCGTGATCAGCCGAGCGGCGGCATGGCCGTTGCGGGCACATCGCCGGGCGCGATCATAGGACCGGCGCCGCGGTCGATCGGCGCCCCAAGCCGGGCGCTGCCCGATCGGCGGGGCTGGCGGCTTGTGGGCATGCTGCCGAGCGGCACCGGCATCGCCCTAGCCATCGCCGAGACCACCGCGAGCTGGGTCGTGACCGGCGCAGCAACGACGAAGCCAGGGGAGCTTTCCGTGCCGGATCCGTCGGTCGGCCAGCCGCATGCCCGACTGCTGAGTGCCGGGGGGCGGTTGGGTCTTGAGGCCCTGGGCGATGGCGAGACCTTCATCGACGGCGCCCGGCTGCTGCCCGAGCACGGCGCCCGCGACATCAGCGCCGCTCGGCTCATCCGCTTCGGCAAGGTCGAGCTCGGCCTCTCGCGCGCCTGAGCATGCGGCTGAAAGAGGCTTGTGATCCGCAATCTGCCCTGTATAGGGTGCCCCGTCGGCGCGGCGCCGGCCACGTAGATTCGGAGAGGCGATGCGCTCGCTGGCACTGCTGATCGACCAGATCCTCGACATCTATTCCTGGGTCATCATCGCGAGCGCGATCGTGAGCTGGCTGGTGGCGTTCGGCGTCGTCAACGTGCGCAACCAGGTCGTCCGCATGCTCGTGGACCTGCTTTATCGCCTCACCGAACCGGTGCTGCGGCCGATCCGGCGACTGCTGCCCAATCTCGGCGGCATCGACATCTCGCCGGTCATCGCCCTGCTGCTGATCATCTTCCTGCGGCACCTGCTCCGGGAATACGTCTTCTAGCTTGTGCCCGGTCCCGATCCCGACCCAGCCTTTCTGCGCCGCAGGCCGGGCGGCCTGCTGGTCGAGCTCAGCGTGCAGCCGCGGGCGCGCCGCACCGCGCTTTCCTGCGAATCGGGCGCCCTGAAAGCGGCGGTGACGGCGCCGGCCGAGGGCGGCAAGGCCAACGCCGCCGTGATCGAGCTGTTGGCGCGGGAATGGCGCATCGCGAAGTCGACAATGGAAGTCGTGCGCGGCGCCAAGGCCCGACGCAAGGTGGTGGCGATTGCCACTCCGGTGGAAGAGGTGGCCAACCACATTGTGGGCTGGGTCGCGCAACGAACGGGGGATCATGGCTGAGGCAAAGTTGATCGATGGCAAGGCGCTCGCGGTGCGTTTGCGCGAGCGCGTCGCCAAGGGCGTCGCAGCGCTCAAGGCGCACGGCGGCCCGACGCCGGGCCTGGCGACGGTGCTGGTTGGCGACGATGCGGCGAGCCAAGTCTATGTCCGCAGCAAGGGCAGGATGGCGGCCGAGCTCGGCATGGCGAGCTTCGACCATCGCCTGCCTGACGAAACCGGCGAAGCCGAGCTGCTGGCGCTGATCTCTCGGCTCAACGGCGATCCTGCCGTGCATGGCATCCTCGTCCAGCTGCCGCTGCCGCGGCACATCGATGCCGCACACGTTCTGCGCGCCGTCGATCCGGCCAAGGACGTCGACGGCTTTCACCCTTTCAACGTCGGGCGGCTTGGCTCGATCGCCTCAGGTGCGCCGCTCGACTTCCCCGTGCCGTGCACGCCGCTCGGCGTCTCCATGCTTCTGCAGGAGACGCTCGGACCCCTGGCCGGCCGTCACGCCGTCGTGGTGGGCCGGTCCACCTTGGTCGGCCGGCCCGTGGCCCAGCTGCTCCTGCACCTCGATTGCACGGTCACCATCGCCCATTCGCGCACCCGCGACCTGCCGAGGCTCTGCCGCCAGGCCGAGGTCCTGGTGGTGGCGATCGGCAAGCCCGAGTTCGTACGCGGCGACTGGATCAGGCCGGGCGCCACGGTGATCGACGTCGGCATCAACCGAATCGCCGGCCCGGACGGCAAGAACCGCCTCGTGGGCGATGTCGCCTTCGCCGAGGCGAGCGCGGTGGCCGGGCAGATCACGCCGGTGCCGGGCGGCGTCGGACCGATGACCGTCGCCTGCCTGATGCGGAACACGCTGAGCGCCGCCGGCGGCACTGCGTAAAGCGACCGGCTGCGTCTGTCAGAAGCTGAAGGCGATCCGGCCGTAGATGATGTTGTTGTATCGCGGGCTGTCATTGACCAGCCCGACGGCCACGCCGACGCCGAGCGAGAGATGGGGCACGACTTCGTGTGTCACCATGGCATCGAGAGGAATGAACCATCGGTTGGTGAGGGCATCGAGAATCCATGGATGCTCGCGCCATAAGGTGATGCCCCATGTCCCGGGCTTTATGGCGATGATCGGATGCAGCTGGAAATCGCTGGTCGGCGTGCTGTGCGGGGGCTGGTCGCCGACGCTCTGCATGTAGCGCACCAGCGGCGCCAGGACGACGACGCCGGCGGTATTCGGCACGTCCCAGATGAGCCCGAAATGCGGCCCGATCTGATATCGTCCCTTGCTGTAGGGCGGCAGGTCGCCGGTAGGATAGAGCACGCGGATCCCAAGATCCGCCCTCAGACCCGGCGCCATTTCCGGCGTCTTGAGAGCGGCTTGCGTGAACATGTCGCCAAGATGGGCCTGCCAGGCACCGGTCGGATTGTCGACGCCGGTTTTGTTGGTGTCGAGGCCGCGGATATCCTCGCGCAGGGTGAGTTGCCAGTCCTCGGCGAAGAAGAATCGCTGATAGAAGCGCAACGTGAGCCGCTGCTGTTGCGACAGGTCGGAGGGATTGCTCCGGTAGAAGTACCATGCTTCCGCCTGCCAGGTCGGCGTGTGCGAGGGCGACGCCGGCGTCTCGGGGTCCGCCGCGTCGACGTTGCCGATCGAGGCCACAACCAGCAGGCCGGCGGCCGCGATGGCGCGAGCGAGGCGCATCACGGCTGGAGCTGGACGGACCCCTCCTGCCCGTTTGCCGTACCGACCGCGAGCATCCAACAAAGCATCGCAACAAACATCTCGATACGACTCGTCATCCAATTCCCCTATTGCCCCTCGGCAAGCTTCACGCTGAAACGGCCATCGTCTACATCGGTCAGCCGAAAGGTGACCCCCCGCGCCGCGCCGGCCGCAAAGTCCGACGCCGGTGGCAAAGTGATTGTGGCCCGCGCGCCCATCTGGGCGACGATGCCATAAGGGCCGACGCCGAACTTGTTGTAATCGAAGTCGTTGCGGATCGCCTGCGCCGGCAGGCGGGACAGCGCCTCGCTGCTCCACGTTTCGATCGGCTGGCCGTCGGCCGCCAGGAGCTCGGCCTTCATGATGTGCGCGGGGATGTCGGGCGTGCCGCCGTCGAGATAGATGTCGAAGCGCACCGCGCCATCCCTCAGCAGCCGGCCGTCGCTCAGCGTGAAATGATGCATGGTCGGACTGACTCGGCCGGCGTGATAGCGCGTGACGACCGAGCCGCGGAGATAGCTGTAGGTGCCGACGTTGAAGGCCACGACCAACGCCAGCAGCACAAGCCCAAGGTTGCGATAGGCCGTGGCGGCCAGCGGCAGCGGCAGGCTGCCCGCGGCCCAGCGGAACCAGGCGTGCGCCGCAAGGCCCGGATGTCGCCGCAGCAGCGCATTGTCGGCCGAATAGGCGCCGCTGCCGGCGAGAAGCAGCGTCGCGCCTATGGCGAGATTGCACGCCGCCATCGTCCATTCGTCGATGCAGGTGCCGCCTTGCCAGCCGAACATCAGCTGCAGCACGATCGAGAAGCCGATGGTTGCCAGCGCGGCCAGTCGCGTCATCAGGCCGGCTATCAACGCGATGCCGGCGATCAGCTCGGCGGCGCTGAACAGGATGATCGCGGGGTACAGCAGCCAGAAATGCTGGAGAAGATAGGCGATCAGGTGATCGGTACCCAGCAGCGCGCCCGGCATGGCGCTCTGGAACTTGTTCGCCATCCAGGTGTGCGCGTCAGGATCGAGCTTCTGCGGGGCATAGATGAAGCGGCGCGAGCCGCCGCCCCAGTAGATGAAGCCCTGGATGACCCGCACCGACAGCAGCGCGATGGCGGCATTGCGCCAGAGCGGCTCGTCGATTGCAGTCGGCCGATCGCCTGCGGCCGTATCCAGTGCGCCTCTTGTCGGTGCCGGCATCATCGCTTGATCCCCCTTGGCCTGCCGGTCGGTCGTAGCCGATTGCCCTACCCGCCGGACTTCCCCGTCGCCCGACGTTGTAACGCATTGGCGCTTCGCAGGTCTCGCTGGGACTCGGATTCCTTCGAATGAGTCGCCGCTTGTCGCCGACTGCCGGTCAGTCGACGATCGGCGGCGCCTGCGCCTCGACATTGCCGGTCGTCGCCAGACGTTCGAGCGTTGCCTTCAACCCGATCGTGTCGGGGCAGAGGATCAGCTTGGTGGCGCGGCCCCATCGCAGGTGCAAGACGTGGACGCCGCTATTGTACGTCCGAACCCTGTCGGTGCCCGAGTTGGTCTCGTCCCATTCGACCAGCACCAGCGGGGCCCTTGACTTGCGTCAAACTCACAACCGCGGGTCGAGGCTATCCATGCGTCCGTGCAGGAGGCACGACCGATGCTACTCACAGTTCTCATGATCGCCCTGTTGATCGCGTTCTTCGCCCTGTTTGCGGGTCTGGTGGCGTTCGCCCAGAGGGTCATCGCTCCGCGCGCCATTGTGGTGCCGACCCGCGACTTCGGACGCGGGCGCTGATATGGCGAGCTGGGCCCTCCTCGCGCTGCTGGTCGGGCTGGTGATCTACCTCTTCTACGCTGTGATCCATCCCGAGCGCTTCTGAGGCCGCGGACACAGTCATGACCTTGGAAAGCTGGCTGCAGATCGCGCTCGCCTTGCTCCTGGGACTGCTGATCAGCGTCCCGGCGGGCCGCTATCTGGCGCGCGTGGTGCGCGACGAACGGACTTGGCTTGACCCAGTGCTCGATCCCCCGGACAACCTGATCTACCGGCTGATCGGCACGCGGCTCTGTCGCCAGCCCATGAACTGGAAGACCTATACGCTGCACATGCTGGCGACGAATCTCGGCATGGCGCTGCTGATCTACCTGATCCTGGTGTTCCAGGCCTACCTGCCGCTCAATCCGCAGCATTTCGCCGGCGTGGAGCCCATGCTCGCCTTCAACACGGCGGTGAGCTTCATCACCAACACCGACTGGCAAGCCTATGGCGGCGAGACCACGCTCTCCAATCTGAGTCAGATGGCCGCCATCACCTTCCCGATGTTCACGTCGGCCACGACCGGCTTCGTGGTCGCCATGGCCTTCATCCGCGCCCTTACGGTCAAAGACGGCGGCGCGAACCTTGGCAACTTCTACCGCGACCTCATACGCTTCACGACACGCGTGCTGATGCCGGTATCGTTCGTGCTGGCGCTGCTCATGATCCAGCAGGGCGAACCGCAGACCCTGGCGGCCAGCGTGACGGCGCATCCGCTGCCGGGCGGCGAGCAGACGATCGCGCTGGGGCCGGTCGCGTCGATGGAGACCATCAAGCATCTCGGCACCAACGGCGGCGGCTTCTTCAACGCCAACGCTGCACACCCGTTCGAGAACCCGACGCCGATCACCAACCTGGTGCAGACGCTCCTGATGATCGCGCTGCCGAGCTCGATCGTGGTGTGCTTCGGCATCATGATCGGCAACCGACGGCAAGCCTGGCTGCTCTACGGCGTGATGGCGGCTCTGCTGATGCTCTTCCTGCCGATGGTGGTGGTGCCCGAGCAGGCCGGCACGCCGTTGCTGGCCAAGGTCGGAATCGACCTCGCGCCGAGCGACCTGCAACCGGGTGGCAACATGGAAGGCAAGGAGGTGCGCTTCGGCATCGCGCAAAGCGGGCTGTTCTCCAGCATCACCACCACTTTCACCACCGGCAGCGTCAATTCCATGCTCGACAGCTACACGCCGATCGGTGGCATGGGAGCATTGATCGGCATGATGCTGCAGTGCGTGTTCGGCGGCAAAGGTGTCGGATTCCTGGCCGCCTTGGTGTTCGGCATTATCGGCGTGTTCATCGCGGGCCTCATGGTCGGCCGCACGCCAGAGTTCCTCGGCAAGAAGATCGAGAAGCCCGAGATCGTGCTGGTCGCGCTGACGCTGCTCATCCACCCGCTTGTGATCCTGGCGCCTACTGGCTGGTCCGTGATCTCGTCATACGGTGTCGAGCCGATGGGCAACGCCGGCATTCACGGCTACAGCGAGGTGCTCTATGCGTTCACCACCTCGGCGGCCAACAACGGCTCTGCCTTCGCCGGTCTGAACGGCAACACGCCATGGTACAATCTGGCGCTGGGCACGGTGATCCTGCTCGGCCGTTATCCACCCATCATCTTCATGATGGCGCTGGCGGGCTCGATCGCGGCCAAGCCGACGCTAGCCCCGTCGGTCGGTACCCTGCGCACCGACACGTTGAAGTTCGGCGTGTTCTGGTTCGGGACGATCCTGGTGGTCGGCGCGCTCACCTTCTTCCCGGCCTTGGTGCTGGGGCCGATCGCCGAGTTCGTCGCCCTCAAGGCCGGCCTGACCTTCTGACGCAGGCGTCTACCATGTCTCCCGACCTTCTCCAGACCGACCATCTGCAGTCACTGCGTATGCCCTTCCGGCGCGCCGAAGACCGGGTAGCGGCGAGCCGAGCGCGCCTTGCGGAGCCTTACAGCGCCGAATTGTTCCTCAATGCGGCGAAAGGCTCCCTTCTGAAGTTCGACCCGCGGGTACAGGTGCGCAACCCCGTAATGTTCGTGGTGTGGATGGGCGCGATCGTGACGGCCGCTCTGACCATCGATCCGCAGCTATTCGGGCCGAGCGACGCCTCTATCGCCTACAACAGCGTGGTGACGGCGATCCTGCTCCTCACCGTATTGTTCGCAAACTTCGCCGAGGCGCTTGCTGAAGGCCGCGGCAAGGCCAAGGCTGCCTCGCTGCGCCAAACCCAGGTCGAGCTGAAGGCGAATCGCGTGTCGCCGTGCGGCGCTCTTGAGACGGTGCCGGCCAGGGTACTGCGCAAGGAGGACGTCGTGCAGGTGGCGCGCGGCGAGATCATCCCTGCCGACGGCGAGGTCGTGGAGGGCGTCGCCTATGTCGATGAGTCGGCAATCACTGGCGAATCCGCTCCGGTGCTGAAGGAGGCGGGCACAGACATGTTCTCGTCGGTGACCGCCGGAACGACCGTCGTCTCCGACCAGCTGCGGGTGCGGGTTGCCGTGGACCCAGGCGAAAGCTTCCTTGACCGCATGATCCACCTGGTCGAGGGCGCCGAGCGGCAGAAGACGCCCAACGAGATGGCGCTGACCGCGCTGCTCGCCATCCTGACGCTGATTTTCCTGATCGTGGTGGCGGCGATGGCGCCGGTGGCGGAATACCTGCAGGCCCAGCTGAACGTTGCCGATCTGATTGCGCTGCTGGTGGCATTGATTCCCACCACGATCGGGGCGCTGTTGTCGGCAATCGGCATCGCCGGCATCGACCGGACCGTGCGCTTCAACGTGCTCGCCATGTCGGGCAAGGCGGTCGAGGCTGCGGGCGACGTGCAGACGCTGCTGCTCGACAAGACCGGCACCATCACCATGGGCAACCGGCAGGCGACAGAGTTCCTTCCCTTGGCCGGCGTGACAGTCAATGCGCTTGTCGAGGCTGCATGGCTCGCCTCGAGCTTCGACACCACGCCCGAAGGACGGACCGTGGTCGCTTGCGCCGAGAAGCTCGGCGCAAGCGACGAACTGATGCCCGCGAAGGCGCGCGCCGTCGAGTTCACAGCCGAGACACGCATGAGCGGCGTCGACATGCCAGACGGCCGCGTCATCCGCAAAGGCGCGGTCGGCTCAGTTATTCAGCACGCCGCCATGGTCTTCCATCAACCGGAGCCCGCAGACGTCCGCGCTGTCGCCAATGACGTGGCGAACAAGGGCGCAACCCCGCTCGCCGTCTCGGTCGACGGCCGGATCCTCGGCGTCATCGTGCTATCGGACGTTCCGAAGCTCGGCATCCGCGAGCGCATCGTTCAGCTCAGGCGCATGGGTATTCGCACCGTCATGGTGACGGGGGACAACCCAATCACCGCCGGCGCCATCGCCGTACAGGCCGGTGTCGACGATTTCGTCGCCGAAGCCAAGCCCGAGACCAAACTTGAACTGATCCGCAGGGAACAGGCCCAGGGTCGCCTGGTGGCAATGACGGGCGACGGCACCAACGATGCGCCGGCACTCGCTCAAGCCGATGTCGGGCTCGCCATGCATTCCGGCACCACCGCCGCGAAGGAGGCGGCCAACCTGATCGATCTCGATTCCGATCCGACCAAGCTCATCGACCTGGTGGCGATCGGCAAGCAGATGCTGATCACGCGTGGCGCGCTCACCACCTTCTCGATCGCCAACGACGTGGCCAAGTACTTCGCCATCATTCCCGCGATGTTCATCGTCGCCGTTCCCGGCCTGGCGGTGCTGGACGTCATGCAACTGGCTACGCCGCACACGGCCGTGCTCTCGGCGCTGATCTTCAACGCGCTGATCATCCCGGCTCTCATTCCATTGGCCTTGCGCGGCGTGCGTTTCCGCCCGGTCAGCGCTGAGCAGACCTTCTATCGCAACCTGCTGATCTACGGACTGGGCGGGCTGGCGACGCCGTTCGTCGGCATCAAGCTGATCGACCTGCTGCTCTCAACCGTGATGGCGTGAAGGATCAGGACATGCGCGACATCTTCCTCGGCGCCACGCGCGCTTCGCTGGTCACCCTCGTGTTGTGTGGATTGATGTATCCGTTAGTGCTGGTCGGACTTGGGCAGACGTTTCTGCCCTTCCAGGCCAACGGCAGCCTGCTGCGCGACGCGCAGGGCACAGTGATCGGCTCGCACCTGATCGGACAGGATTGGACGGGGCCGGAATGGTTCCACGGCCGGCCCTCGGCGACGACGGCTGCCAACGATGCCAAGCGCGCGGTGCCCTATAACGCCGCAGCGTCCGGCGGCTCCAACCTCGGCCCGGGAAGCAAGCAGCTGGCGGCGCGATTGGCCGATGATCGCGTGGCGTTGGAACACGCCCAACCCGAACTTGCCGATGCCATGCTGCCGGCCGATCTCCTGACCACCTCGAGCTCGGGCCTCGACCCCGACATCAGCCCGGCCAACGCCGCGTTGCAGGTCGAGCGGGTGGCACGGGCGCGCGGCGTGCCGGCTGTGCAGATTTCCGCCCTGGTACGGCAGCATACGACCGGTCGCACCCTGGGCGTCTTCGGCGAGCCGAGAGTGAACGTCCTGGCATTGAATCTTGCGCTGCAGCAGGCCTTCCCAAGGCGATAAGCGGTATCTCGGCGCATCACGCGCCCTGAGGAACTCGCATGACACGCAGCTCGGCTATCCGTCGGCCCTCCATGCGGGACACTTCGAATTGCCAGTCCGACCAAGTGAAGTGGTCGCCCTTCTGCGGCACGTGGTCGAAATGAACCTGGGCAAAGCCGGCCAGCGTTACGAAATCGCCGTAAGGACAATCGGCGAGTCCGATCGCCTCTGCCGCCTCACCGATGGGCAGGGTCGCCCCGATGAGCAGCGAACCGTCTGCCAGCCGCTTGACTTCGGGTCCACCCTCGTCGGCAAGATCGGGAAGATCGCCTGCGATCGCTTCCAGCAGGTCGGTTCGCGTCACGATCCCCTCGACCCCGCCATACTCGTCGATGACGACGGCTATGTGGGCAGGCGTCTGCTTGAACAGATCGAGAGTCTTCAGGATCGACGTTCCCTCGTGCACGATGAGAGGGCGCTGCAGGATGGCCTCGACATCGAAAGGTTGCCCAGCCAGCGCTTGGTCGAGCAAGTCCTCCTTGCGCACGACGCCACAGATCTCGTCGATCGAGCCGCGGCTGGCGAGCAACCACGGATGCGAGGAGTCGTGGACCTTTGCAAGAATAGTCTCTTTCGGCTGGGCAAGATCCAGCCATGATATTTCAGGACGAACCGTCATGATCGTGCGCACTGCGCGCCGCGGCAGGAACAACACGTCCTCGATCATCTCTTGTGCGGTCGCCCTGATCGTCCCTGACGCGACACCCTCGGCAATGACGGCTTGGACTTCTTCCTCCGTGACTTGACGAGCCGAGACGGGTCGCAGCCCGATCAAGCGCAGGACGCCCGAGACGGAATGGTCGAGGAGCGCGGCGATCGGCGTACTGATACCGGCGACGGTCGCGAATGGCCGCGCGATGCGGAGTGCTATGGCGTCGGCATGCGCCAAGGCGAGCTGCTTGGGCAGCAGCTCGCCAAACAGCAGCGTGAAATACGACACGGACACCACCACCGCGATCATGGCGACGGGCGAGCCGTACGGGGCAATCCAAGCGAAACTGTTGAGCCAGTCGCCCAGCCGATCTGCGAAGGTGGCGCCGCTGAAGGCGCCGGCCAGGACTGCGGTCAGCGTCATTCCGAGCTGCACTACGGCGAGAAACCGGCCTGGATTGTCGACAAGACGCAGAGCGATCTGCGCCCGTTGATCGCCCCGCGTCGCCATTTGGTGCAGGCGTGCCCGGCGCGAAGAAATTAGTGCAAATTCCGCCAAGGCGAAAAAGCCGTTGACCAAGACGACCAGCACAACAACGGCGAGTTCGATCGTAATCATGCACAACTACTGTGGAGGTTTCCCGCTCCACAGCAACCGCAATCTAAGCGGCGGCGCATAGGAATTCCATAGTTCGATGGTCCCTCTCCTGGCGCGGCTCGCTGGTCTGGATCAAAGACTTCGACGGATAGCCGTGCGTCACCTCGCTTAACTTCACCGGCGCGGGAGCGAAGGATCTCTGCCGGCCAGCGAGCCACGGCTCTAGCCACAACACGCGGACCGGCCCCATCATTAACCCGGTGCCGAACACGACGGCAAAATAAAGCGCCGCCTACCTCAGAACTCTTAAAGCTCGGCGACCTCGAACGATTGCGGTGCCGCGTGTCATGTTGATTCACCCTCGATCGCTTGCGGCGTCACGCAATTCCCCGAGCGTTGCCGCGCAATGCCATGCAATCAGGCAGCCTCTTTTTGCCTGATCTGGATCAAGGAGCCGAACCTGCAGCGCGACAAATTGTGAAGCCGGAACTCAAGCCCATCGGACGTTCACATGACGCTACCGTCACAATCGACAGGCAGGGTGCTCACGGTCCGAGGCGCCGTCGTTGACGTGGCCTTCGAGGGCGGCGACCTGCCCAAAATCGACGAGGCGCTGATCGTGGAGTGGGATCGGCCGAACACGCTTCTCGTCGAGGTCCAGGCGCATCTCGACTCGCGGTCCGTTCGGGGAGTTGCCCTGCAGTCGACCGCTGGGCTTCGCCGGGGCGAGCGCGTGCGCGCCACCGGAAGTCCGATCACTGCTCCAGTCGGCGACGCGATCCTGGGCCGCCTCCTCGACGTCACCGGCAACGTCCAGGATGGGGGGCCGGCCCTGCCAGCGGACCTGCCGCGCTCGCCGATTCATAGGACACCACCGCCGCTGCGCGAACGCAACTCCGCCACCGCGATCTTCGAAACCGGAATCAAAGTCATCGACCTGCTGGCTCCCCTGCCGCAGGGTGGCAAGGCGGCAATGTTCGGCGGCGCCGGCGTGGGCAAGACCGTCGTCGTGATGGAGCTCATCCACGCCATGGTGCAGAGCTACCAGGGCATCTCCGTCTTTGCCGGTATCGGCGAGCGGTCGCGCGAGGGCCACGAGCTTCTGTCCGAAATGCGCCGGTCCGGCGTGCTCGACCGTAGCGTGCTGGTCTACGGTCAAATGAACGAACCGCCGGGTGCGCGCTGGCGCGTGGGAATGACGGCGCTGACGATCGCGGAGTATTTCCGCGACGTGAAGCGGCAGAACGTCCTCTTGCTGATGGACAACGTCTTTCGTTTCGTTCAGGCGGGTAGCGAGGTCTCGGGCCTGCTCGGGCGCCTGCCGTCCCGCGTCGGCTATCAGCCGACCCTCACCAGTGAAGTCGCCGCTCTGCACGAGCGGATCGCGTCCGTCGCCGGTCAGTCGGTGACGGCGATCGAGGCGGTGTACGTACCGGCCGACGACTTCACTGACCCGGCGGTCACCGCCATTTCCAGCCATCTCGACAGCATGATCGTGCTGTCCCGGTCGATGGCCGCGGAGGGCATGTATCCCGCGATCGATCCCTTGCGCTCGTCGTCGATCCTGCTCGATCCGGTCGTCGTCGGCGAGGCGCACTACCGCATCGCCGAGGAGGTCCGCGAGGCAATCGCCCGTTATGTCGAGCTGCAGGACGTCATTTCTCTGCTCGGTGTCGAGGAATTAAGCGCCCGCGACCGGTTGGTGGTTGCCCGGGCGCGCCGCGTGCAGCGGTTCCTGACGCAGCCATTTGCCGTGACCGAGGCTTTTACGGCCAAGCCCGGCCGGTCGGTCCCGCTGCTGGAAACCCTGAGGGGATGTCGCGACATCCTGGATGGCGCCTGTGACGATTGGCCGGAGAATGCCCTCTACATGGTCGGTTCGATCGCGGAGGCGCGCGAGGTGCACCAGAGCGCATCCCAGACGGCGAGGGCGCGATGAGGCTCCTGATTGCGACGCCAACCACCATCGTCGTCGACGAGCCGGAAGTCAGCGCCGTGCGCGCCGAGGACGAAAGCGGCAGCTTCGGCATCCTTGAGGGCCACGACGGCCTCCTGACAGTGCTGACGGTCTCGGTGGTAAGCTGGCATCGCGCCGACGCTCCGCGTCAGTATTGCGCGGTGCGCCGCGGTATCCTGTCGATCTCGGGCGGTCGGGAGGTCGCGATCGCCACCCGTGAAGCGATTGTCGGCGACGACCTCGACCGCCTCGAACAGGTCGTCCTGGCGGAGTTCCGACACAAGACCGATAACGAGCGGGCGGCGCGCGCGGCGGGGCTCCAGCTGCAAATGAAGGCCATACGGCAGATCGTGCGCTACCTGCGTCCCGAGCGGCGCGGCGCCGAGGAAAGAAGCCCATGACCTCCGAGCCATCCGATCGCGCACCGCCGCGGGAAGACCAGATGGCGGCGGCGGCGCGTCGGCAGAGCCTGCGGCGCCGGCAGTGGCTGAGCGAAGGCAAACCCTCGGTCGCGCGTTTCGTGGGCCAGATCGGGGTGCTCGGCTGGATCATCGTCACGCCTATGCTGCTCGGCCTGTTCCTGGGACGATGGCTCGATCACAAGTTCGGAACGGGCATTTTCTGGAGCGCGCCTTTGCTGATGGTGGGCGCTGTGATCGGCGGCTACTCGGCATGGAAGTGGATGCACCGGCAATGACGTCGACTCTTCATTTCGCCTTCTTGTGGCTCGCCGCTGGCGTGCTGATCGGCAGCCCTTATTGGCTTGCATTGCGATGGAGCGCCGGGGTGCTCGCCGCTGGGAGGTCCATCGCGCTTGCGATTGCGGTTCAGCTGGTTCGCTTCGCCGCCCTCGGTGCCGCGCTCACCTTTGTGACAATCCACTGGGGAGCGGTTGCGCTCCTGTTCTCGGCGGGCGGACTGATGCTGGCCCGCGCTGTCGCGCTTTGCCGGGTCGCGAGGGGCTGATGAGCTCGCCTCTCGCCACCAAGGTCGTGTTCATGCTGGGACCGATCCCGATCACCGAGCCCGTGGTTGTGACCTGGGGTTTGATCGGCCTCCTGACGGTCGGCGGCCTCTTCGTCCGGTCGCGCCTGTCACTCGTCCCGTCCCGCGGACAGGCGGCGCTCGAGCTTGTCGTCACGGCAATGCAGGGCCTGATCCGCGACACCCTCCGAGCCTCACCGGAGCCCTACCTGCCGCTGCTCGGCACCCTCTTCGTCTTCATCCTGCTGGCCAACTGGTCGTCCATCGTCCCTGGCATCGAGCCGCCGACCGCGCACATCGAGACCGACGCCGCACTCGCAGTGATCGTCTTCTTCGCTGTCATTTACTTCGGAATTCGCGTCCGTGGCATCGGCGCCTATCTCAGGACCTTTGCGGAGCCGACGCTGCTGATGGTTCCGCTGAACATCATCGAGAACTTCACTCGCACCTTCTCGCTCATCGTGCGCCTGTTCGGGAACGTTATGAGCGGAGTTTTCATCATAGGCATCATCCTCTCGCTCGCCGGTCTGTTGGTGCCCATCCCGTTGATGGCGCTCGACCTCCTCACTGGCGCGGTGCAGGCCTACATTTTCACGGTCTTGGCCATGGTCTTCATCGGCGGCGCGGTCGGCGAGACGCGATCCAGCGGCGACAGGGAAGGAAGCGCATCATGAACTGGCTGGAAATCGTCAGCATCGCCGCGGCGGCGCTCGCCGTGTCCTTCGGCGCGATCGGTCCCGCCCTCGCAGAGGGACGGGCCGTGGCGGCAGCGATGGACGCCATCGCGCGCCAACCAGAGGCGGCCGGCACGATATCGCGCACGCTGTTCGTCGGACTCGCCATGATCGAGACCATGGCGATCTACTGCCTCGTGGTCGCGCTGCTCGTGCTGTTCGCCAACCCCTTCCTGCACTAGGTTCATGCACATCGATTGGTGGACGCTGGGCCTTCAGACCGTCAACATCCTCATCCTGGTCTGGATCCTCGGGCGGTTCTTCTTCCGTCCGGTGATGGCAATCGTCGCCAGCCGGCAGGAGGAAGCGAAGAAGCTCCTGGCCGACGCCGAGCTGGTCCGCCATCAGGCCGAGGCGACGCGGACGGACGCCGACAAGACCCGCGCCGAGGTCAATGCGCGCCGTCAGGACCTGCTTGACGAGGCGCGCAAGGATGCAAATGTCGAGAAAGCCCGACTGATCGGCGAAGCCTCGCAGGAAGCGGCCAAGATGCGCGCGGCAGCCGCCGCGGCTGCCGCAAAAGACCGTGCCGAGGCCGAAGGCGAGCTGCTGCGGCACGCCGGCGAGCTTTCGATCGAGATCGCGCAGCGCCTGCTCGACCGCGTGCCTGCAGAGGCCACGCTGGTGGCGTTCACCGACGGGCTTTGCCGGGAAATCCGCGCCCTGCCGCCAGAGCTGAGGTCCGGACTGAATCCTGCATCGATGTCCAACCAACAACTCGAAGTCCGGTCGGCGTCTGACCTGTCCGACGAGCAGAAGCGATTTGTGCACGAGAGGCTGCTGGAGGCGCTCGGCCTCGAACCACCCATCGCCTTCCGCCGGGATGAGGCTTTGATAGCCGGGTTGGAGCTGCGCGGTTCTACGACGACCGTGCACAACAACTGGCGATCCGACCTCGACCGCATTCGCAAGGAACTGGAAAGTGAAGGACGCCCCCGCAAGGTTTGATGCCTGGCTCGAGGACGCGCGCCAGCGCGTACGCAACGCGGTTCTCGGCGCCACCGCGGAGGATCTCGGCCGGGTGGAATCGGTCGCCGACGGCATTGCACTGGTCTCGGGGTTGCGCGGCGTGCGCCTCGACGAGCTCGTGCGCTTCGAGAAGGGCCAGATGGGTTTCGTGCTCACGCTCGATCGCGACCTGGTAGGCTGTGTCCTGCTCGACGATACCGAGGGCATCGAGGCCGGTCACGACGTTCGCGGCACCGGCGAGGTCGTGCGCGTTCCAGTCGGTCCGGGCGTGCTTGGCCGCGTCGTCGACCCGCTGGGACGGCCGCTCGATGGTGGCGAGGCCTTCGAGGCTAGTTCGCGCGAGCCGATCGACCGGCCGGCCCCCTCGATCATCGAGCGCGATTTCGTCTGCGAACCCGTACAGACCGGCATCTTGGTCCTCGACTCCATGTTCGCTCTGGGGCGTGGGCAACGCGAGCTGATCATCGGCGACCGCGCCTTGGGCAAGACAGCCCTCGCCGTCGATTGCATCATCAACCAGCGCGGCAGCGACATCGTCTGCGTATATGTGGCGGTCGGCCAGAAGTCCTCGACGGTTAGCCGGGTCATTGGGGCGATCAGCGAGCACGGCGCCTTCGAGCGCTGCATCGTCGTCTCCGCCGCCGCCTCGGCCGCGCCCGGCCTGCGATGGCTGGCTCCCTTCGCCGGGTTCACCATGGCGGAGTACTTTCGCGACCGTGGCCAGCACGCGCTCGTGGTGGTCGACGATATGACCAAGCACGCCGCTACGCATCGCGAGATCGCGCTGCTGACCCGCCAGCCACCAGGGCGCGAGGCATATCCCGGCGACATCTTCTATGTCCACGCTCGGTTGCTCGAGCGGGCCGCCAAGCTGTCGAAAGCGGCGGGTGGCGGATCGCTCACGGCCCTGCCGATCGCTGAGCTCGATGCCGGCAACCTCAGCGCCTACATACCGACCAATCTCATCTCGATCACGGACGGCCAGATCGTCCTCGACTCCAAGCTCTTCCAGGAGGGACACAAGCCGGCGGTCGACATCGGCACCAGCGTCAGCCGCGTCGGCGGCAAGACACAGGCGCCAGCACTACGCGCGGCGGCGGAGACGCTGCGGCTGGACTATGCACAGTTCCTCGAGCTCGAGGTATTCACGCGATTCGGCGCAGTCGCGGACGCGCAAGTCCACGGCCGGATCGAGCGCGGCCGGCGTGTCCGGGAGATCCTGTCGCAGCCCCTCTATGCCCCGCTCCGCCTGGCCGACGAGGTGGCTCTGGTCCATGCCGTCCAAGCGGGGTTGTTGGACAGGCTACCGCTCGATCTGATCCCGCGCTTTCGCCGCGATCTGCCGGCTTGGCTCGACCGGCTGGCTGCGCCCACGGTCGCGACGATCCAGCACAGCGGACGGCTCGACTCGGCAGGCCGCTCCGAGCTGGAGAAGTGCGCCACGGCCTTGACGACGGCAATCCTGCCGGTGGGCAAGGCGCCGGAGGCGGCCTGATGGCGGAGCGCCTCGCAGAACTCACGGCCCAGATCGAGAGCGTCCGCCAACTGGAGGCCGTCGTCACGGCCATGCGCGGCATCGCGGCATCGCGTGCGCAAAGCGGACGTTCGCTTTTGCCGGGCATCGACGCCTATACGCAAGTTGTGTCGCAGGCGATCGCTGAGGCCCTCAGCCTGCTGCCGCACGACGGCGCCGCTGCGGCGTGGGATCGGGCTGCAGGGCGCGGGCTCATTCTTTTCTGTGCCGAGCAGGGGTTTGCTGGCGCCTTCAGCGAGCGCGTCCTCGACAGGGCGGCCGGCGAGCCGCCGTACACGACGCTCCTGCTGTTGGGAACGCGAGGAGCCATGTTGGCCCGGGAACGGGGAATGGCGCCGGCCTGGACGTCGCCCATGGCGACAAGTGCGAACGCCGTTCCCGACCTCGCCAGCCGCTTGGCCGAAACGCTCTACGCCCGCATTGCCGACGATGAGGTCGCCCGCGTGGACATCGTCTATTCGCGGACCAGGGCCACTGGCGGCATCGAGATCGAACGCCGTTCGCTGCTGCCACTCGACTACGGCCACTTCAAGCAGCCGATCGAGGGCAGGAGGCCCCTGACCAATCTGCCGCCGCCGGTCCTGCTCGAACGGCTGGCTTCCGAGTATATCTACGCGCAACTCTGCCAGGCAGCTATGCAGGCATTCGAGGCCGAGAACGAGGCCCGCATGCTGACCATGGGCGCCGCCCGCACCAACATCCAGAACAAGCTCGTCGGGCTTGCCCGGCTCGAACGGCGGCTGCGCCAGCAGGAAATCACGGCGGAAGTCTTAGAGCTTTCGACCGGCGCTGAGGCATCCATTGGAAGTGGGAGTACTGCAGTACGTCGCAGGGGCCACCCGCTGACCTAGGCTAACACCGCTCTGGCGACACCTGATAGGGGACGCTCCAAGTCATGGCACCAACGAAGGGCGAGGTCCATGCCGCAACTCTATGATGTGGTCGTGATTGGATCGGGACCGGGCGAGATGATCGCAGCGGCGCTGCTCGCCCGCGCGGGCCGCAATACACTCCTCATCGAGCGCAACCATTCCCTCGGGGGTGCCGCTTCAACGTACAAGGTTGCTGATCTCTTGATCGAGGGATTTCTGCATGAGGCGAGCGATCTGCAAAATGCGCTAGTTCTTCAGCATGCCCGCCACCAGCGCTGTCACGTTGTGGCGCATCATGGCCTCGTAGGTCGCCGCCGGGCCGCCCGGCGCGGATAGGGCGTCGCTGTACAGGCGGGGGCCGACCACGCCGCCCGATTCGCGCGCCACCTCGTCGATCAGGACAGGATTGGT
>JAFAKN010000597.1 GCA_019235415.1 Alphaproteobacteria bacterium
GGTCTTGCCTTGGGCGAGATAGGCCGACAGGCCCAGGAAGGTCAGGATGCCGATCGGCACGTTGATGTAAAACACCCAGCGCCAGTTGTAGTACTCGGTCAGCCAGCCGCCCAAGGTCGGGCCCAGGATCGGGCCGACCATGACGCCCATGCCCCACATCGCCATCGCCGAGCCGTGCTTTTCGCGCGGATAGGAGTCGAGCAGCACGGCTTGCGACAACGGCACCAGCGAGGCGCCGAACAGGCCCTGCACCAGCCGGAACAGCACCATCTCCGGCAGGCTGGTCGCAATGCCGCACAGCACCGACGCCGCGGTGAAACCGGCAACCGCGCTCAGGAACAGCCGCTTGCGGCCGAGCCGCGCCTCGAGAAAGCCGGTCACCGGCGTGGCGATGGCGGCGGCCACGATGTACGAGGTCAGCACCCAGTTGATCTGGTCGGCCGTCGCCGACAGCGTGCCCTGCATGTAGGGCAGCGCCACGTTGGCGATCGTCGTGTCCAGCGCCTGCATGATGGTCGCGAGCATCACGCAGAGCGTGAGCAGCGCGACGTGTTGGGGTCTGTCGTAAGTTGCGGGCGACATCTTAGAGCCCCACGAACTCCCGCGCCGAGGCGAAGAGATCCTTGAGCGAGCGGCTGTGGCCGGTGTCGATGTCAACGGTGGCGCTCATTCCGGTGCGCAGCGGCGGCGCGTCGGCCGGCATCTGCACGGCGAGCCGCACCGGCACGCGCTGCACGACCTTGACCCAGTTGCCGGTCGCGTTCTGCGCCGGCAGCACCGAGAACTCCGTGCCCGTCGCCGGCGCCAGGCTTCTAACCGTCGCCTGCCATTGGCGGCCGGGATAGGCGTCGATGGTGGCCGTCGCGGTCTCGCCCGGCTTCAGCCAGGTGATGTCGGATTCCTTGGGGTTGGCCTCGATCCACACGTCGTTCGAGACGAGCGTGAAGGCCGGCTGGGCGGCAACCAGGTACTCGCCGACCTGCAGCGCCTCGACGTTGGTCACGATGCCAGCCATCGAGGCCTTCACCACGGTGTGCCTGAGGTCGCGCTCGGCCTTGTCGACCTGCGCCTTGGCCGCGAGGTAGGTCGGGTTGTCCTCGACCTTGGCGTCGGCGTTGCCGCCGAGCTGCGCCAGGGTCGCGGCCGCATCGTGCTGCGCCATGAGCACGCGATCGCGCGCCGCTAAAAGGTCGCGATTGGCCTGGTCGTAGGTCGCCTGGCTCACCGCGCCGCGCTTCACCAGCTCCTGCTGGCGCTGGAAGTTCGACTCGTAGAGGGCGACGTCGGCCTTGGCCTGCTCGATCTGCGCCAGCTTCTGGCCGTAGGTCGCCTGCAGGGTCACCAGCTGGTTGCGCACCTGGCCGAGGTTCGCCTCGGCGCCGGCCAACGCGATCTTGAACGGCTCCTGGTCGAGGGTGAACAGCACCTGGCCTGCCTGCACCCGGTCGCTTTCGTGGACGGCGATGCCGGCCACGATGCCCGACACGTCGGTCGCGATGGTCACCTTGCCGGCCTGCACGTAGGCGTCGTCAGTCGACACGTAGCGGCCACCGCCGAGGTAGAGGCCAAGCGCGCCGATAAGCACGACGGCCGGCCCGAAGGCCAGCAGAACGCGCCGCAGGATGCGCGGCTGCTTGAGCTTCGCGAGGCTCGGGCCAAGGGTCGGGCTAGCAACCTCGTCAGCCAGCCCCAGGCGGCGGAAGAAGCTGCGGTTAGCCACGGCCGGCCTTCCTTTCGACGTCCTTCTCTGAACTCGCATTCAATTTGCGCAGCAGGTTCGCTTTCATTGTCGTGAGGGTCTGGAACAGGAAATCGCGCTCGAGCTCGGGCACGCCGTCGAGCGCCTCGCCGCGGGTATCCGCGCCGATGGCGAAGATGTCGGCGAGCAGCGGACGCGCCTCGGCCGTGAGATAGAGCTGGCGGATGCGCCGGTCGGTGGCATGCGGCCGGCGCTCGACCAGGCCGCCGGCCTCGAGCCGGTCGAGGATGCGGGTGAGCGTGATCGGCTCGACCTCGAGGATCTCGGCCAGGCCGCTTTGCGGGATGCCTTCGTGGCGGGCGAGATGCGCCAGCACTTGGCATTGCGAGCGCGTCAGCCTGAGCTCGCGCGCGTTCTGCTCGAAGCGCCTGCGCATCAGCCGCGCGACATCGTGCAGGAGGAAACCGAGGTTTTGCGAGGGATGTTCCATAGCATGCTAATCCTAAGTGAGCTTGATGTAAGCATGCTTATTAGTTTTTCAAGCGACCTCGACAGGACCTTAAGATCGCGTTCTAATAGACTGTATTACACCGATTAAATCGGCACGAAAACACCGCCGGGACGAAAAAGGGAAGCCCGGCCCCGGAGCCCACTTATTCGGAGGAAGACCGCCTAGGAGGCGACGCCGAAGCCCGCCCGCTCGATCGCGCGCGTGATGGCCGGAACGTCGGCGCCAGCCGGCAGGCGCATCTCGCCGCTCGCGAGATCGACCGAGATCGGCGCGCTGCCGGCGCCGGTGGCGGCACGCGTCACGGCCTTGACGCAGCCGTCGCAATCCATGCCGGTGACCTTGAGGATGAGTTCCTGAGCCATGTGATATAGCTTGCCCGCCCGCCGACCTTGACGGCAAGGGCAAATGGGGCGGCAAGGCGCAAAGAGGACGCAGGTGAGCGGCGACATCGACGATTTCCGGGTGCTTTTAGCCAAGGTCGGCAACGGCCAGACGCTCGGCATCGATGAGGCCGAGCGCGCCTTCGACATCATGACCTCGGGCAACGCCACGCCGGCGCAGATGGGCGCCTTCCTGATGGGCCTGAAAGTGCGCGGCGAGACCGCCGAGGAGCTGGCCGGCGGCTCGCGCGCGTTGCGCGCCAAGGTGCGTGCGGTGAAGGCCCCGCCCGGCGCCATCGACATCGTCGGCACCGGCGGCGACCATCACGGCACCTACAACATCTCCTCCTGCTCGGCCTTCGTGGTGGCCGGCGCCGGCGTGCCGGTGGCCAAGCACGGCAACCGCGCCTTCACCTCCAAATCGGGTGCTGCCGACGTTTTGGCAGCCCTCGGCATCGGCCTCGAGATGCCGATCGAGAAGCTCGAGCGCGCACTCGTCGAGGCCAACATCTGCTTCCTGATGGCGCCCTGGCATCACTCGGCGATGCGCAATGTCGCCGGCCCCCGGGTCGAGCTGGCGCCCAACCGCACCATCTTCAACCTGCTCGGCCCGATGTCGAGCCCGGCGCTGGTCAAGCGCCAGCTGGTCGGCGTGTTCGACCGGCGCTGGCTGAAACCGGTGGCGCAGGCGCTGGGCCAGCTCGGGCTCGAGCGCGCGCTGGTCGTGCACGGCCAGGACGGCATGGACGAGCTCACCACCACCACCGCGAGTTGGGCCGCCTCGCTCGAGGACGGGCAAGTGCGCGAGCTGGAGATCCGGTCGGAGGAGATCGGCCTGCCCAGGGCCAGCATCGCCGACCTCAAGGGCGCCGACGCGGCGCACAACGCGCGCGCCATCGAGGACGTGCTTTCGGGCAAGCAGAGCGCCTTCCGCGACATCGTCGTGCTGAACAGCGCTGCCGCGCTGATGGTCGCCGGCAAGGCGCGCGACCTCAAGGAGGGCGCGGCGCTCGCTGTGCAGTCGATCGATGCGGGCAAGGCCGCGCACGCGCTGGCGACGCTGCGGAGGATCTGCGCATGAGCGACACGTTGGCCAGGATCGTCGCCGACAAGGAGAAGCATGTCGCCGCCTGCAAGCAGGCCCGGCCGCTGGCCGAGGTCGAAGCCGCCGCCAAGGTCGCCGAAGCGCCGCGCGGCTTCGCCCGCGCGCTCAAGAGCACGATCGCATCAGGCGGCTACGGGCTGATCGCCGAGATCAAGAAAGCCTCGCCCAGCAAGGGCCTGATCCGTCCCGACTTCGATCCGCCCTCCCTTGCGCGCGCCTATGCGCGCGGCGGCGCCACCTGTCTCTCGGTGCTGACCGACGAGTCCTACTTCCAAGGCCGTGACGAGTTTTTGGTGCAGGCGCGGCGCGCGGTGAACCTGCCGGCGCTGCGCAAGGACTTCATGATCGATCCCTACCAGGTGCCCGAGGCGCGGGCGCTGGGCGCCGACTGCATCCTGCTGATCATGGCCTGCCTCGACGATGCCCTGGCGCGCGAGCTCGCCCGGCAGTCGCACGCCTGGGGCATGGACGTGCTGGTCGAGGTGCACGACGCGGTCGAGCTCGACCGCGCGCTGGCCATCGACAGCGATCTGGTCGGCGTCAACAACCGCAACCTCAAGACCTTGGCGGTCGATCTTGCAACCACCGAGCAGCTCGCCCCCAAAGTGCCCAAGGACCGCGTGCTGGTTGCCGAAAGCGGCCTCGCCACACCCGCCGATCTTTTGCGCATGGCCCGCGTCGGCGCGTCGGCCTTCCTGATCGGCGAGAGTTTCATGCGCCAGCCCGACGTCGAAGCCGCCGTCCGCGCCCTCCTCACGCGCAAGGAAGCGGCATGACGGAGAAAGCGCTCACCCACTTCGACGACGGCGGAAACGCCCGCATGGTCGATGTCGGCGGCAAGGCGGAGACCGAGCGCGTCGCGGTGGCGCGCGCCAGCGTCACCATGCAGCCCGGCACCTTGGCGCTGATCCGCGACGGCAAGGCGGCCAAGGGCGACGTTCTGGCCGTGGCGCAGCTTGCGGGCATCATGGCGGCCAAGAAGACGCCCGATCTCATTCCGCTCTGCCATCCCCTGGCGCTGAGCTCGGTCGATGTGCGGCTGTCGCTCGACGCCGCGCGCAACGCCGT
>JAFAKN010000196.1 GCA_019235415.1 Alphaproteobacteria bacterium
ATAGGCGACTGCCCGGGGATCGACGGTGTAGGTCCAGGTGACCAGGCCCCCGGTACCGGTGCCGGTGGTGTCTTGGGTCTCTTTCACGGCGAGCGACCCGAGCGTGCTGCCGATCGCGACGGCCGACACGACGTGACTGTCGGTGGCATCCGGGTCGCTGAAGGCGATTGTCCCGGAAGCAGTCAGAAATGGCACGGTTGGCTGGATGGCCGTGCTGAAATATTCGGTGTTGGTATCGCTGGTCGCCTGGCTGACGTGATCCCACAGCCAGTGCGACGCCGAAGAGATGCTCGTGAAGGTTCCCCACGGAGCGACACCGTTGGCGCCTTCGTCGGCAGGCGTGACGTAGTCGGTGCCGAAGCCGGTGAGGCTCAGCTTCCAGTCGGCGGCGTTGGTCGGCTCGTCGGTCGTGCCGTCGGCGAAGGTGAAGCCGCTGCCGGCGAGCTGGAAGTCGCCGAGCAGGCCGCCCGGGCCGCCCTGGTTATGGGCGACGACGTGCAGGTAGTTCGTGACGCCCGGCGTGAGCAGCGTAGGCGACAGGGTGACCGGCGACGGCCAGCTGGTACCCGTCGCGATCAGCCTGCCGAGCGTATGGTCGTCGGTGCTGATGTAGAGTTCGAAGGCGTTGTCGACCGTGAGCGTGCCGCTCAACGCGGCGGGCGGTCCGGCCGGCGGGTAATTGATGCCGGGATCGGTCACTGCCCCGGTGAGATCCGCCGCCCCGATGACCGGCGCCCGATCGGTGCCGACGACGGTGATGTCCATCTGCTGCGTCGTGCCGTCCGCCGTCGCGACGTTGAACAGATCGTGCAGCGTATCGCCGTCATCCAGCGCATTGACCGCGGCATTGCTGCCGTCGAGCGTGTAGGTCCAGGCGCCGTTGGCGGCGATCGAGAAGCTGCCGTACTGCTCCGCGACGTTGCTCTGGGTCTGGAAGGTCGCCGGGCTGTCGACGTCGGAGGCGTGCAGAGTGCCGGTGGCAACCGGCACGCCAGGCTCGCTGTTGTTGAGACCGCCCGCTTCGACGACCCAGCCCGTCGTGTCGCCGAAGATCACCGCGGCGTCGTTGGCGCCGCTGATGGTGATGTCGATATCCGTGGTCGTGCCGCCGACCGTCGTGACCGGCACCAGATCGTGCAGCGTGTTGCCGACGTTGAGTGCATCGACCGCCGGATTGCTGTTGTCCAGCGTGTAGGTCCAGGCCCCGTTCGAAAGGATGGAGAAGGTGCCGTAGTTCTCGGCGACGCCGGTTTGTGCTTGGAACGTCGTCGCGCCCTGGGCGTCGCTGGCGCTGAGCGTGCCGCTTGCCGTCGGCGTCCCCGGTATCGCGTTGCCGATGCCGCTCGCTTCGGTGACCGAGCCGGAAGTATCGCCGGCGAAGGCCGCCGCATCGCCGGAACCGACGATCGTGACGTTGACCCGCTTGGTGAGCACACCGCCATGGTGGTCGTCGACCGACACGTCGAAGCTCTCGACGCGCGGGCCGAGGCCCGCCAGCACCGAGCTGGCGACGCTGTAGGTCCAGTCTACCACACCGCCGAAACCGGTGCCGGTCGTGTCGCTGGCGACCACTGGGCTCAGCGTGCCGAGCGTGGTCCCGACCGGCGTCACCGAGACGGTGTGGGTGTCCGAAAGGTCGGGATCGTCGAACGAGAACTTGCCGGAGCTGGTGAGCGTGCTGGAAACGACGCTGCCTGAGCGAACGTTGAACACCCAGACGCCCGGGACGCCCGTATTGCCAAGCGTGGTCGGCAGCGATCGCATGTCGGCCGCGCCCGACTGGGGCAGCTCGAAAGAGTGCTGACCGTCCTGCGCGTTGTAGCCGGCGCGCGCGTCCGCCCCGCCGCTGACATCGCCGGACAGCCAATTGATGGTCTGGTAGCGGTAGACGATGTCGAAGTTGCCGTAGCCTTCATTGACGAGCTGGACCTGGAAGGCGTCCGGCGTCCTGCCCGAGCTGTACCCGTTGTACGCGGCAACGTCGTCCCACGTGATCGTCATGACGCCGGTGCTGGCGTTCGGGTCGTAGTAGACGAGATTGCTGCCCGGCGCGCTCGAGGGACTGGGGCCGCGGGTATCCACGTCAGCCCAGAATGGCGCAATGATCGGGCCGCCGATGCCGGCCGCGATCGAGGTCGGCGTGAATGTCGAATTCGGCCCGTTGAAGGTAATGTTGCCGTTGTTGTTGATGTAGAGCGACGTGTAGTAGTGGCCGAAGAAGTCGATGCCCGCGCTGCCGAACACGCTGGTGAGGTCGACGCGGCCGGTCGAGCCATCGTCGGTGGGCCCCAAGACGTTCGTGCCGAAGCCGGCGGTGCCGCCGAGCCCGTTGACCAAGGTATTGCCGGCCGTCAGATCGTCGGCGCCGACGGCAGTGATCTGGCTGGCGGGCGGCGCCGCGACCGAGCCTTGCAGGCTTCCGCCGACGAAGGTCGGCGTATCGTTGACGCCGGTCATTGTCCCAACGAGCGTCTGGGTCACGCTCGCGCCGACATTGTCGCTGATGGTGACGTTGTCGCTCACCGTCAGTGTCTGGCCAGCGGCCAGGAAGTCGAGCGCCGAATCGCGCACCGAATAGGTCCAGGCGACCGAGCCCGTGCCCGTCCCCGTGCTGTCGCTGAGGTTGAGCGTGAGACTGCTGGCCTGCGTCAGCGCCTGGGTCTCAGCCGCCGTCAGCGTCCCGCCGGACCAGGTGAAGGCCGGATTCGATTCGCTTGCGAAGTGCCGGTCGCCGAGATCCTGGTCTGCAAAGGCGATCGATCCACTCATCGAGTCCAAGCTCGACGACCCTGTCGTGTTCGGCAGCTCGCTCAACGAGCCGGTCGCCGTGGTCGACGTCGATATGATGGTGGGGGTGTGATTGGTATCGGGCGCGACGACGAGCTGCTCGAAATTGCTGACCGTGAGGCCGAGCGAGGAGAAGGTGAACTCCGCGCCCGTGGCGTTCTGCGCCGACCCGAGGAAGGTCCGGAAGGACGCAATGTCGGACTGGACCGCGGCGTTCGAGCTTTCTGCTTGTGTCAGCTCGAGCTCCAGCGTGTCTTTGCCGCCGCCGCCGTCGTAGCGGTCGTGCCCGCCGGCGTCCACCGAGCCGCGCCAGATCAGCAGATTGTCGCCCTGGCCGCCGTCCACGACGTTGTTGCCCGGCCCGCCGCCCTCCAGGATGTCGTTGCCCTGGCCGCCGTGGATGTAGTTGTTGCCGGCGCCGCCGAACAGCACGTCGTTCTGCGAATTGCCGAAGATGACGTCGTTGCCCACAAGAAGAACGCTGCTGGATCGTTGGCTGCGACAAACGCCATCAGCTTGACGGCGGGCAGCGATGCGCCGGTGATCAGCAACTGCGGTCGACGGTTGCTGCCGGTGAAGTCGAACTTGTTGACGATGCCGCCCGTCAGTCCGGCAGGGCCGTAGGTGAAGCCCGTGCCCGAGATGTCGACGTACGAGCCGTCGCTGTTGTCGACGCGGAACGAAGTGGATGTGGGGTTGGAAATCCCGGCGAAGCCGGCGAACGACAACGCCCCCATGTCGAACGAGGTTGTCGGATCGCGCCACCTAACAAATATACCCACTGGCCCCGCCTCCGTGAGCTATCCGCCCAGCGGTCTCAAACCCAATGCCGACGAAATGCCCACCACCGGTTGTGAGTAGGGCGATTCCGTTTGCCAAAAGTCAATGCACAATCGCAGAAATAAACTCGATGCAACGAACCTCGGCATGCGACGGCAGGGACACACATCGTCGCGATCGCCAATCGTTGCATTCGCAGGCCACCATCCTGCAAAACTGCCCGAGAGTTGGCACACTTTAGCCGAGAATCCGCACTCTAGGGCGAGGAGAGCGGATCATGAACCTCGCCGCGCGCTAGTGTCGGCGGCCAGCGCTCCGCCATGGCGCCATCGCCAGTCGTGACGCCACCCCACGGATCGACCACCAGCAGCCGCCGACACGCCGGCAGCGCGGAACCGTAGAGCCGGCGCAACGCGGCCATGCGCGCACGGACCATCGCATCGACGTCATCGCGATCGACGCCTGCGGCCAGCACGCGATGGGTGCCGCACAGGATCGCCTCGCTCCAGCCCACCCGATAGGCGACAAGTTCTGCGCCGCAGTCGGTCGGTCGGCCCGCCCGCGCGCGGCATTGCCCGAGCGCGCCGGCGATCGCGTCCGCTTGTGAGCGCGCCGTGGACAGGCCCCAGGCGCCCGCGTCCGAGAGCGTCAGGACGGTCCATTCGCCGGCAGGCTCGCCCGCCGCCTGCCCCTGCGCGAAGACCAACCCCACCCAGGCGTCGAGCGCCAATGCAACGATCGCACCGATCCGGCAAGCGACGACAAGCGCGCGCATGGCTTCACTCCGGTCCCGAGTGCAACCATAGCGTGGCCAACCCGTGGTGAAGGTGGCATCGGCCACAGTCTCCTTGGCGTTCCAAACGAAGTGATGCGGGGTGTTTCTCGTCTCACCATGTCATGCGCACGCCAGCGGTGAGAGCGTGGCTCGAATCCTGGCCGGCGATGTTGGCCTCGTAGCGCAGGTAGAGCGAGGTGGCGTCGGCGATCGCGGTATTGAGGCCGAGGCCGACCACGGCGCCATCGCGTGACGGCGTGGCGCCGTAGGTCGTGAACGGGGCGCTGGGCGCACCGACCAACGAGGCCGATACCGGCCGCGAGGTGTCGGCATATTCATGGCTCCAGCCCAGTCGCAGCTGGGCATGCAGCTTGTCCTGCCAGCCCAGCGCCATCGCGCCACCAAGCTGTGCGCCCAGCACGCTGCGCAACGAGCTCGTGGTCTGTGCCGCCACGTTGAGGCCGAGCGATTGCGCTCCCGACTCGGTGAAGCCGCTTTGCGTGCCGGTATAGGCTTGCAGCCGAGCGAACGGCGTGACGAACGCCTCGGCGGCGGTGCCGATGTCGAAGCGCCAGCCGCTCTCGACCTGGCCGTATGCCTGGTTTGCGCCGGTCTGGCCGACCGCGGTGCGGCCCGCCATGCCCGGGATGTTGATGCTGCGGTTGAGCTGGTTGGCCGTGTAGGCATAGCCGACGATGCCGTCGACATACACGGGGCCCTGCAGGTAGCTGCCGTAGACGCCGGCCTGCACCGTGTTGCTAAAACCCTGTCCCGTGAAACCCGAGACCCATTGCGAGCCCGTCGTGTAGCCCACGGCGACGCCGGCCAGGAACGTGTCGCCGAAGCGTCGGTCGAGCCCGCCGGCGAAGCCGCCCAGATTGTAGGTGACGCCGCCCAGGCTCTGGCCCGCGCCGACGGTGCCGAGGCCGCCCAGCCCGCCGCCCCAGGCCCCCCACTTCGGCGGCTCGGTCGTATCGCAGGCCACCTCGCAGGCCTCGGCCAGGGCGATCTTGTTGCGGTTGCGGTTGGTGCCGCCCGCCTGGTCGAGGAAGTTCGACATGAAGAGCTGTGCGGTCTGCACCATGGAGTTGGAGAAACCCGAGTAGTTCGTGCCCGAGAGCGACGTCAGGATCGGCTGCACCTGCGAGGCGTTCAGCGTCGCAAGGTTGCTCAGCACGGTGGCGAAGTCGCCGCTCGCCTGCAGCACCGAGCTGTCGAGCGCGCCGGCGACCGCGGCCTGCACAGGGTTCTGCGCCGCGCTCAGGAACCCGCCGATGGTCAGGGTGAGATAGGCGTTGTTGGCGTCGTAGCTGAGCGACGGCAACAGGAACTGGTACGGCGAGTTGACGCTGGAATTGGCGAACGAACCGCTTAGCCCGCCCGTCGTGCTCAGGATGGTGTAGGTGCTGCGCGGTGCGTACGTGCCGGTCTGCACTTGCGGCGCGACGGTACCCTGCAGCGAAGCGCTGCCATTGACGGCGATGCGGCCGCTTTGCCCCGGCGCGACGTCGACGTTGAAAAGGCTGCCCTGCTGAAACGTCAGGGCACTGTTGATCGACAGCGTGCCCAGGGCGTTGTTGCCCGGATAGATCGTGCCGAAGACCGTCGTGGCGGGCATGGTGCCCGTGCCGCGCAGCGTTCCTCCGGCGCCGACCGTCAAGTCGCTCGACGACAGGAGAGAGCCGTTGGCCACCAATGTGCCCCCCAGGACGCTCGTCGAGCCGGTGTATTGGGTATTGCCGTTGATGGTGAGCGTGCCCGCCCCGACCTTTACGAGGTCGCGGCTGGCATAGTTGCCGTTGGTGAGGAACCGCGAATCGGGCGCAGAATCGTTGTCGGCCGCGCCGTAGACCAAGACCGTGGCGCTGTCGAAGTAAGTGGTGACGTCGTACAGCAGCCAGGCGCCGCGCCCGAAGGAGCCCACCGCAAGCACGTCGGCCTTGGGGTTGTACGACAACTGGCCAATGATGGCGTTGGGCAGCCCATCGCCGAACAGACGCCAGTTGTCGAGTGTCCCGGGTGTCGCGCTGTCGGCTACGGCGAGCGGCCTGCCCCCGACGGTCGACAATGCGCCGACCACCAGGGCATTGACGCCGTTCTGGGAAATGAACTCTAGAGCGGTCGGCCGGATGAGGTTCAACGCGTTCAAATTGGGCGTGAGGCTGGTGAAAGCGGTCGCCGTCGTGGCGTCGGCGTTGGTCCACAGATTGGTGCCGTCGGCGGCGTAATAGTGCTGGGAGGAGCGGTAGTCGAAAACGACGGAGGTCGGGGCATTGCCTTGGTAGTTGGTCAACTGCACGAGGCTGCCGTTCGTTGCGCGACTCGCGAGGAACAGGCCACTGACCGCGAATCCTCCCGCGGTCCAGGTCGAACCCGCCAGCACCGCTTCCTCGTCGTCGTTGGTGCCATAGGCGAGAGCCGTCACCGTCGAGGACTGATCGATGGAACCTACGCTGCGGCCAAGCACGGTCAGCTGGTTCGACGCGCCCAGCAGCCTGTCGTCCGTCGTCGTGTAGATATAGTTGGTGCCGACGGCAATCTTCAGCGGGTCCTTTCGATTGAGAACGAGCAGGCTGCCGAACGGCACCGTCGGCTTGCCGTCGTCGCCTGTCTGGGACAGATCGTCGGGTTCGAAGTTCAGGTTGTTGATCGAGGTGTCCGAGGTGATCTTGCCGCTGGCGTTGTATGTCCGTCGCTCGAGGTTTCCGAGGCTCTGCGACGAAAAGTAGACGATGCTGGCGTCCGAGAAGGACTTGTCGTTCACGGCTGCGTTGACGCCGTCGCCGCCGCCGACGGCGTTGTAGCGAGCGGAGTTTGGCTGATCCTGAAAGGCCGTGCCGGTATCCTGCGCCGCCACCAACAGCCGCTTGCTGATGCTGTCGTAGGCGATCGAATAGATCTCCCTTACCGCCAGCCCGGTGGTGTTCAGGCCGGTCCATATGCCGGCGTTGCTGGTCGGATTGGAGCGCACGTAGATGCCGCCGTCGGTGCCGAACACCAGCTGACCCGCCGCGTCGAAGGTGATGGCGCGGGCATCGGCGTGGACGGTGGAATTGTTCGCCGTGCCTTGATCGGTGAGCGTGTCGACGGTGAAGCCGCTGCCGGCCTGCGTCAGGCGAAACGCCGACACCGTCGAGTTCGGCGAGGTCGCACTGCGATCGCCCGCGATATAGATGATCTTGGAGTTGGACGGATCGATCGCGATCACGAGGTTGTTCGCCGCCTGGCCGCCGGGGTTGGTGTTCGGCAGGTTGCTCGTCATTGCCGTCCAGGTTTTCCCCGAGTCCTGCGACAGGTAGATGCCGACCAGCTTTTGCGTCGAGCTGTCATAGACGGCTGCGGCAACCGAACCGCCCGGACCGCTCGCGAGCTTGGCGACCTGGTTGGCCGGCAGCGACAGGACCTGGGTCCAGGCCGTGGCCTTGGTGGGATCGCCAAGATAGACGCCGTTGTTGGTGCTGACCGGCGCGCCGTTTACCGAGGCATAAAAGCGCGTGCCGTTGCCATTCGCATTGCTTGCGCTGTTGTCGGAGGCGATCGCGAAGACATTGCCGGTGGTGAGGCCCTGTACCGGCGCGAACGACACGCCGTTGTTCGGGCTGTAGTAGAGGCCACCGGTGACCCTGGTGCCAGTGCTGTCGACGGAGAAGTTCGCCCCGGCCAGGAGATTGTTACCGCGGGCCGCGACCGCGATGATATTCTTGTTGTCGAGAAAGTTGTCGTTGCCGGCGATCTGATTCCAGCTGGCGCCGCCATTGCTGCTGTACATGATGCCGACGAGCTGGCCGCCGCGGGCGTCGCCGATTCTCCCGTTCGACGTGGCACCGATGCCGGCAATCATGTTGTTGGCATTGGTCGGATCGTAGGCAAGGCTGGAGACCGACAGCGAAGTCTTGTTGTCGGTGAGCGGCTGCCAGCTCGAGCCGCCGTTGCGGGTCTCCCAGATGCCGCCGTTGGTGGCCCCGACGAACATCGTGCCCGGCGTCGTCGGCGATATGGCAATCGCCTGGATCGCGCCGGTGACCGTCCCGTTCATGCCGTTGGGCGGCTGGTCGCCGCTCTGGATAACTCCGACCGGTCCGAAGCTCGGCGCAGGCCCCTGCGGAATGAAGGTTTGCGCTGCAGCGCCGCTCGATCCGGGGCCGGCAAGCAGGGAGAGGAGAAGCGCCGTCGCCAGAGCGAGGCCGGCCGCCGGTCCGCGGATCAGGCGGCGGTTCGCATGCGTTCCCACAAAGACTCCCCCGTATTGCCACCGATCGAACACAATGAACGGTGCGTCGCTCATTGGGTTGCATCGCGATGCGGACAACCCAGATCGTTCGATTACTGTGCGAAAAGCCCGCCGTAGCCCTGGTTCTGGGTGAAGAACATCACGATGAAGCCGGCGATGGCGCACACCAGGCCGACGATGGCGAGCCAGGTGAGCGGCAAATCCTGCCAAGCCGGCAAGGTGCCGGCGACCCGGCGCTGTTCCTTGATCTTGACGCCCCAGGCCCACAGGAAGAACGCCGCGGTCGGCGCCAGCACCAGGACCAGAACGAAGAAGACGACGCGCAGCATCTCAGCTGGGGGTGCGCCATTTCAGTGGCGCGGTCTTCGTCGTTGGAAGAGCAAGACGCGCGACTGGAGTCGCGCGCGCCCAGCGAAGTGTCATGCGGTCACCGGCGCGGTCAGCACGTAGTGCAGGTTCTTCAACATACCGGCGGTGGCGCCCCAGATGTAGCGCTTGCCGTACGGCATTGCGTAGAAACGGCGCTCGCGGCCCTGGTAGAGGCGGCTGTCGACGCGATGATTGCGCTCGTCGAGGAAATGCGCGAGCGGCACCTCGAAGACGTCGGCCACTTCGCGCGGATCGGCACGCGTGACGAAGCCGGGAGTGACGAGGCCGACCACCGGCGTGATCTCGAAGCCGGTCCCTGTACGGTAGTGATCGACCACGCCGATGACCTCGACGAATCGTCGCGACAACCCCACTTCTTCCTCGGTTTCCCGCAACGCGGTGGCCACCGCGTCGACATCGTCGGCCTGCACGCGGCCACCGGGAAAGGCGATCTGCCCGGCATGGCTCGGCATGTCCTCGGTGTGCTGCGTCAGCAGCACGGTAATCCCGGGCTCGCGGCGCACCAGCGGCACCAGCACCGCGGCAGGACGCCAGCTGGTCGGCGGCGAGGCGATTCCATTCAAGGAAAAGTCGCTGCCCAGCGGGGGCTTGGATACGGGCAATCCGGATGCCAAACGCTCACTGCGATCGCGCACCCGCTGCACAATTTCGTCAACCGTCATGCCCTTGTTCCGGCCTCAATTCTGGGCTTCCCTCACCCGTTAATCCCCTCGATCACAGGAGCGCCCCGGTGGCCCCCGACACATCCACTGCGACAGACGCCGACGCCGTAGCGGCCCTTGCCGACATCGAGCGCCTGGGCGGCCAGTTGCGCGCCGCTCGCGCCGCCATCGGCAAGGTCATTTATGGCCAGCAGGACGTGATCGATCAAACCCTGGTTGCGCTGCTGTCCGGCGGACACCTGTTGTTGATCGGCGTGCCCGGTCTCGCCAAGACCAAGCTGGTCGAAACGCTCGGCGTCGTGCTCGGCATGGAGGCCAAGCGCATCCAGTTCACGCCCGATCTGATGCCGGCCGACATCCTGGGCTCGGAGGTGATGGAGGAAAGCGACGCCGGCCGTCGCTCCTTCCGTTTCATTCAGGGACCCGTGTTCGCCCAATTGCTGATGGCCGACGAGATCAATCGTGCCAGCCCGCGCACCCAGTCGGCGCTGCTGCAGAGCATGCAGGAGAAGCATGTCACGGTTGCCGGCAGGCGCTACGACCTTCCGGAGCCTTTCCATGTGCTCGCCACTCAGAACCCGCTCGAGCAGGAAGGCACCTACCCGCTGCCCGAGGCGCAGCTCGACCGCTTCCTGCTGCAGATCGATGTTGGCTACCCCGACGAGGCGGCAGAGCGCCAGATCATGATCGGTACCACGGGCGCGGTGACGCCGACCGCGAGCCAGGCCTTGACGCCCGCCGAGCTGATGGCGGCCCAGGCGCTGGTCCGCCGCCTGCCGATCGGCGAGAGCGTGGTCGACGCCATCCTGAACCTGGTGCGCGCCGGCCGACCGGAATCGAGCGACCTCGACGTCGTGCGCCAACGCGTCGCCTGGGGTCCCGGCCCGCGCGCCAGCCAGGCCTTCATGCTGGCTGCCCGCGCCCGCGCCATCCTCCAGGGGCGGCTGGCGCCGTCGGTCGACGACGTCGTGGCGCTGGCCGGTCCGATCCTGCGGCATCGCATGGCGGTCAATTTCTCCGCCCGCGCTGAAGGCGTGACGGTGGAGACGGTGATCGCCCAGATGTGCGCGCGGCTGGCATAACGTAATCATTGGAGCGCGGACCTCCTCAGGTCGGGGATTACCCCGACCGAGTCCGCTCATGATCATGATGCGGACCGGGAGGTCCGCGCTCCAACAACAAGAGTTGCCATGACGCCCTCCTCCACCCTGCACCGCTCGCTCGAACTGGCCAGCACCTTGCCGGCCTTGATGGTGGCGGCCGACCGCGTGGCGGCGACGGTGATCCAGGGCGTGCACGGCCGGCGGCGCGTGGGCCAGGGCGACGCGTTTTGGCAATACCGGCCGTATCGCGACGGCGACAGCGCGAGCCAGATCGACTGGCGCCAGAGCGCGCGCAGCCGGCACCTGTTCGTGCGCGAGACCGAATGGGAGGCGGCCGCCAGCGTCTGGCTGTGGCGCGACGCGTCGCCTTCGATGCAATACGCCTCGCTGCGCAACAGCGACACCAAAGCGGTGCGCGCCGAGGTGCTGACCCTGGCGCTCGCCAGCCTGCTGGCCGACGCCGGCGAGCGCGTCACCGTGCTGGGCTCGGGCGTGCGCCCGACCTCGGGACGCATCGCGGTGCGGCGCATCGCCGAGACGCTGTTCGACGAGACGCGCGCCAACAACGCCAAGGCACTGCCCAGCCTGCCGCCGCTGCTGCCGCTGCCGGCGCATGGTACTGTGGTGCTGGTGTCGGACTGGCTCGACCCCTTGGACAAGATCGAGCAGATGATGCGCCACTACGCCAGCGGCGGCGTGCGCGGCCATCTCGTGCAGGTGCTCGACCCGGCCGAGGAGGACCTGCCGTTCGACGGCCATGTGAAGTTCGAGGGCCTGGAGGCCGAGGGCCAGCACACCATCCGCCGCGTCGAGGCAGTGCGCGCTGCCTATGGGGCAAGGCTCGCGGCCCAGAAGGAAGGCTTGCAACGCTTGACCTCGGCGACCGACTGGACAGTGCACCTGCATCGCACCGACAAGCCGCCGCAGACGGTGCTGCTGTCGCTCTATCTCGCCATGGCCGACCTCCGTCGGCTGAACGCGGCGTGATGGCGATGAGCTTCTTCGGAGCGCGGACCTCCTGGTCCGCTCAGGATCATGAGGCGGACCGGGAGGTCCGCGCTCCAATGAGTCACGCATGTTGAGTCTCGGGGCGTTCGCGTTCGCGGCACCGGGCATGCTGGCGCTCTTGCTGGCGCTGCCGGTAATCTACTGGCTGCTGCGCATGATCCCGCCGCTGCCGCGGCTGGTGCGCTTTCCAGCGATCCGTCTGCTGATCGGCCTCGAGCCGACCGAGCAGACGCCGATGAAGATGCCGTGGTGGCTGCTGCTGCTGCGCCTGCTGCTGGCCACCGCGCTGATCCTCGCCATGGCCAAGCCGCTGCTCAACCCGCAGGCCGAGCTGCCGGGCAAGGGCCCGTTGATGCTGGTGATCGACGACGGCTGGTCGTCGGCGCCCGGCTGGACGACGCGCATGGCGCACGCCGAGCGGCTGATCCAGCGCGCCGAGCGCGCCCAGCGGCCGGTCGTGCTCACCGGCACCGCGCCGCTGGCGATCGACGCGCCGGCGCCCAAGCGCGGCGCCATGCGACCCGACGAGGCGCGCACCCTGCTGCGTGCCATGCGGCCCAAGCCGTGGCCGACCGACCGCGCCGCCGCGGCTGCGGCGATCGATGGCCTGCAGGTCGATGCCGGCGCCTACGTCGTGTGGCTGAGCGACGGGCTCGACGACGAGGGCGCGCAAAAGCTCACCGAGCGGCTGCAGCGCTTCGATGGTCTCGAGGTCGTACTGCCCGACCAGGCGACCACGCCACTGCTTCTGCTGCCGCCGGCGGCAGAAGGCCGCGACCTCAAGGTGACGGCGCTGCGGCCGACGGCCGATGGGCCGCGCAAGGTCGCCGTCCAGGCCAACGACGAGCAGGGCCGCACCGTGGCCCGGCTCGACATCGACTTCGGCGCCACCGCGACCAAGGGCGAAGGCGTGCTGGCCGCCCCGGTCGAGCTGCGCAACCACATGGCGCGGCTCGACATCGAAGCGCAAGGCGGCGCGGGCTCGACGGTATTGCTCGACGAGCGCAACCGCCGCCGGCCGGTGTCGATCCTGGGCGAGCGGCCGACCGCGACCGGCCAGCCGCTCCTGCAGGAAGTCTACTTCCTCGAGAAGGCGCTCGACCCCTATGTCAGCCTGTCGATCGGCGATCGCGAAACCGTGCTGACGCGCAACACCTCGGTGCTGCTGATCCCCGACGGCGCCTCGCCCTCGCCGGCCGACCGCGAGGAGATCGCCAAGTGGATCGAGCGCGGCGGTATTGCGGTGCGCTTCGCCGGTCCCAACCTTGCGATCGCCAACGACAACCTCGTCCCCACCCCGCTCCGGCTGGGCGATCGCGCGCTGGGCGGCATCATGAGCTGGGGCCAGCCCGCGACCCTGGCCGAGTTCCCGGCCAACAGCCCGTTCCTTGGCATTCAGATCCCCAAGGACGTGCGCATCTCGCAGCAGGTGCTGGCCGAGCCGACGCCCGACCTGGCCGACAAGACCTGGGCGCGACTGACCGACGGCACGCCGTTGGTTACGGCGGAAAAGCGCGGCCAGGGCTATCTTGTGCTGGTGCACACCACCGCCAACACGGGCTGGAGCAACCTGGCCCTCTCGGGATTGTTCGTCGACATGTTGCAGAGACTGGTCATGCTCTCGCGCGGGATCGCCGGCGACGGCGTCAACAAGGCGCTGAAACCGTGGCGCACGCTGGACGGCTTCGGCAAGCTCGGCGCCCCGCCGGCCGGCGCCCAGATGCTGCCGGCCGACGCGCAACAGACCTTCAAGCCGGCGCCGACGACGCCGCCCGGCCTGTACGGCGACGAGCACGCGCAGGTCGCCTTCAACGTCGGCGGCCATGTGCCGGTGCCAAAACCGCTCGCCCTGCCGATGGGCGTCAGCACCGACCGGCTGAGCGAGGGCGGCGAGACCGACCTGTCGCGCTGGTTCCTGCTCGGCGCCCTGGTGCTGCTGCTGGCCGACCTGTTCATCTCGCTGTGGCTGCGCGGCATGCTGGGCCGCGCCTTCCAGTTCATGCGACGGCCAAGCCGCGCCGCACCCGCCGCGCTGCTGCTGTTCGCGACGTGGTTTGTAATGCTCCTTGGGCCGCCGCCCGACGCCATGGCGGCCGACCAGCAGGCCAAGCCCGGCCCGCCGCCGCTCACCGAGGAGCAAGCCTTGAAGGGCGCCCTTGACATTCGGCTGGCCTACATCATCACCGGCGACAAGGAGGTCGACGACCTCAGCAAGGCCGGCCTGGAAGGCCTGAGCGAGGTGCTGCGCAATCGCACCTCGGTCGAGCCGGCCGATCCGGTCGGCCTCGACCTCGAGAAGGACGAGCCGCGCCTCTATCCGCTGATCTACTGGCCGATCACCGCGACGCAGCCCAACCTCTCGCCGCGCGCTTCGGCGGCGCTCGACCGCTACCTGCGGACCGGCGGCATCATCTTCATCGACACGCGCGACCAGCAGATGAGCTTCGACCGCCCGACCGGCGGCAACCCCGACCTCAAGCGGTTGCTGAGCGGCATCGAGACGCCGCCGCTCATCGCCATGCCGCCCGACCACGTGCTGACCAAGTCGTTCTATCTGCTGAGCGACATGCCGGGCCGCTGGCAGGGCG
The DNA here is from genome assembly GCA_019235415.1 of Alphaproteobacteria bacterium. GTDB lineage: Bacteria > Pseudomonadota > Alphaproteobacteria > Reyranellales > Reyranellaceae > Reyranella. Next base: position 14,325 of record JAFAKN010000196.1, read on the forward strand.
GCAAGCTGTGGATCGAGGCCGGTAGCGGCCGCGTCAATGACGGCGTCACCACCATCATCATCGGCGCCAACGACTATGCCGGCGCCTGGGCGGTCGACCAGCGCGGCCGCGGCGTGATGCCGGTGACCCCGGGCGGCGAGACGCAGCGCGAGATGGCCTATCGGGTGGGCGTCAACATCGTGATGCATGCGCTGACCGGCAACTACAAGGACGACCAGGTGCACATCCAGGACATCATGCAGAGGCTCCGGCGATGAACGCGACGTCGGCCGTCTCGCTCGCCTTCGATCCGCTGCTGCCCTGGTGGGTGCTGGCCGTGCTGGGCGCCGCCGGCCTGGTGCTGGTGCTGCTGGGGCTCGGCGCGCGCGCCCGCGGCACCCTGTGGCGGCTGGGCTCGCTGATCGTCGTGCTGGCGGCGCTCAGCAATCCATCGCTGGTCGAGGAGCAGCGCAAGCCGATCGCCGACGTGGCGCTGATCGTCATCGACGATTCCGATTCGATGAGCATCGGCGATCGCCGCGTCCAGGTGCAGGCCGCCAAGGAAGCCCTGAAGAAGAGACTTGGCCAGCAGGAAGGCCTCGAGATCCGCGAAGCCACCCTGCCGCCCTCGCACATCCAGCTCGGCAGCGAGCGCCCAGGCGGCACGCGCCTGATCGAGACCATGCGCTCGGCGCTGGTCGACGTGCCGCCGGAGCGGCTGGCCGGCGTGGTGCTGCTGACCGACGGTCAGGTGCACGACGTGCCGGCCATCAGCTCGGGGACGGGCAGTTCGGGCAGCGGACTGCCGCCGGAGCTGGGCGGTGCGCCGGTGCATGCCCTGATCGCCGGCAAGAAGGGCGAGCGCGACCGGCTGATCGTGCTGGAGCAGTCGCCGCGCTTCGGCGTCGTCGGCCGCGAGGTGACCACCAAGTTCCGCGTCGAGGATCCGGCCGGCGGCACCGCGCCCGTCACCCTGTCGGTGGGCGGCGAGATCGTGCGGCGCATCGACGTGCCGGTCGGCAAGTCCGTCGAGCTGCCGATCACGGTCGGCAATCCCGGCGCCAACGTTGTCGAGCTCGACGTGGCGCCCGGCCCCAACGAGCTGACGCTCGACAACAACCGCGCGCTGTTCACCATCAACGGCGTGCGCGATCGGCTGCGCGTGCTGCTGGTCTCCGGCGAGCCCTACCAGGGCGAGCGGGCCTGGCGAAACCTCTTGAAGAGCGATCCGGCGGTCGACCTCGTGCACTTCACCATTTTGCGCACGCCGCAGAAGGACGACTTCACGCCGGTGCGCGAGCTGTCGCTGATCGTCTTCCCGATGCGCGAGCTGTTCGAGCAGAAGCTCAAGGAATTCGACCTTATCATTTTCGACCGCTACGAATCGGGCAACCTGATCACGCGCGACTACTTCCGCAACATCGCCGAGTACGTGAAGGCGGGCGGCGCGCTGCTGGTCTCGGTCGGCCCGGTGTTCGCCACGCAGCGCTCGCTCTACCGCACGCCGCTGGGCGGCGTGCTGCCGGCGGCGCCCTTGGGCGACGTGCTGGAGACCGGCTTCAAGCCCAAGGTGACCGAGATCGGCCAGCGCCATCCGGTGACGGCCAACCTGCCGCAAGCCGGCGATCCTGGGAAGGAACCGGAATGGGGCCGCTGGTTCCGGCTGGTCACGGGTCGCACCGAGCACGGCAACGCGATCCTCTCGGGCGCCGAGGACAAGCCGCTGGTGATCCTGGACCGCGTCGGCAAGGGTCGCGTGGCGCAGCTGATGTCCGACCAGCTGTGGCTGTGGAATCGCGGCATCGACGGCGGCGGCCCGCAGCCCGAGCTGGTGCGTCGCGTCGCCCACTGGCTGATGAAGGAGCCCGACCTCGAGGAGGAGGCATTGCGCGCCACCTCGGTCGGCGGCCGCATCGAGGTGACGCGGCGGACGCTTGCGACCACCTTCCCGACCGTCACCATGACGGCGCCCGACGGCAGCACCGAGAAGATCGAGCTCCGCCAGACCAGCCCGGGCCTCGGTCTGGGCGTGATCGACGTCGACAAGCCCGGCCTCTACCGCTTCGACGACGGCACCTTGCGCACGGTCGCCGCGGTCGGCAATCCCGATCCATTGGAATTCTCCGACGTGCGCGCCACCGACCAGAAGCTCAAGCCGCTGGTCGAGGCGTCGGGCGGCACCAGCCTGTGGCTCGCCGACAATCCCGACCCCGACGTGCGCTCGGTGCGGCCGGGCCGCGCCGCCGGCGGCTCGGACTGGATCGGGCTGCGCCGCAACGAGGGCTACACGGTGGCCGGCATCAACCAGCTGCCGCTCCTGCCCGGCATCCTGGTGGCGCTGGCCTTCCTGCTGGCGCTCGGCAGCGCCTGGTGGCGCGAAGGCCGCTAGCCCCGGGACGAATATCTGCGCTCCGGGAGCGCAATTTTGTTTCCACGTGAGCCGGTGCTGGAAGGACGGGGGACCCTGATGGATTTCGATCCCGACGACATCGCCTATGTCCCCACCACGGGGGTGCGCAAGGTGCACGACACGCTCGTGGTCGAGGCCAGCAACGACTCGCTCGAGGGATATGGCTGCCTCGTCGACGAGCCCAAGACCTTCCCGATCGAGATCGTCCGCTGGCCGGCGCAGGGTTGGCGCCCGATCGACAAGAATTCGGGCAACCAGGGCGGCGTGACCGAAGGGTTGTTCGAGTTCTGGTGGAAGGGCGACGTCCTCTATGCCCGCAACAATGCGGTCGGCGACAGCTACCTGTTCGGCTGGAGCACCTGGCCCGAGGTGGCGGCGGAGAGCGGCGGCCCGGGCCGCACGCGCGAGCGCGCGCTGATCTGGCGGGCCAACTATCACCCCGACGGCGG
>JAFAKN010000322.1 GCA_019235415.1 Alphaproteobacteria bacterium
CGTGCGCACCTCGATCGGCATGGGCGGCACCATCCTCACCGCAGCGGCGCTGGGCTTCCTCGGGCTGGGCGCGCCGCCGCCGACGCCGGAGTGGGGCCGCATGATCGCCGAATCGCGCGAGTTCCTGCCCGAGGCCTGGTGGTACGCGACCGCGCCCGGCATTGCGATTTTCGTGGTGGTCATGGGCTTCAACCTGTTGGGCGACGGCCTGCGCGACCTGCTCGATCCTCGTATCCGCCGCGGAGCGCCGTCCAGGTGACGGAGCAAGTGACTGGGCAAGTGACGGGGCTGCTCGCTGTCGAGGAGCTGTCGCTGGGCTTCGCCACCGAGGCGGGCTTCGCGTCGGTGCTCGACCACGTCAGCCTCGAGATCGGGCGCGGCCAAGTCCTCGGCCTGGTCGGCGAGAGCGGCTGCGGCAAGACCACGCTTGCGCGCGCCATCCTGGGCGTGCTGCCGCGCGACAGCGCGCGCATCACCGGCGGCCGAGTCCTGTTCCGCGGCAGCGATCTTCTGACGGCGGACCAGGTGATGGTGAATCGCACGGTGCGCGGCCGCGCCATCACGTTCGTGCCGCAGGATCCGTTCACCAGCTTCAACCCGGTGTTCACGGTCGGCGAGCAAATCATGGAGATCCTGAAATGGAAATCGCCGCGCGCGTCCGAGCCGCCGGGACGGCGATGGCTGCCGGCGCTCGCCGTGCGCTACCCGTCGGACCGTAAGCGCGCCGACTTCGACGCGATCCTCGAGTTGCTGGACGCAGTCCAGCTGCCGCGGCCGAAACAGCTGCTCGCCAAGTATCCGCACGAGCTCTCGGGCGGCCAGCGCCAGCGGCTGATGATCGCCATGGCGCTGCTGCCCGGCCCCGACCTGGTGATCGCCGACGAGCCCACCACGGCGCTCGACGTCACCATCCAGGCGCAGATCCTGGGGCTCATTCGCCGGCTGGCCAGCGAACGCCACGTCGCCGTGCTGCTCACCACCCACGATCTCGGCGCCGCCTACGAGATCTGCGATTCGGTCAACGTCATGTACGCCGGCCAGGACGTCGAGTCGGCGCCGGTCGACCGCTTCTTCGCCCAGCCGGCGCACCCCTACACGACCAAGCTGCTGGCCAGCCTGCCGCGCGACGACGGCACCGCAAGCGGCATCCCGGGCGAGGTGCCGCGCCTGATCGGGCCGCCGGCCGGCTGCCGGTTCAACCCGCGATGCGAGCGCGCCGACGGCCCGTGCCGCGAGGTACGCCCACCCGTCGAGCAGCTCGAGGCCGGCCATTGGGTGCGCTGCTACCATCCGCACCGCGGTGCGGCCAGGGACGCGGCCAGAGACGCGGCCAGAGACGCGACATGACGTCGGCGGTCCTGAGCACGCGTGAGCTAAAAGTCCATTTCCCGGTGCGCGGCGCGTTCGGCCGCCGTACGGGATCGATCAAGGCGGTCGACGGCGTCTCCTTCGACCTCGAGGCCGGCGAGGTTTTAGGCATCGTGGGCGAATCAGGCTGCGGCAAGTCCACGCTCGGCAAGACCATCATGGGCATTCACCAGCCGACCGCCGGCGCGATCTGGTTCGAAGGCCAGCGGATCGACCGCGCGTCCCCGGCGGCGCGGCGCGCCGTGCGCAGCCGCCTGCAATACGCCTACCAGGACCCCGGCGCCTCGCTCGACCCGCGCTGGAAGATCGGCCCATCGCTGCATGAACCCCTGGTGATCCACGGCGACCTCGACCGAGCGGCGCGGGACGAGCGCATCAAGAGCATCCTCGAAGCGGTCGGCCTGCCCGACACCCATCTCGACCTCTATCCGCACGAGATCTCCGGCGGGCAACAGCGCCGCGTCGGGCTGGCGCGCATCCTCACCCTGCATCCCAAGGTCGTCATCCTGGACGAGCCGACGTCGGGCCTCGACGTATCGGTGCAAGCGACGGTGCTGGCACTGTTCCGCGACCTGCGCGCACGCTTCGAGCTCACCTATGTGCTGATCAGCCACGACCTTGCCGTGATCCGCAGCATGTGCAGCCGGGTCGCCGTGATGTATCTTGGCCGCATCGTCGAGACCGGCCCGACCGCCGCGATCTTCGACCGGCCGCGGCATCCCTACACGCGCTCGCTGCTGGCAGCGATCCCCAAGATCGGCGGCGCGCGCGTGACTCGGGACTTCTGGCTGCAGGGCGAGCCGCCCGACGCGGCGAACCTGCCGTCCGGTTGCCGCTTCCGCACGCGCTGCCTCAAGGCGACCGATTTGTGCGCCCGCGAAGACCCGGCTCCGCGTGCAATTGCGCATATCTCGGTTGCGTGCCATTTCCCGGACTGACTACTGGACGGCGAGGGCTGGCCAAATCTAAACTTGCGCCAGTGTAACCGGGGTAACGGCATGCCCAGTCATCCGGTAAGCACGACGCAAGAAGCCCGACCTTCACACTGTAACGGCGCGCAATTCGACGATGCTCGCGGTGCGACGAGCGCGCTCGATCGCCAACGCCGGGACATTCCCCTCAGCAATGCCCTTTAGCCGATCGCGCGCAGCCTGTTGGGCGCGTGGCGATCGGGTCTGAGCAGTTTCCAACAAAAGGAGGAAACCGATGGGTATTTGGCTCAGTGAACGGGAACAGCGCCTCGTCGCGGGCGCCGAGCGGGCATCGGCGGCAACGCCGATCCCGACCCAGATCGTCTCCAACGGCGAGTATCTGCCGCCGCCGCAAAGTGCCACCCAGAAGAAGGTGGAGGCGCGCATCAACGAGCTGGCCGATGCCAACGCCAAGCGGCTGGGCTTGAACCGCCGCCAGTTCTTCCGCACCGGCTGCGGGATGGCGGCCGCCTTCCTCGCCATGAACGAGGTCTACGGCAACGTCTTCCAGGTGACACCCGCCGAAGCGCGCGACACCGATCTTTCACAGGCCCGCTCGCAAGCACTGGCCGGCCAGTTCATCTTCGACGTCCAGACTCATTTCGTGCGCGACGACTTCGACCACAAGGCGCTGCTCGATCTCGCCAAGTATGCGAAGGAGCATTGGAATCCGAAGCTGGAAGGTGTCGATTCGCTGGCTCGGTACAAGTTCCAGAACTACGTCAAGGAGATCTACTACGACAGCGACACCAGCCTCGCGCTGTTGAGTGGCGCGCCGTTCGACGATCCGTCATGGTGGTTCCTGTCCAACGAGCAGATCGTCAAGGCGCGCGAGCTGATCAATGGCTTCGCGGGCGGCCGGCGCCTGCTGGCGCATACCGTCATCACGCCCAAGCAGCAGGGTTGGATGGACGAGGTCGACAAGGCGATCGCCGTCTACAAGCCGGATTCCTGGAAGGGCTATACGATCGGCGATCCGCTCAACCCGTCGAAGTTCCCCTGGCGGCTCGACGACGAGGCGCTGATGTATCCGTTCTACGACAAGGCGGTGAAGTCGGGCATCACCACCATCTGCATCCACAAGGGACTGTTGCCGCCCGATTACGAGAAGTCATACGCGAACGTCTGGAAATACGCGACCGCCGACGACATCGGCAAGGCGGCCAAGGACTGGCCGCAGATGAACTTCGTCATGTATCACGCCTGCCTGCGCCCGGCGTTCGAGCAGCCCGACCAGGCGTGGGCGGAGTTCGAGAAGACCGGCCGCATGGCCTGGGTCAGCGA
>JAFAKN010000558.1 GCA_019235415.1 Alphaproteobacteria bacterium
TGGTGGAGCTACCGCAACAACGACTGGCGCAAGTCGAACCGCGGCCGACGCCTCGACCATATCCTGGCGAGCCCCGCCCTTGCCGCCGCGATCCGTAGCCATGGCATTGACGTCGATGCGCGCGGCTGGAAAAAGGCGTCTGACCACGTTCCGGTCATGGCCACCTTCGAGGTCTAGGAGACGACGGCATGCACCTTCTGGCAGTCCTTTTGATCGGCCTCGTGGTCGGCCTGCTGGCGCGCATCATTACCCCCGGCCCCAATCCGCGCGGCATCATCGTCACGATCGTGATCGGCATCGTCGGCGCGGTGCTGGCGACCTATGGCGGCCAGGCAATCGGCCTTTACGCGCCCGATGAGCCGGCTGGCTTCATCGGCTCGGTGGTCGGTGCGGTGGTTCTGCTGGTGCTGCTGCGGCTGTTCTCTCGGTAACTCGTCGGAGCATGACTACATGACGCGGTACAGGAAATACCGGTCCTTCGGGACGCCGGGAGGGTCCGGCCGGCGCTGCCAGCGCGGCACGTCGAGCGGCTGGTTGGCGAGCACGTAGCCGCCCGGCGCGGCCAGCCGGTCGAGCGCTCGGCCCAGCCACCTGCCCATCTCCATGTTCGCGGCGTGATCGCCGGTGCCGAGATCGGAATGGATGAGCGCGCCGCAGGCGCCGAGCGTTTCTGCCGCCCGCGGAATCGACTCTGCCACCTCGCCGAGGAACAGCCGGCCGTCGGGCGGGATGCAATCGGGATGGGCCGCCACCTTGCGTTCGAACACGAAGATGTCACGGCCGGGGAAGAGCTGGCGCAGATGATCGTAGGTGCGGCCGTTGCCCAAGCCGGCTTCGAAGATCGGACCGGGCAGAGCGTCGATCGCGGGCTTCAGGAAGTTGAGACAGTCGCGCTGCGCCTGCATGCGCGCGATGAAGCTGTCGAGCCGGCTCATGCCGCGCGTCTGGCCGCTCGTCTGGCCACTCGTCTGCCGCCCGCCATCCTGCTCGTCAGGCCGCCTTGGGCGCCGTCGCCGCGCGCAGCTTCTGGTTGGTGTCCTCGAGGCGATGGGCCAGCTCGCGCATGATCTCGATCGCCATCTGCGGGAACTCCGCCACCAGCCGGTAGAACATGTCCTTGGAGATCTTCAGCGTCGAAAGGTCCTCGCGCGCCTTGATGGTGGCGGTACGTGGCACGTCGCACAGCACCGCCATGTCGCCCACGAAGTTGTTCTTCTGCAGCTGCGCCACCGCGATTTGGCCGTTCGGCGTATCGATCAGCACATCCGCCATGCCGCCCAGGATGACGTACATGGCGTCGCCTTGGTCGCCCTGGTGGAACAGCTCCTGGCCGGCCGCGAAGTTCACGCGCTCGCTGGTGAAGGCGAGCAGCTTCAGCTTGGCCGGCTCGACCTTGGAGAAGATCGGCACGCCCTTCAACAGTTCGACTTCTTCGTTCAGGTTCATCCGTGCTCTCCCTGATCTCTGGTCACGCCGAGGCCATCAGCTCGGCGTACAGGCCGCCGCGCGATGCCAAGTCCTTTGGCGCGCCAAGGGCGGTGATCTTGCCGCCCTGCATAACCACGATCTGCTCGAACGGCTCGGCCTGCGCCGGCCGGTTGGCGATCCACACCACGCCGCGATCGTCCTTCTTGGCGGCCGCCAGGATGTTGTCGCGAATGCGATCCTGGGTCCGCCCGTCGAACACCGCGACGGCCTCGTTCACGATCAGGAGCTGCGGCCGCTTGATGAGCGCGCGGGCGATGCCGAGCTTCTGGCGCTGCGTCGCGGGCAGGCGCTTGCCCGCCACGCCGACGTTGTATTCCAGCCCGACCTCGATCACCGAGTTGCGCAAGGCAAGCTCGTTCAGCACGTCGGAGATCAGGGTGCCGATGCGCTGCTCGGCCTGCGCCTGGCCATAGACCAGGCGACCGAACAGGATGTTGTCCTGCAGGGTGGCGGCGCTGTTGTAGCGGCCGAAGTCGTAGAACTCGACGGCGCTGCGCAGCTCGGCCGGCAGGTTGGCGGCGAAGGTGCGACGGGCGGCTAGCAGACGGTCCTCCATAGCGGCGTCGATCAGGCCCAGGCGATGGCGCGCCTCGATGTAGCGGAACGGCAGCGTCATCAGCCGCGGCCGGTCGGCCTCGGGCACCGCCTCGATGCCCTTGCCACCCAGGCGTTGCAGCAGCAGCCGCACGTTGGGCAACTCGTCGGCCGAGATGAAGCTATACTGCTCGAACAACGGGTTGTCCGGCGACAGGCCGGAGAACAGTTCGACCATGGTCTCGGCGATGGTCAAGCCCATGCGCTGCAGATCGAGGTCGAGCCCGGTGTCGCGCAGCACCGACTGCACGTAGGGGTCGGCGGCGATGTTGTCGCCGTCGAACTGATTGCCGAGCGGCGTGCCGAACAGCAGGTTCTCGGCGACCGAGAGGTTGCGGTTGTAGCGGTCGGCGTTGAACGGCTCGACCAGACCAGCATAGCTCGTGTCCTGTTGCAGCCGTCCATGCAGCGTATGGCGTGCCTTGAGGATCTTCTCGGCGAGGTCGGGCCGGGCGGCGGCGTCGATCGTGCCGCGCAGGCCGAGTGCATAAATATCGTCGTCGAGCTCGACCTGCTTCAACGCATCCACCATGCGCGGCAGCAGATCGGCGGGCCCGGTGGCGCCAGCCAGCTCATAGTCGATCCAGTCGGCATTGGGATCGAGGGCCGGATTGCCGGCTCGCTCGGATTCCTGCCAGAAGGCCTCGCGCTCGGCGCGCAGGGCGTCGTCGTAGGGCGCCGGCTGCGCGGGCCGGATCTTCAGGCCGAACAGCAGGTTGTCGCGCACGGACAGCGGAAAGAGGTAGGTCTCCTGGCCAATGTACGAGGTGCGCGCACCGAGCAGATACTCGGGTAGCTGGAAGAAATCCTGGCCATCGAGCTTGATCGAGCCGGCGGTTGGCAAGGTCAACCGCGCCAGCACCTGGCCCAGCATGTCCTTGCCTGAGCTTGCCCCGCCGATGACCGCGGTCTTGGTGCAGGTCGGCAGCACCAGCGAGACGCCGTCGAGCTGCTTCACGCGGCCATCCTCCGACACCGTGACACCGGCCAGAGCAAGTTCCTTGCCGAGCGGCGGAGGCGGGCCGTCGGGGATGCGCTGCAGTTCCTCGGGCATCATGCCCTCGGGCTGGAACTGATCGATCACCTGTTCGTACTTGATCTGCACGTCCTGGCGCTGCTGGTCCCAGTCGATCAGCTCCTTGATCGGCGACGGCAGGTCCTTGTAGGCGAGCAGCACGCCGACCACGGCGCCCACGTCCATCTGGCCGGTGATGGCGAAGTAGCCGCCCACCAGATAGATCGCGAACGGCGTTGCCTGCGACAGGATATTGTTCCAGAACTTGGCGACGAACTTCTTCTGGTAGAGGTCGAAGCGGATCTTGAAGATTGCTCCTAGCCGCTCGGATATGTCGGCGCGTTCAAAGTTCGCGGCGCCGTGGATGTGGATCTCGCTCACGCCGTCGGCGGTCTCGGCGATGCGGCCGGCCAGTTGTCGCGCCGAGAGCTGTCGCGCGCGTCCCAGCACCAGGACCGGCTTGCGCAGCCGCGGGATGATCGCCATCTGCGCCGCCAGGAGCGCGATGACGATGATGCTGAGCAGCCAGTTCTGCAGCATGATGAAGACGATCGCCGTCAGCGCCTGGCCGCCCAGGAACATCGGCTGTACATAGGCATCGCCGATAAAGCCGCCGAGCGGCTCGACCTCGTCCTTGATCATCGTGGCGAGCTCGGCCTGCTTGACCTTGCGGAAATGGGCCGCCGGGAATCGCAAGATGCGGTCGTAGAGCTCGTAGCGCATGCGGCGCAGCATGCGCTCGCCCATGCGGCCCTTTTGGGTGTTGATGCTCTTCTTGAACTGGCCATTGATGATTACGGCGCCCAAGAAGATGAAGCTCATGATGATGAGGTAGGTGAGCTGGTCGACCTGGAAGCCGTCGAACAGGCGGATCACCTTGCCCGGCAGGATGGCGCTGAGGTCGAACTCCCAGACCAGGAAAGGGATTGTCTTGGTGTGCTTGAACGCGTTGCCCTGGATGCCGTTGTTGACGATCGACTTCGGTACCGTGAGCGACATGAAATAGAAAACCTGCGCAAGCACAACCAGGCCGAGGATCATGATCTGCTCGGGTCTGCTGTGCCGCCAGATGTACGCGAATAAGTTGCGTTGCATGAGATTCCGCGCTGCGCCCACCCCTGGAGCCTAACCTTATTCGATCAATTCGTTGATTACATTCGACATTTTGCGCTATCTCCGCACGGTTTGGCGGTCCTTGGCCGTTGTGGCATAGTCCGGCCGAATTTCACCGGTCGGGGCTGGAGGCGCTTCGGCGACGGGGGAGACATATAGAATGCCCGATCGAACGGCCACAAGCAGCCGGCCAAAACGTGTGCTGCTTTACAGCCACGACTCATTCGGCCTCGGCCATGTCAGCCGCTGCCGGACCATCGCCAATGCCATCGTCGAGGCCGACCATTCGGTCTCGGTGCTCATCATCTCCGGCTCGCCGATGATCGGATCGTACGAATTCCGCTCCGGTATCGATTTCGTGCGCGTCCCCGGGGTCGTCAAGATCGAGACCGGTGAGTACGACTCGGCCAACCTCCGGGTGGGCGTCGAGCATACGCTGGAGATGCGCACCCGTATCATCCGCGACACCGCCGACATTTACCGCCCCGACCTGTTCATCGTCGACAAGGAGCCGCTCGGCCTGCGTGGCGAGGTCGGCCCAACGCTCCACATGCTGAAGGAGCGCGGCACGCCGCTGGTGATCGGCCTGCGCGACGTCATGGACGATCCCGCTGCGCTCGCCGCCGAATGGGAGCGCAAGCACGTCGTTCCCGCGCTCACCGACCTCTACGACGAGATCTGGATCTACGGCCTGCCGCAGATCAACAAGCCGCTGACCGGCATCGAAGTGCCGCCCTCGGTGCGCCACAAGATGGTCTATACCGGCTACCTGCAGCGCGAGCTGCCGCTGCACACCGACGTGCCGCACGAGATGGACGACATCGACGGGCCGTTCATCCTGGTCACCGCCGGCGGCGGCGGCGACGGGGCCAACCTGATCGACTGGGTGCTTTCGGCGTACGAAACCGATCCGCACATTCCCTACGGCGCCATGATCGTGTTCGGCCCGTTCATGTCGGCCGCCGAGCGCGAGGCCTTCAAGGAACGCGCGGCGCGCTTTCCCAACATCCGCACGCTCACCTTCACCAACAATCTCGGCGCGCTCATGAAGGACGCCGCCGGGGTGGTCGCGATGGGCGGCTACAACACCTTCTGCGAGATCCTGTCGTTCGACAAGAAGTCGATCATCGTGCCCCGCACGCGGCCGCGGCTCGAGCAGTTCATCCGCGCTCGTGCCGCCCGCAATATCGGACTGATTGAGATGCTCGATGCCGACAAGGGTTGCGACCCGCACGCCATGGCGACGGCGCTGCGCCAGCTGCCGCAGCAGGGCCTGCCGAGCGACGTCGTCGTGCCCGGCCTGCTCGATGGCCTGCCCAACGTGTGGCGGCTGGTCGCCAAGCAGCTCGCCCATCCGCATCGCGGCCCCGCGCCGCTCGAGGCGATCTGGGGCACCGCCGATGGACCGTTGGATCCGACCGTGCCAACCGTGCGGGCCAGGACCTGACAGTCGCCGAGCGCATGTCGCGACAACCCGGCGCCCGTGTGGCGGTCATCCTCAAGGGCTGGCCGCGCCTCAGCGAGACGTTCATCGCCCAGGAGATCGCCGGACTCGAGGCCCGCGGCGTGGCGCTCGAGATCTGGTCGCTGCGTCGGCCCGGCGATGTGGCCCGCCATCCCGTGCACGATCGCGTGTCGGCGCGCACGGTCTACTTGCCCGAGTACCTCAAAGATGATCCGTGGCGCGTGTCGCGAGCGTGGCGCATGGCCCGCCGCCTGCCGGGCTACCCGAAGGCGCTGGCCAAGTTCCTGGCCGACTTGCGACGCGATCCCACGGCCAACCGTTTCAGGCGCTGGGGGCAGGCTCTGGTGCTGGCTGCCGAACTGGCGCCGTCGGTCGAGCGTCTCTACGCGCACTTCCTGCACACGCCGTCGTCGGTGACGCGCTACGCGGCGGCCATGCGCGGCTTGCCATGGAGCGTGTCGGCCCACGCCAAGGACATCTGGACCAGCCGCGATTGGGACGTCGCGCAAAAGCTCGCCGACTGCAGCTGGTTGGTGACCTGCACGGCGATCGGCCTGGAGCGTCTGCGCACGCTAGCGGCCGATCCCGCTCGCCTGAAGCTCATCTATCACGGCCTGGACCTGGCGCACTTGCCGTCGCCGCCCTTGCGCCATGCGTCGCGTGATGGCAGCGATCCCACCGATCCGGTCGTGATCCTGTCGATCGGCCGTAAGGTCGAGAAGAAGGGCTACGACGACCTGCTCGACGCCCTGGCCCGGCTGCCGCCCCTGCTCAGCTGGCGCTTCGAGCATATTGGCGCGGGCGAGCTATCCGATCCCCTCAAGGCGCAGGCCACGCGACTGGGCATTGCCGAGCGCTGTCGCTGGCTGGGCGCGCAGCCGCAAAAACAGGTCTTTGCCGCGCTCGGCCGCGCCGACCTGTTCGTTCTGGCAAGCAAGAAGGCAGCCGATGGCGACATGGACGGTCTGCCCAACGTCCTGATGGAAGCGGCCCATCAGGGGCTTGCTATTGTTTCCACCCAGGCCGCCGCGATCGGTGAGTTCCTGACCGACGGCGAGAGCGGCCTGCTCGTGCCGCCGGCCGCGCCGGCGGAGCTTGCCGTGGCGCTCGAGCGTCTGACGCGCGATCCAGATCTACGCCGCCGGCTGTCCAACAGGGCCAGTGACGTCGTTCGCACGCGCTTCTCCTTCTCGGCTGGAGTGGACTGGATCGCGGGCGCACTCGGCCAGCCGCCGCTCGTCGAGGCGCACGCCGCCGAGTGACCGATGCGGGTGCTGCTGCACACGCCGCTCAAGCCGCCCGACCATCCCACGCCGTCGGGCGATCGTGAGATGGCTCGTGGACTGGTCCGCCTGCTGCGGCGGCTCGGCCATCGGGTCGTTGAACCCGAAGCCAGCCGGATGCCGGTCGGCGTGCCGTCGCCGGACGCGCATCTCAGGTGCGAGCGTCGCGCCCGTCGCCAGGCCGCCAGGCTGATCGACGCGTGGCGCGCCCTGCCGGTCGGCCATCGCGATCGCTTCGACCTGTGGTTCACCTATCACTGCTACTACCGCAAGCCAGACTGGCTCGGCCCTTTGGTGACGCAAGCGCTCGCCATCCCGTACGTAATTATCGAAGTCTCTCATGCGGCGCGCCGAGCGCAGGGTCCGACTCGGCTCGGGCATCGCGCCGTCGAGCGCGCGCTCGCCGCAGCCGACCTTGTCCTGACGGTCAATCCGCGCGATGTCGCGGGCGTGAAGGCACGCCTGCGACCGGGCGCGCGCCAGGTTCGGCTGCCGCCGTTCATAGACGTGGCGCCTTATCAGCAGGCTGCCCCGGTTGCTGCGAGCGATCCGCCGGTCCTGCTCACGGTCGCCATGATGCGTTCCCGCGACAAGCTCGATTCCTATCGCGTTCTAGCCGATGCGCTCGCGCGGCTGCGTGACCGGCCATGGCGCGCCCTGCTGGTCGGCGACGGCCCAGCTCGGCCGGAGGTCGAGCGACTGATGGCGCCGTTCGGCGAGCGCGTGCACTTTGCAGGCGCCGTGCCGCACGCCGACCTCCCGGCGATCTACGCTTCGGCCGACCTCTATCTTTGGCCCGCCATCAACGAAGCCTATGGCATCACCTTCCTCGAAGCGCAGGCGGCGGGTCTTCCCGTGGTCGCCGGCTATTCCGGCGGCGTAGCGGCCGTGGTCGCCGATGGCGTCAGCGGGCTCCTGACCCCGATCGGCGATCCCTGCGCTTTTGCCGGCGCGGTCGCCGCGCTTCTCGCAGCGCCGGCGGAGCGTGCTCGGCTCGGCGCCGCCGCCCGCGCTCGCGTCCGCGCGCATCACGACGAGGCGGTTGCCGCGCATATCCTCGCGGCGGCACTGGGCGGGCTGCCATGAGCACACCGATCGCCTTCCTGCGGCACGCCGCGACCGCCTGGAACGCCGATCATCGGCTGCAGGGCATGACCGACACGCCGCTCAGCGCCGTGGGCGAAGCGCAAGCCTGCTCCTGGCAATTGCCCGAGCCCGTCGCCGGATGGCGGCGGTACTGCAGCCCGCTGCAGCGCGCCCGTCGCACGGCGGAGCTGCTGCATCCGCCGGCACCCGTCACCATCAGCTCCGCCTTGCGCGAGATGAGCTTCGGCGTGTGGGAAGGTCACACGATCGCCGAGCTGCGCCTTGCGGTCGGGCCGGCCTTTATTGCCGAGGAGAGCAAGGGGCTCGACTTCCAACCACCCCTGGGCGAGTCACCGCGCGCGGTCATCCTGCGCCTGCAAGCCTGGCTCGCGACTCTCGACCAGTCGGCGCTTGCCGTCTCGCACAAAGCGGTCATTCGCGCCCTTCTCTCGCTTGCCACCGGTTGGGACATGACCGACCGGCCACCCTGGCGACTCGACTGGCGGCGTCTGCAGGTGTTCGAAGCCGGCGCCGACGGCTCGCTGCGCTTGTGCGAGCTCAATGTCCCGCTCGCCCAGCGGCGTGGCCAGTAATGCGCATCCTTTTCCATGTGCAACACCTCCTGGGGGTTGGCCACTTGCGCCGGGCGGTGACCTTGGCCCGGGCGTTGGCGGCCGACGGCTGGGAGGTGCTGCTGGTGTCGGGTGGTGCTCCGGTCGAAGGCCTCGAGCTGGGCGGCGCCCGCTTCCATCAGCTGCCGCCGCTGCGCGCCGCCGACGAGACGCTGCGCGATCTTGCGCGGCTCGACGGCCGGCCGGCAGACGAGGCTTTTTGTGCGGCGCGGCGTTGCGAGCTGCTCGACCTGCTCCACGCCGAGAAGCCAGACGTGCTGATCACCGAACAGTTTCCCTTCGGCCGCACGCGCCTGCGCTTCGAGCTCCTGCCGCTGCTCGAGGCGGCCAAGACCCTCGCGCCGCCGCCCCTCATCGTATCGTCGGTGCGCGACGTCCTGCGCCGCGCATCGCGCGAACGGGTGACCGAAGCGGTCGCGATCCTGATCGCCTCGTTCGACGCCGTGTTGATCCATGCCGATCCAGCGCTCGTAGATTTCGCCAGAAGCTTCGCCGACTGGGACGCCATTCGCTCGCGCGCCTACTTTACCGGCTTCGTTGCGGAGACCGACCTGTCGCGCCAGCCCGCGGGCCGGGACGGCGCCGACGAGGTCATCGTTTCCGTGGGCGGCGGTGCTGTCGGTGCGCCCCTGTTGGAGGCCGCCATCGCTGCTCGTGCACACACGCCGTTGGCCGGCAGGATATGGCGGCTTCTCGTCGGGGCCAACCTGCCCGCCGCCCATCGGTCTGCGCTGCCGGCCAGCGAAGGTATCGTGATCGAACCGGCGCGTAAGGATTTCACGACCCTGTTGGCCAACGCGACACTGTCGATCTCGCAGGCGGGCTACAACACGGTCGTCGAGACGCTGACCTGCGCCGATCGCGCTGTCTTGGTGCCGTTCGCGACCGTGCGCGAGACCGAGCAAGCCGAGCGTGCTCATCTTCTGGCCGAGCGCGGGATGGTTGCCCTCGTGCCCTCGGGCAAGCTCACGGCGGAAACCCTGGCCGATGCCGTGCGGCGTGCGATGGCGGGTCCCTCGCTGCGCAGCTTTCCACCTTGCGACACCAATGGGGCACGCCGGACTGGCGCGCTGTTGCGGCAGCTTACGGAGGCGCGCCGCCATGACTAGTTGGCAGGCGCTCGCCCAGGAAGCTGCGCGCTGGTGCGACTGCGGCCGCACGGCCGACTTGTGGTGGCGTGACGACGATGCTGCCGATCGCACGGCGGCGCTGGACGATTTGCTTGCACTGCAGCATGAGACGTCGGTCCCTGTTGCGTTGGCGGTGGTGCCCGCGCGCGCGACGCCGGGACTGGCGCAGTGCCTGTCCGCCTTGCCGCAGGTCGACGTGCTGCAGCACGGCTATGCGCACGTGAACCACGCTCCGCCGGCCGAGAAGAAAGTCGAGCTCGGCCCATACCGCCCGGCGATGGCGGTGCTCGGCGAGCTGGGTGCAGGCT
This sequence comes from Alphaproteobacteria bacterium, assembly GCA_019235415.1. Classification (GTDB taxonomy): domain Bacteria; phylum Pseudomonadota; class Alphaproteobacteria; order Reyranellales; family Reyranellaceae; genus Reyranella. Next base: position 10,115 of record JAFAKN010000558.1, read on the forward strand.
GGCTTGCGTTGGAGCGGCTGCTCGGTCAGCGCGCCCTTCCCGTGTTGGTCCCGCCATGGAACCGCATCGCGCCCGCCCTCGTGCCGACCCTGCCGGAGATCGGCTTCCGCGGATTGTCGGCCTTCGGGGCGCGGCGTCGCACCAGGCTGCGCGGCCTCATCGAGGTGAACACCCATGTCGACCTGATCGATTGGAAGGGCAGCCGCGGCTTCGTCGGCGCGGAGGCCGCACTTGGAAATCTGGTCGATGCCCTTGCCGCCGCCCGCTTGGCGTCCATGGAGCCCGTCGGCCTGCTTAGTCATCATCTTGCGATGGACGCAACGGCGTGGGATTTCCTAAGGTCGATGTGGGAAAAGGTATGGACATTGCCTGGGCTGCGGCTTCGCTCGGCACGGGAATTGTTTGCGGATGCGGGGTCCGCGACAGGGGAGGAAGGCGGTTGAGGTCGGATCTGCGCTATCCGCGCGCGACACTGTGGGCCGACTACATCCGGGCTTCGGCCGGAGTGCTGTTGTGCGGCCTGCCGCTGCTGTTGCTCGAGGTCAATCACTGGCTGGCCGTGGTGCTGGGCGCCGGGCTCGTCCTATTCGCCGTTTTCCTCGCACGCACCGCGCTCAGGGACCGCACGCGCTACCTGCTCGCCTCGGACACGCTTTGTGCCGACGGCCCTGCCGGCGGCGTGGTCGAATGGAATCGCCTCGACCGGCTGAAGCTCAGCTATTTCTCCACCAAGCGCGACCGCTCGGCTGGCTGGATGCAGCTCACGGTGGGCTCGGCCGGCGGCCGCGCCGTGAAGATCGATTCGTCGCTCGACGGCTTCCATGACGTCGTCGAGCGCGCCGCCGCGGCGGCAAGCTCGACTCATCTGGCGTTGAGCCAGGCGACGCGCGCCAATCTTCGCGCCATGGGCATCACGGTGGCAGGCCAGGAAGAAATGGTATGAAGGATCTGCTGCGCGTCGACGATCTCAGTGTCGATTTCGGTGTTCACGAGGGCACCCTGCGCGCCGTCGACCATGTCACTTTCTCGCTGCCACCCGGCGGCACCCTGGCTCTGGTGGGCGAGTCGGGGTCCGGCAAGTCGGTCTGCAGTCAGGCGATCATGGGATTGCTGCCGCGCACCGCGACCATCGCCTCGGGCTCGATCCTGTTCCACGACTCGCGCGCCAACGGCGGCTCGATCGACATTGCCAAGCTCGATCGCGCCGGGCCGGAGATCCGCACCATCCGCGGCGGCGCCATCTCGATCATCTTCCAGGAGCCGATGACCTCGCTCTCGGCCCTGCACACCGTGGGCGACCAGATCGGCGAGGCTGTCGAGCTGCACCAGGGCGGCCATCTCAGCAACATCCATTCGCTCGGCGACCAGCTCGGCGAGGCGGCGCAGCTCGCCGGCAAGAAGCTCAGCCGCGCCGCCATCGACGAGCTCACCGTCAGTATGCTGCGCATGGTGGGCTTCCCCGACCCCAAGCGTGCGTTGCGCACCTACCCGTTCGAGCTCTCCGGCGGCCTGCGCCAGCGCGCCATGATCGCCATGGCCCTGGTCTGCCGGCCCGCGCTGCTGATTGCCGACGAGCCGACGACGGCGCTCGACGTCACCATCCAGGCGCAGATCCTGCGGCTAATGAAGGACCTGCAGGCCGAGCTCGGCATGGCGTTGCTGATGATCACCCACGATCTCGGCGTGGTCGCCAACGTGGCTGACGACGTGGTCGTGATGTACCGCGGCAAGGTGGTCGAATCGGGCGACCTGCACGACATCTTCCGCGACCCCCAGCACCCCTATCTCAAGGCCCTTCTGCACGCCGTACCGCGCTTCGACATGGCGCCCGGCGAGCGGCTGATGCCGATCCGCGAGATCACCGCCGCCACCGGGCATCTCCTGAAGGAGAAGCCGGCCGCGACGCCGACCATCAGCTTCAATCCCAAGGCGCCGGTCTTGAAGGTGCGCCACCTCTCCAAGACGTTCCGTATCCGCAAGGCCGACACCCTGCTCGAGCAGCTGCTGGGCGGCGGCACCACGCGCACCGTTCGCGCCGTCAACGACGTGAGCTTCGACGTCGAGCGCGGCGAGTGCCTGGGCCTGGTGGGCGAGTCGGGCTGCGGCAAGACCACGCTGAGCAAGATCCTGATGCGCGGCATTTCGGCGGACCGCGAGGAGGAAGCCTCCCATTGGGGGCCGGGCCGCATCATATTCGACGACTGGGGCCGCAAGACCGACGTGCTGGGCTTGGAAGGCGGCGAGCTCGACCGCTTCCGGACCAAGCTGCAGTTCATCTTCCAGGACCCGTTCGGCTCGCTCAATCCGCGCATGACGGTCTACGACATCCTGGTCGAGCCGCTGGTCATCCATCGCATCGGCGACGACCATTACCGGCGAGAGATGGTGAGCGAGCTGATGGAAATGGTCGGCCTCGACCGCCGGCATCTCAGCCGCTATCCACACTCCTTCTCCGGCGGCCAGCGCCAGAGGATCGGCATCGCCCGGGCGCTGGCGCTGCGCCCCGACATGGTGATCTGCGACGAGCCCGTGTCGGCGCTCGACGTGTCGATTCAGGCGCAGATCCTCAATCTCCTGAAGGACCTGCAGAAGCAGCTCGGCCTCACCTACCTCTTCATCTCCCACAATCTCGCCGTCGTCGACTACATCGCCGACCGCATCGCGGTGATGTGCGCTGGTCGCTTGGTCGAGCTGGCGCCATCCGGCGAGCTCTTCAAGAAGCCGCTGCACCCCTACACCAAGGCGCTGTTGTCGGCGGTGCCGATCCCCAACCCCGACGCCCGCCTCGACCTCGGCGCGCTGATGGAAGGCAAGGCGTCCGATCCCAGCGCCTGGGAGGAGCCGTTTCGCGACACCGGCCGCAACAAGGTCTACTGGACCGAAGTCTCCCAAGGCCATTATGTGCGCATGGAACGGCCCGAAGGCCGCGTGGTGGATGTGGTGGATTCGGAAGAGGCCTGACTGACATGCTCCGCTACGTCGCGCGCCGCATTCTGTTGATGATCCCCACGCTGTTCATCATCAGCGCCATCGTCTATTTCATCATCGACCTTCCGCCGGGCGATTGCGTCACCGTGCAGATCGACGAGCTCCTGGCGCGCGGCGACCCCGATGCCATGAAGCGGGCCGACGAACTGCGCCAGATGTACGGCCTCAACGAGCCCCTGTGGCAACGCTACTTGCACTGGGTCGCCGGCATCTTCCGCTGGGACTTCGGTCTTTCCTGCCAGGACACCGTGCCGGTGACCGACCTGATCGGCGAGCGGCTGGCGCTCACCGTGGTGATGGAGAGCTGCACGATCGCCTTCATCTGGATCGTGTCGTTCATAATCGGCGTCTATGCCGCCACGCACCAGTACAAGCTGGGCGACTACATCGCCTCGTTCATCGGCTTCGTCGGGCTGGCCATCCCCAATTTCCTGCTGGCGCTGGTGCTGCTCTATGTCGGCAAGGTCTATTTCGGCCTGTCGATCGGCGGCTTGATGGACCCGGAGTACATCGACAAGCCGCTGAGCTTCGGCAAGGCCGCGTCGGTCGCCCAGCATCTGGTCATTCCGGTGATCGTGATCGGCATGTCGGGCACCGCCGGCATGATCCGGCGGCTGCGCGCCAACCTCTTGGACGAGCTGCAGAAGCAGTACGTCATCACCGGCCGCGCCAAAGGCTTGCCTCCCTTGCGGCTGCTCATCAAGTATCCGCTTCGCCATGCCATCAACCCGTTCGTGGCCGACATCGGCGGACTGTTGCCGGAGGTGATCTCCGGCTCGGTCATCGTGTCGGTGGTGCTGTCGCTGCCCACCACGGGCCCGATGCTTCTCGGCGCGCTCAAGACACAGGACGTCAACCTCGGCTCTACTTTCCTGCTGTTCGTCGCGTCGCTGACCGTGATCGGCATGCTGATTTCGGATCTGCTGCTGGCCGCCCTCGATCCGCGCATCCGCTTCGGCGCGAGCTCGGAAAAGTGAGGGGAGAGGCACGATGACCGACCAGATCGCCCCGCAGAGCGCGCCGCCGTCCCGCACGCCGCATTACGTCAATCGCGAGCCATGGGATCCTTACGTCTCCGAGCGGCTGACGGCCGAGCAGGAACGCTACTACATGGCCGGCCAGTGGCGGCTGATGTGGTGGCGCTTCCGCCGCCATCGGCCCGCCGTGGTGTCGGCGGCCTTCCTGGCGCTGATGTACTTCTCGACCGTGATCAGCGAGTGGATCGCGCCCTACGACCTGCACACCCGCCATTCGGCCTACATTTTCGCGCCGCCGCAGCAGGTCCACCTGTTCCACGAAGGCAGGTTCCTGGGCCCGTTCGTCTATGCGCTGAAGACGACGCGCGACAAGGAGACGCTGCAGCGGGTCTACACGCCCGACACAAGCAAGCCGCTACTGCTGCGCTTCTTCTGCTCGGGCGATCCGTACGAGTTCTGGGGCCTCATCGAGAGCAGCTTCCATTTCGTCTGCCCGCCGGAGGGCGGTCAGTTCTTCTGGCTGGGCACCGACCGGCTGGGCCGCGACATGTTCAGCCGCATCGTCTATGCCGCGCGCATCTCGCTCACCATCGGCGTGATCGGCATCGTCTTGAGCTTCACGCTCGCCCTGATCCTGGGCGGGCTGGCCGGCTACTACGGCGGCTGGGTCGACATGATCGTCCAGCGGCTCACCGAGATCCT
>JAFAKN010000575.1 GCA_019235415.1 Alphaproteobacteria bacterium
GATGCGCCGTTTCCTGATGACCGCCAAGAAGCTCACCGAGGACGAGGCCATCAGCCTGATGTCGATCGCCGTCGACTTCGGCGTCACCCAGGTGGTGGACGGCAACTGGGGCGTCCACGCCATCGTGCGCAAGGACATCTTCCCGGCGTGACAGGCGGCTAGAAACTGAGTCGCTTTCCGACCGCGAGCGGCGCGAGACGGGCATCGCCGAAGGCGTTGGCGAGCGCCGCCAGGGCGCGCCAACCGGTGCAGTGGCCGGCGGCGATGACATCGAGGTCGAAGTCCTTCAGCGCCGCGACGGTCTGCGGGATGACGCGCTCGTTGGTGCCCGACAGATGCAGGCCGCCCAGCACGCAATGGAGCTTCACGCCCGGGAAGCATTCTTGCGCATGGCGCAGCACGTTGATCACGCCGGCATGGCTGCAGGCCGTGAGCACGACCAGGCCCTTGTCCCGCACGTGGACGGCGACGAAGCGCTCGTCCATCAGAAGCTCGTCCAATTCCCAGCCCGTGCCGTCCACGGTGCGACGGTGCTGGCCGGGCAGTCCGGTCTCGAAGGGCGTGCGGCGGGGAATCTCGCCGCTGACGAATACCGTCTCGCCGGCCGCGAGCTGTGCCTCACGCGTCGACACGACATCGCCGCCATGCGCCTGCAATGCGGCGGGAGAGGGGACCTCCTCCATCGCCCGGTAGGAATCGTTCGGCAGCTTGAGGGCGCGGCTGCGGAACATCTCGGGGTGGACGTAGCAGGGGACCTTGCGTCCGCCGTTGCGATCGAGCGCGAGCTGCAGGGCGCGCAGCATGGCCCCGCCATGGTCCCAGTGGCCGTGGCTCAACACCAGGGCCTCGAGCGGACCGAGGTCGATGCCCAGCCGCGAGACGTTCTGCGCGAAGACGCCGTCCTCCGGTCCGGTGTCGAACAGCACCGTGTGCGTCCGGTCGCCGATGCGCAGGGTGAGCAGGCAGGAAAGGCCGTGCGCGGCGCAGCACAGGCAGCCGCCGCCCAGCACCCAGGCGCTGCCGCGCCGTCGCCCGAGGCCGCCGAGCTCGGTCTCGATGAACGAGGGCACCGACGACAGCGAATCGGTGACGTTGTCGACGATGATCTGGATATCGAGGGAATCGACGGGGAGAAGGGACGTCATCGGCGCATTATGACCAGCGCGGCGGCCTCTTTGAAAGGAAGGCGTCGACGCCTTCGGCGAAGTCCCCGGTGTCGGCGAGCGCGGCTGCCGTCTCGAGCTCGTAGGTCATGCCGTCCTCGAAGCTCATGCCGCCGCCCAATGTGACGGTGCGCCGGATGGCGCCGAGGGCGGTGGACGACTTCGCCGCCAGCATCTCGCCATAGGCTTGCACCTGCGCGCGCAGCTCGCCCGGCGCGACCAGCTCGTCGACCAGGCCCCAGCGCAACGCCTCTTCCGCCCGGACCAGCGTGCCTTCGTACAGGTAGCGGATGGCGCGCGGCCGGCCGATCAGGCGGGCAAGGGCTTGTGTGGTGGCGATCGGTGGAATGAAGCCGATGTTGATCTCGGGCTGGCCGAGCCGGGCGTCGGTCGCTGCGAAGCGCAGGTCGCAGTGCAGCGTCATCTCCAGGCCGCCGCCCACGGCGGTGCCGTTGATCGCGGCCAATAGAGGCTTCGGCGAATTCCGCAACAGGCGCACGATGTCATGGCAGCGGGCAGCCCAGGCGCGCATTCCTTGGCTGGTCATGCCCTTGAACACGTTGAGGTCGGCGCCGGCGCTGAAATAGCGCTCGACGGCGCTCGCCAGCACGACGACCCGCGCCTGCGGCTCGGCGAGCATGGCGGCGACGGCGTCGTGCACCTCCTCGACCATCTGGCGGGTGAAGGCGTTGACTGGCGGCCGGTCGAACTCCAGCCATCCGACATGCGCGGTGATACTGTGTCGGACGACGTTTGTGGTTCCGGTCATATCGCACTCTCCAGATGATCGTGGATTCATTTCCGACACGGACATGGCCGATGGCAAGCAACACGAAAGGCGGTGAGCGATGGCGCGCATCAAAGGAGAAGGGCACCGCACCGGGCGCAGCGGCTGGCTGCGCGCCGCCGTGCTGGGCGCCAACGACGGCATCATATCGACCGCCAGCCTGATCCTGGGCGTGGCTTCGGCCTCGGCGTCGCAGAACAACATCCTGGTGGCCGGCGTCGCCGCGATGGTCGCCGGCGCCATGTCGATGGCGGCCGGCGAGTACGTATCGGTGAGCTCGCAGGCCGACGTCGAGGACGCCGATCTCACGCAGGAGAAGCGCGAGCTGGCGCACACGCCCGATGCCGAGCGCCGGGAGCTGGCGCAGATCTATGTCAGCCGCGGCCTCGAACCGGCGCTTGCTGGCCAGGTCGCCCAACAGCTGATGCAGAAGAATGCCCTCGAGGCGCATGCGCGCGACGAGCTCGGCATCTCCGACCTCACCAAGCCACGACCGGTCCAGGCGGCCTTCGCGTCGGCGGCCTCGTTCACCGTCGGCGCCGCCGCGCCGTTGCTGCTCGTGCTCGCCTCCCCCACCAATTGGCTGCTGACGGCCGTGCCGATCGGCTCCCTGCTGTTCCTCGCCCTGCTGGGCGTCATCGGAGCGCAAGCGGGCGGTGCAAAGCTCTTGAAGCCGACGGTCCGCGTCACCTTCTGGGGCGCCTTCGCCATGGCCGCGACGGCCGGCATCGGCGCCCTGTTCGGCACAAGGGTGTGATAGGATTGATCTGAAGAATAATCGACTCACCGCGTTTCCTGTGGTGCCGGGCCCGCTGCTGCTCGTCCCTGATCGCCGTTTTCTGCACGATGCCGTTACGCCGCCTATCGGAAATAGCACTTTCCGTTTAGCGATTGGGTAAATGTGCATATCCCTCCTGAAACAGCCACAGACTTGTTTGTTGCCCCTTTTGTAGAACATCGTAGGTTGAGAATAGGTTCGCCGATGGCGGTACATCCACCGACAGAAGCAACCGGCTTCCGGTGGGATATGTCATATGCGTGCTTTCATATGAGCAACCCTTTTGAGCTAAGAGATCCCAATGGGATCGAAATTCAGGGCTATCGACGCGGTGCCCTGCCTTTACAAGGATCATGTAGGTCGAATGACCGCTCCTGGTTCGCACTGATTTAAACTCGTACAGAATAGGATTATCAGTCGGTTTCGCCGCGACGATGTCGCCGTAGCTTACGCCGATTGCATGGAAGGGTGAGTTTTCCAGCCGGAAAATTTTGCAGCCGCCTTCATCAGCAACGAATGACGCCCATAGCGATTCACTTCCACTCCCATGCCAATCTCGTGGATCAAGCTCGAAGTTGATCTTTACGAGGCGCTGAACAGGCCCTGTTCTCATTTTTCTCTCCTTCAAAACGCAGGATCGTACCATTCGCTTGGTGTCCTGGGGCCTTTCTCAAGATTGCAAGTCCGACAGGATGGAGCGCGATTCTCAATGGAATTGTTGCCGCCTTGAGAGCGCGGAATGATATGTTCTCTGTGCAGCTGCCCAGGTTCAGGCTCCTTGGTAGTCGGGGTCCCGCAATAGACACAGGGAGTTCCCTCGGGATAGTCGGGCAGATTCCTAGGGAAGCGTTGCCCGGCGCCTGGTCCACCTGCTGAGCCAGGTGGGAGTTCCTCCAAGGGTGTTAGCGGTCGGGGGGACTCGACAAGCGGAGGAACGCGTCCGAACAGGGTAAACGGCGGAAGGGCTTGGATGCGCTCCACACCCGGCTGCGCTTGGGCGGGGGAGCCATCTAAGGCGGGATCCTGTGTGCTGCTCGCAGGTGGCAGCCAGTTTACTGGCACGAGTGCATGCTGCCCCCAAGAGGCGAAGGGGAATGCTGTTGCTGGAATCGACCCTGCGCCTGTGGCGGAGTGCAAAGGGTTCGCGGAGCTTAAGGGTTGAGTCCTGGGCGTACCTGTTAGCTGGGCCGCCAAGGGAAATGGACCATTTCCCTTGGCCTGGGAGGCTGAATTCGTGGATTGCCGTCGTCCCTACTGAACCGACAACCACTGCTCG
>JAFAKN010000073.1 GCA_019235415.1 Alphaproteobacteria bacterium
GGTCCCTGGCCGTAGAGCAGATGGAAGTTGTAGCCGTAGTGGTCGCCGGGAAACTTGCCGTCGGGCTGGGAGTTCGCGACCCGCTCGCCGAGCGGGCTCTCGGGTTGACCCGCCGCCGGGGGCCAGTAGAGCCCGTCCTTCTTGCCCGGCGAGCTCAGCAGCCGGCGGGCGTAGACCGGTGAGCCGGTCTTCATCGGATCCATCTCGGCGTAGTCGCGCTCGGCATCGCCGATTGCCAAAAGGGTCTGGATGGCGCCGAACTCGTTGCGGCCAAGCTCGCGGTCGACCATCTCGTTGAAGCCCGCGAGCGGATCGAAGCGCCAGGCGTCGCCGTCCTTGACGATGGGGATCGGCAGCGTCCATGTCGTGGTCCCGACCTCGACGATTGCCTTGGTGCCGTTGCTCGCCGGCTCGATGACGATGCGGTGCTGCTCGTCCCACGCCGTGAGGTAGGAGAGGCGGTCTCGCTGGTAGCCGTCGTTCATCGTCGGCAACAGCACCTCCCAGGGTTCGCCCAGGATCGCCTCGATCGCCTTGTCGTCGTTGCGCCGTGCGGCCGCGGTGAGGGCATCGGCGGCCGCCTCCGGCGTCGGGAACGCTATTAGCTTGCCGACCGAGTCCGTCTTGGCGGCCGTTGGAGGCGGCGCGGCGGCCGAATGCGAACCGGCGGGCGCCTGTTGCGCACCAGGGTTGGTGGCCAAGGCCAGGGTGAGCGCCGCGGCCAGCAGGCCCGGCTTGAGCAGGCTTCTCATCGCCGGCCTCCATGTCCGCCGCCGTGTCCGCCGCCGCCGTGATGGCCGCCGCCATGCCACGCCGGGTGGGCGGCGTGATGGACGTAGGCATGGCCGCGCTCGGCCTCGTGGTGGACCTGACGGCCGCGATTGACGCCGTGGAAGGAGTTGCGTCGCTGGTTCCAGTGGGCCTCGTTGCCGCGGTCGGCGACCCTGCGGTCTTCGTTGCCGCGTCCCTCGTTGCCCCGACCTTCGATGCCGCGACCTTCGTTGCCTGGCCTTTCGTTGCCTCTGCCTTCGCTGCCCCGTCCTTCGTTGCCCGGCCTTTCATTGCCTTTGCCTTCGTTGCCTGGCCGGTCGTCGCCGTGGTTCCACTCGGGGCGGCCGGCGTTGCGCAGGCCGCTGGTCTCGGGCTCGTGGTCGAGCTTGCCGCGAAACGCCTGGCGTTCCTTCTCGCCCTCGTGATGCTGGCCGTACTTCTCGCGGCTGGCGTGGTCGCGATAGGGCACGCCGTCGCGATGGTGCGGATCGTGCTGCCAGCGTCCGTGGTCGTAGTCGTTGCGGTTGAAGTTGTTGGTGATGTGCGTGGCGCGGTCGACGTTGACGGTGGTGTAGCTGTGCCAGCCGCCCCAACCGCCCCAGCCACCCCATCCCCAACCGCCGCCCCAGCCGCCGCCCCAGGCCCAGCCGCCGAAGAAGGCGCCGGCGACGGCGAAGCCCAAGCCGAAGCCGATCGCCTGCCCCCAGGCAGTGCCCCACTGCCAGCCGTAGCTCGGCGGCGGAAAATTGTACGGCAGGTAAGGCGCGGGGTAGGGCCAATCGCCGTAGACCACGTTGGGGTTGTAGGACGGCACGTAGACCATGTCGGGATTGGTCGGCTGGATGACGATCGCCGGCGGCGTGTCGGCTGGCGCGCCGGCGCTGGGCGGCTGCGAGCTCACCGTCTGTTGCGCATTGCTCTGCAGCATGCCGTGGACCTGCGCCTGGGTGCGTAGTCGCTGGATCGACGCGGCGACGTCGGACTGCTCGGCGATCATCGCGTCGCCGACCCTCTGGGTCCAATCGAGCTTGGCGTTCATCAGCGCTAAAACCTGCGGGAAGGCGACCAGGGAGGTGACGCTGACGTCCCAGCCCTTGTCCTTGACCGCGGCCAGCGCCGCCTCGCCCTTCAAGTCGGGATTGGCCTTGGACCAGCGCGCCGCCTCGACGACCTCCATGGGATAGGTCGCGGCCATCAGCATCTGCGCCAGCAGCGGATCCGGATAGAGCGCGATCGGCGCCAGGAGGTGGTCGAGCTGTTCAGCAGTGAAAGGTTTGGTCTGGTTCGTCGCGGTGGTCTCGGGTTGC
>JAFAKN010000250.1 GCA_019235415.1 Alphaproteobacteria bacterium
GCTCGACCGCGCTCATCGTTCCATAAGGCACGACCAAGGCACCGGGCTTGATCCACGACGTCTTCAGCATCGGCTCGGGCTCGTTCAAGCGCGAGGCTTCGACGACAATGTCGGCGCCTTCGATGCAGCTCTGCCAGTCGTCGGTGACGACGATCCTCTTCTGCAGGTCGTGCCGCAGCTTCTCGCCGAAGGAGTCACGGCTTTCCTTGCGGCGCGAATGGACGCGGATCTCGTCGAAGTCGAATAGGTGATCGAGCAGCCGCACGTTCCAGTAGGCCGTGCCGCGCGCCCCGATATGGCCCAGCACGCGGGAGCCCTTGCGTGCCAGGTATTTGGCGCCGATCGCCGTCACCGCACCGGTTCGCATGTCGGTGATGCCGCCCGCCTCGATGACCGCCTTCGGCGCGCCGTTGTGCGGATTGAACAGCACCAGCACGCCGAACTCGGAAGGATAGCCGAGCCTGTAGTTGTCGACGAAGTCGCCCACGACCTTCACGCCCGCCGAATCGATCGGCGCGCGGATGGCGCCGCGCAGCACGTTGAAATGGCCGCGCGCCACGCCAGGTTCGATATGCATGCGCGGCTCGATCACCGTCTCGCCGCAGCCCTGCGCCGCCAGGCTGGTCTCGATCGCCTGCAATATCTCGTCGTCGGTGAGTGCCAGCTCCTCGATGTCGAGGCGGTTGAGGTAGGAGATGTAGATCGCGGTCACGGCACCCCTATACTGCGGCATGGCCTTGCTCGAGCTCCAGAACTTCTCCTGCGGCTATGGCGACATCGTCGCGGTCAGTGATCTTTCGTTCACGGTCGAGGCGGGGCAGATCCTGGCCTTGCTCGGCCCCAACGGCGCCGGCAAGACCTCGACCATCCTCGCCATCATGGGTCACGTCCAGATCAAGGCGGGCAGGCTTTCCGTGAACGGCCGCGATGCGACGCGTCTTCCGGCGCTGAGGCGCACCGAGCTCGGCCTGGCCCTTGTACCCGAAGGGCGCCGCCTGTTCTCCGACCTCACCGTCGCCGAGAACCTGGTCGTCGGCGGCTACGCGCGCTCGCGGGCCGACGCGAAGCGCAACCTCGCGCGGGTCCTCGAACTGTTTCCCCGTCTCGCCGAGCGACGCGGTCAGCTCGCGGCCTCCCTGTCCGGCGGCGAGCAGCAGATGCTGGCCATCGGCCGCGCGCTGATGCCGGCGCCGAAGCTTCTGCTGGTCGACGAGCTGTCGCTTGGCCTGATGCCCAAGATGGTCGATCTTTGCCTCGCCGCGCTGAAGCGGCTCAACGACGAAGGCCTCGCCATCCTGCTGGTCGAGCAGAACACGGCCCGTGCCCTCGACGTCGCCGATCAGGTCTGCGTGCTGGCCTCCGGTCGCACCGTCTTCACGGGCGCCGCCGAGGCGGCGCGGCGCGACGTCGATCTGCTGCACTCCTACGCCGGCGCAGCCTAGAGGACGCCGGTATAGGCCTGCCGCACGTCGGCGCGGGCCATCACGTCCGCCGGCGCACCTTCCGCCAGCACCTTGCCCGCATCGAGCACCACCAGCCGATCGGCGACGCGCAGGACTTCACTGAGATTGTGCTCGACCAGCACGATCGTGACGCCTTGGCCGGGCAAGGCGCGGATGAGATCCGCCACCGCAAGGGCCTCGACGCTGCTGAGGCCGGCGAGCGGCTCGTCAAGCAGCAGGAGCTTGGGCTCGAGCGCAATTGCACGGGCGACCTCGAGCCGCTTGCGCTGGCCGAGCGGCAGCGTCCGCGGCGACTGCTCGGCCTGCGCCCCCAGGCCGAATCGATCGAGGAACGCCTGCGCCTTTTGCCGCGCCTTCGTCCGCGAGCGGCCGGCAATGGCGCGCCACGGGCTGGCCGTCCGGTCGTGGCCGGCCGCCAGCATCACGTTCTCGATGGTGCTGAACCCATAGAATGGCCGGACGATCTGATGGGTGAAGCCGAGGCCGCGCCGTACGCGGGCATGTGCGGGCAGCGCCGTCACATCATGATCGTCGAAGAAGACGCGCCCTCGATCAGGCCGAAGGATGCCGGCGACCATGCGCAACACCGTGGTCTTGCCTGCACCGTTTGGTCCGATCAGGGCCAGGAGCTCGCCGCGTTCGACACTGAAGCTCACGCCGTTGGCAGCGGCCACGCCACCAAAGCTGATATGCAGGTCGTCGATCCGGCCAAGCGTGCTCATGCGGGTCTCCGCCGATGCACCAGCCCGGCCAGGCCACCCGGGCTGAAGCGCATGACCAGCATCAGCATCGCGCCGAAGATCAGCAGCCGGTAGTCCGCCGCCGCGCGCGACACTTCCGGCAGGAGCGTGAGCGCGATCGTGGACGCGAAGACGCCCCAGACCGAGCCGGTGCCGCCGATCACCACCATGGTCAGGACGGCGATCGACTGCACGAAATCGAAGGTGTCGGGAAGGATGATACGGGCGAAATAGACATAAAGACCGCCGGCCGTTCCCGCGAGCGCAGTGCCGATGCCGAAGGCGGTAAGCTTGTAGGTCGACACGTTCACGCCGACGGTGCGTGCCGCGTCCTCATCGTCGGCCACGGCGTCGAAGGTGAAGCCCATCCAGCTCAGCTTGATCCAGAGGCTGAGCGCGGCGACCGCCATCGCAAAGGCTGCGATCAACAGCGCATAGGGCACCGCGTCGAGGCCGGGGCCGGGAATGCCCGAAATGCCCAGCTCGCCCCCGAGCCACTTCTGCTTGCGCACGAAGCCCAGGAAGACGAATCCAATACCCATTGTGGTCACCGCCAGGAAGTCGTGCCGCACGCGCAGCGACGTCAGCCCGACCACGATGCCGATCGCACCCGCCATCGCCGTCCCTGCGAGCAGGGTAAGCGGCAGTGGCGCGCCCAGTTTGGCCAAATAGGCGGCGGTATAGGCGCCGAGGCCGTAGAACGCCGCGTGGCCCAAGCTCACCTGACCGCAGAAGCCGGTGATGATGTTGAGGCCGAGCGCCAGGATCAGATTGATGCCGATGACGCTGACCAGGCTCGCGATATAGGCGCTCATCTGCGCCCCAGCAGGCCCTGCGGGCGCACCATCAGCACCACGATCAGAAACAGGAACCCGATCGCGTCGCGGTCGAAGATGTCGGCGAGATAGATCGCGCCGAACGACTCGACGACTCCCAGCACGAGACTGGCGATCAGGGTGCCGCGCACGCTGCCCAGCCCGCCCAGCACGACGATGGCGAGCGCCTTGTAGCTCACCGCACCGCCCATCGTCGGCTCGACATAGTTGTTTAAAAGGCCAACCAAGCCGCCCGCGATACCGGCCAGCGCCGAACCGAACAGGAAGTTGAGGTAGCGAACGCGCACCGGATCGACGCCGAAGCTCGTGGCCATTTGCGGATCGGTGACGGTCGCGCGCCAGCCGATACCGGCCCGTGTCAGCCCCGCGAACAGGCCGAATCCCACCAGCAAGACGACCGACATGACCACCATGGCGATCTCGACATAAGTCAGGCTGATTCCCGCCAGATCGACGTGGGCGACGTACCAAGGGTTGTCGTCGAAGGCGATGCCGTAGGCGCCGAAGATCAGCCGGAATCCCTCCTGCATCACGATGAACAGGCCGATCGAGACGACCATGGGCACGAAGGCCGAATGGTGCAGGATCGGCTGGTAGGCGAGACGATAGATGGCGATGCCGGCCACCGCGCTCACCGCCGCCGCGATCACGAAGCCGAACGCCAGGCTGCCGGTCGCATTGGTGACCGTGACCGCCATGTAGGCGCCCAACGCGAAGACGCCGGCATGGGCGATATGCAGGATGCGCAGCAGGCCGTAGACCAGGGTGAGACCCACGGCCATCATCGCGTACATGCAACCGTAGACGAGCCCTTTGACGATCAGCTCGGCGAAGAGCATCGACTGTCTACGGCTGGGCGAAGACGCTTACTTGGGCGGCGCCAGGATGGACGGTTCGTCGATGACGCCGACGCCCACGAAGGCGCCGTTCTTCACCTGTGTCACCTCGAGCGGCGAATAGATCTCGCCGACTGAGTTGAAGTAGCGGAGTGGGCCGGTAAGCATCGGGAAGTCCTTGGCCGCCGCCAGCGCCTCGCGGATCTTGGCCGCGTCGGTGCTGCCCGCCCGCTTGATCGCATCGGCCACCAGCATCACCGAGGAATAGCAATTGGCCGCCACCGCCTCCGCATCGTAGCCGGCGCGTTTCTTGAACTCGGCCAAGAAGGGCTGGAAATCGGCCGGCGTCTTGCGGCCGCGATCCATGCCGCCCACGACGTAAACGCTTTCGGCGGCGTCCTTGGCGATCTCCATCAGCTTCATCGAATCGAAGGCCTGGGCGCCGACGATCGGCTGCTTGAGGCCGCCGGCGCGCAGCTGCGCCACCAGCGGGCCGCCGACGAAGTAATAGCCGATGGCATAGATGACGTCGGGATTGTCGGCCTTGACCGAGGCGACGATCGGACCGAATTGCCGCTCGCCGAGGCCGAACGTGTATTCCTTGACGATCGTCAGCCCGAGCTTGGGCGCCTCTTCCTTGAAGCCGTCGGCGATCGACTGGCCGAAGTCGTTGTTCATGGTCACCATCGCGACCTTCACCTTGCCGAACTTGTCAGCGATGAACTTCGCGGCGCCCTTGCCCTGCGGCGGTCCGAGCTGCACGCCGCGGAAGGCCCAATTGCCTTCCTTGGTGATGTCGGGATGCACGCCATAGGCGGAGACGTACGGAATGTGGGCCTGCTGGAATACGGCGGCCGCCGCCCGCGTCGGCGCGGAGTAGCTGCAGGAGACCGCCGCCATGACCTTGTCCTGGCCGATCAGCTTGTTGGCGATCGGCACCGCCTGGTCGGGCTTGTTCTGGTCGTCGTACGTCACCAGCTCGAGCTTCTGGCCAAGCACGCCGCCCTTGTCATTGATCCAGTCGCGCGCGATCTCCGCGCCGATGGTCGAGGACTTGCCGTCGGCTGCGGCCGGGCCGGACTGGGGCGCGTGAAGGCCGATCTTGATTTGCGCGGCCGCGTTGCCGGCCAACAACAGAGCCGCCGCCAGGGTGGCGGCAATGACGCTTTTCTTCATGGATTCCCCCTCACCCCCTTCACACCGTCGGATGCAGCCGACGGTTCTCCGCCAACTCGGCAGCAAACAGCGGATGGGCCGTCTTCGCCAAGGGCTGGCGGCGCCAGAACGCTTGCATGACCAGAAACCTCTCCTTCAAGTCATCATAAGCCGTGCCCTCCGGCAGGACAAAGCGATCAAGCAACAGGTGGTCCATCAGCACGGCAGCGGGCCCTTTCCCGTGCGCCGAGAGAAACGCCGCAGTGACCGCGGCGGATACCGGACCGGAGGCAACCAGCAGCGGGGC
>JAFAKN010000331.1 GCA_019235415.1 Alphaproteobacteria bacterium
GTTCAGGAACACCATGAAGTCGGGCAGGATCGGATTGCCGTAGACGCCGCGGCTGCCGATCTGGCGCATCAGGTACATGCCCATGCAATAGCCGCCCAGCGCGAAGAAGGCGGCGTGCCCCAGCGTGAGGATGCCGCAATAACCCCACACGAGATCGACGGCGAGCGCCAGCGAGGCGTAGCAGAGATACTTGCCGATCAGCTGCAGCACCCAGGCCGGCACATGGAGCGCGCTGCCGGGCGGCAGCAGCTGGTTGAGCAGCGGCAGCACGATGCCGATCGCCAGCACGAGCAGCACGAAGAGGGGCAGGCTAGGGCCCATGCCCTGCCACAGGAAGCGCGTCATCATTCGCCCGCCCTCATTCGACCGACCGCCCCTTCAGGGCGAACAGCCCGCGCGGCCGGCGCTGGATGAACAGGATGATGAACACCAGCACCAGGATCTTGCCCAGCACCGCGCCGGCGTAAGGCTCGAGGAACTTGTTGACGATGCCGAGCGCGGTGGCGCCGACCAAGGTGCCGAACAGATTGCCGACGCCGCCGAACACCACGACCATGAACGAGTCGATGATGTAGCCTTGTCCGAGGTTGGGGCTGACGTTGTCGATTTGGCTCAGCGCCACGCCGGCGAGGCCGGCGATGCCCGAGCCCAACCCGAAAGTGAGCGCATCGACCCGCGGCGTGCGGATGCCCATGGCCGAGGCCATCGGCCGGTTCTGGGTGACGGCGCGCATGTAGAGACCCAGCGGCGTCTTGCGCAGCAGCAGCATCAAGGTGGCGAACACCGCCAGCGCGAAGACGACAATCCACAGGCGTCCGTAGGTGACGTTGAGCTGGCCGACCTGGAAGGTGCCCGACATCCAGGAGGGCGCACCGACCTCACGGTTCGACGGACCGAAGATCGAGCGGACCGCCTGCTGCAGCACCAGCGACAGGCCCCAGGTCGCCAGCAGGGTGTCGAGCGGGCGGCCGTAGAGAAAACGGATGATGCTGCGCTCGATGGCGATGCCGACGACGCCGGCCACCAGAAAGGCGAGCGGCAGGGCGATCACCAGCGAGGCGTCGAACAGCTGCGGCGCACGCGTGCGGATGATCTCCTGCACCACGAAGGTCGTGTAGGCGCCCAGCATCACCATCTCGCCATGGGCCATGTTGATCACGCCCATGGTGCCGAAGGTGATGGCAAGCCCGATCGCCGCCAGCAGCAGGACGGAGCCCAGCGAGATGCCGTACCAGACGTTCTGCGCCGCTTCCCAGGTGGCCAGGCTCTGGCGAACGGTGCCGGCGGCGGCATTGGCAGCCGCCTTGACGTCGGGGTCGGTGGCGTTGTTGGCCGCCGCCTGCAGGACACCGAGCGCCTCGCGGTCGCCGCGGTCGCGGACCACGGCAAGCGCCTCGATCTTCTTGTCCTTCGGCTCGTCGGGCGACGCCAGGATCAGCGCGGCGCGAGCCTCGCCGAAGGCGGCCTTCACGCGCCCATCCTTCTCCGCGGCGATGGCTGCATCGAGGGCGCCGAGGGCTGCGGGGTTGGGCCGCTTGAACAGCGATTCGGCGGCTTCCCGGCGCACTCTCGCGTCGGGACTCATGAGCGTCAGCGAGCCGACCGTCTCCTCGATGAGGCCGCGCAAGCGATTGTTCACCCGCACGCGCTCGAGCTCGGCCTCGGTCGCCGTGCCCGCGGGCTTGCCGGTGATCGCGTCCTCCAGCACCAGCTGTTTGCCGTCCGGATTGCCGATCACGACCGTCTTGTCGGACGGACGGACATAGAGATTGCCGGCGCCCATCGCCTCGAGGATCGGCGCGGCCCGCGGATCGCCGGACGCGGCCAGCGCGCCGATCGCGGTCTCGCGGTCGCCGAAGCCGCCGGTCGTCAGGTTGGTCACGAGGCTCTGCAGGTCGGCGGCCAGGGTTGCGGTGGCGAACAGCACCACCACCAGCGCCGACACAAGCCCCGCGAGCGGGCGCAGGAAAGACATGGCTTTAGGATTAGCCCGGAGATGAGAACGGGACGACCACAAAGTCGCCCCGTCCCCTGTTAGCAAACTCGACTCGAGTGTCGACGGAGCAGGCGACTACTTGCCCTTGCCGCCGCACTTGCCCGTGACGACGTTGAAGTTGCCGCAGTTCATGGGCTTGCGCCAATCGGCGATCAGGTCCTTGGAGTCCGGCAGGTAGGGCGACCACTCCTGCGCGACCAGCAGGCCCGGCGTCTGCCACACCGTGTCGAATTGGCCGTTGCCCTGGATCTCGCCGATCAGCACCGGCTTGGTGATGTGATGGTTCGGCATCATCGCCGACAGGCCGCCCGACAGGTTGGGCACGGCCACGCCGACGATGGCGTCGATCACCGCATCCGGATCGGTGGTGCCGGCCTTCTTGACCGCCTCGACCCACATGTTGAAGCCGATCACGTGCGCTTCCATCGGATCGTTGGTCACGCGCTTGGGGTTCTTGGTGAAGGTCTGCCAAGCCTTGATGAAGGCCTCGTTGGTCGGGTTCTTCACCGACTCGAAGTAGTTCCAGGCGGCGAGATGGCCGACCAGCGGCTTGGTGTCGATGCCGGCCAACTCCTCTTCGCCGACCGAGAAGGCGACGACCGGGATGTCCTTGGCCTTGATGCCCTGGTTGCCCAGCTCCTTGTAGAACGGCACGTTGGCGTCGCCGTTGATGGTCGAGACCACGGCCGTCTTCTTGCCCGCCGAGCCGAACTTCTTGATGTCCGCCACGATCGACTGCCAGTCGGAGTGACCGAACGGCGTGTAGTTGATCATGATGTCCTCGGGCTTGACGCCCTTCAGCTTGAGGTAGGCCTCGAGGATCTTGTTGGTCGTGCGCGGATAGACGTAGTCGGTGCCGGCCAGCACCCAGCGCTGCACCTTCTCGTTGTTCATCAGGTAGTCGACCGCCGGGATCGCCTGCTGGTTGGGCGCGGCGCCGGTGTAGAAGACGTTGCGCTGGCTCTCCTCACCCTCGTACTGCACGGGATAGAACAGGAGGCCGTTCAGCTCCTCGAACACCGGCAGCACCGACTTGCGGCTGACCGACGTCCAGCAACCGAACACCGCGGCGACCTTGTCCTTCTGCAGAAGCTCGCGCGCCTTCTCGGCGAACAATGGCCAGTTGGAGGCCGGGTCGACGACCACCGCCTCGAGCTTGCGGCCGAGCAGGCCGCCCTTCTTGTTCTGCTCCTCGATCAGCATCAGCATGACGTCTTTGAGAGTCGTCTCGCTGATCGCCATGGTGCCCGACAGCGAATGCAGAATGCCAACCTTGATCGGCGGCGCCTGGGCCATGGCGCCGCTTGCTGCCCCTGCCAGCAAGCCGACGGCCACGAGGCCCGTCCTCACGATTGAACCCAGCTTCATCCCGCTCTCCTTCTTGATTCGACGGAATACCCCCGCCAAATCGGTGGGACAGCGAAAGCCGTGCCAAAACCCCGGCTAATGGCCGGGATAACTTCAATTGGTGATCAGCACCAAAGCGCCGCCGGCCATCAGCGCACCGCCGAGCGCCCGCAAACCGAGGTCGCCCCCCACCCGCCGAGCAAGCAGGCCCAGGCTGAGGCCGGCCGCTTGCAGCAGCGTCGTCGCCAGCAGGAAGCCCAGGATGTAGCCGCCGGTGTCGTTGCCCGGCGCTTCGATCGCGTGGGCGTAGCCGTGGTAGAGCGCGAAGAGGCCAACCAGGGCCATCGCCGCTGCCGCCGGCAAACGCACGGCAGCCATGATCAACAGGCCGATCGCCAGCACGGAGGCGAGAATGACCGCCTCCACAAGAGGCAATTTTATGCCTGCAAAACCGGCAGCCGCCCCCGCCGCCATCATCACGAGGAACGCAGCAGGCACGAGCACCGCGGCCTTGGGCTTGCGGACGGCCAATAGCGACGCCCACAAGCCGACGCCGATCATGGCCAGCAGGTGATCCGCGCCGCTCAGCGGATGCAGGAAACCGGACGTGGCGTGGCCGGGATGGGCGAGCGCAGGTGTCGCCGCCAGCAGCGCGACAAGGGTAAGGCTGATCGCTCTGGTCATGGTCTAGTCCCTTCGTGATCCTTTGGCGGGCGCCTCGTATGGCCGCGCGGGCAGGCCGCCTTGGCGAACGATGAATTCAGCAACGCCCTCCACCCCTTTGTTTTCCTTTAGGTTGGAGAACAGGAACGGACGACTGCCGCGCATCCGGCGGGCGTCGCGTTCCATGACCTCGAGGTTGGCGCCAACGAGCGGCGCGAGGTCGATCTTGTTGATGACCAAAAGGTCGGACC